>CAJTKW010000051.1:24887-29888 GCA_910577035.1 uncultured Acetatifactor sp.
CGGCCGTCGCTGTTCTTCACTTCTTCCAGCACCGCCTTCAGACGCTCCTCAAATTCGCCCCTGTACTTTGCACCTGCCACCAGGGCCCCCATATCCAGGGCAAAGATCTTCTTGTCCTTCAACCCCTGGGGCACGTCTCCCCTGACCACCCGCTGGGCAAGGCCCTCCACCACGGCAGTCTTGCCCACGCCGGGTTCGCCGATCAGACAGGGATTGTTCTTGGTCTTTCTGGAAAGGATACGGATGACATTGCGGATCTCACTGTCCCTGCCGATGACAGGATCCAGCTTCTGGTTTCTGGCTTTCTCCACCAGATCCTGCCCGTATTTATTCAGGGTATCATAGGTAGCCTCGGGATTGTCACTGGTAACCCGCTGATTGCCTCTCACCGTGGACAGCGCCTGCAGAAAACGTTCTCTGGTAATACCGTACTCCTTCCAGATCTGAGCAATCCCCCGGTTAGGGTTTTTAAGCATCGCCAGAAACAAATGCTCCACGGAAACATATTCATCCCCCAGGGATCTGGCTTCGTCCTCGGCGCCGATCAGCACCTTGTTCAACATCTCCCCGATATAGACCTTGCCGCCCTGGACCTTGGTACGCCCGGAAAGGGCTTCCTCCACCCTTCCCATAAAGTGCTCTGTCTGGATCTCCATCTTCTCGATCAGCTTCAGGATCAGGCTGTCCTCCAGCGTAAGCAGGCTGTAGAGCAGATGCTCCTGCTCGATCTCCTGATTCCCATACTCATAGGCAAGGCGTTCGCAGCCTTCCACCGCCTGCATGGATTTCTGTGTAAACTTTTGAATATTCATATAGACCCCCCATTCCGGGAACATTTTCAGTCCCATTTCTTTTTGCCTGTTCTATAATGAATATAACATAGTACAGTCAAAAATCAATAAAGAAATTATAAACTTCTCTGAAAAAGATGTAAAGTCGTAACGGTTCCGGTACTTATTCAATTTTCGTCACTTCATAGCCCGCTTCGCTGACTGCCCCGGTCAGCACATCATTCCCCACTTCGCCGGCAAGCTCCACCGTAGCTGTCTTATCCTCCAGGCTCATAGTGACGGTACTCACACCTGCCACAGCCTCCAGCGCTTTCTGTACCCTGCCTGTGCAGTGTCCGCACATCATTCCCTCAATCGTCATTACCTTTGTCATTTTGTTGTCCTCGCTTTCCTGTTTTATGCTTCTTTTTGCTTGTAACCTTTCTGTTTTCCCTTCCGTTTCTGCCTGTTCCATAGCAGCTTCTCCAGCCTGTTCTGCGGTGACGCCCTCGCCTTCTGCATCCGGCGCCTTCCCGGCCGCTGATACCGCTGCTTCTCCAGCCTCTTCTGCCGCCTTCCCGGCCCCTGCTGCCGACGCCGATTCTGCCGCTTTCCCGGCTCCTTCTACCGCTGATTCTGCTGCCTTCCCGGCCCCTTCTGCCGCCGATTCTGCCGCCTTCCCGGCTCCTTCTGCCGCCGCTGATTCTGCTGCCTTCCCGGCCCCTTCTGCCGACGACGGCGAGTCTTCTGCGGCAGCCATTGTCGGGAAACCGCTCCGAAAGCCTCTGAGCCGCAGGGCATTCCCTACCACGAAAATACTGCTCAGGCTCATGGCCGCCGCCCCGAACATGGGGTTGAGCCTGATTCCGAATGCAGGATACCACACCCCTGCCGCCAGAGGAATGCCAATAGCATTATAAAAGAAAGCCCAGAACAGGTTCTGCTTGATATTGCGGATCACTGCCCGGCTGAGGCCAATGGCCGTCACCGCGTCCCTGAGGTCACTCTTCATCAGCACAATATCGGCGCTCTCCATCGCCACGTCCGTTCCGGCACCGATTGCCATTCCCACATCCGCCGCCGTCAGGGCCGGGGCATCATTGATGCCGTCCCCCACCATGGCTACCTTCCTTCCGGACTCCTTCAGCTGCCGGATCTTCCTTTCCTTATCCTGGGGAAGAACCTCCGCCACTGCTTCTTCCATGCCAAGCTGCCGCTTCACGGCCTCCGCCGTACGCCTGTTGTCCCCTGTAAGCATCACCACGTGAATACCCATTTCCCGGAATTTCTGTACGGCAGCGCAGGAGCTGCCCTTGATCTGATCCGCCGCGTCAATACAGCCCAGAAGACGGCCTTCCTCTCCGACCAGCAGCGGCGTCCTGCCCTCTTCGGCGATGGAATCCAGACCCCGGGCCACCGTCTCGTCAATGACAATCCCGTTTTCCTCCATGTAGGCGCGGTTTCCCACATAGTACCGGGTTCCGGCTTTTGCACCGGCATCCTGCGCCTGCCCGACCTCCCGGGCCCGGGTCAGGAACTCCGCCGCCGACTTCTGATCCTCGGGGGAAAGGTCTGCCCATTCCTTCAGCCCCTCTGCCCCCTTTGTATTCTCATCTGCCTTGGACGTAAAGATCACCCTGGAGCCGTCTGCCCGCTTTCCTGCCAGAAATACCGCCGTAGGCCCGTCGCTCCCGTCCGGCCGGGACACCCTTGCCCGGGGAGCAATATCCTCCGCCAGCACCCCTTCCACGCCTCTGCCAAAGACTGCCCTGAAATCCCGTATCTCCGGCAGCTCAAGCTTTTCCCGCTCCGCATAGGCTACAATAGCCTCTGCCAAAGGGTGCTCGCTTCTTTTCTCCAGCGCCGCCGCAATGCTTACCATGGTCTCCAGGGACATATCCTGCACATAACAGCCGGTGCCCGAGACATGCAGCTTTCCGGAAGTAAGGGTACCTGTCTTATCCAACACCACCGTATCAATCTCCTTCGCCTGCTGCAAGGCTTCCCCGGACTTAATAAGAATGCCGTGCCTGGCTCCCACGCCGGTCCCTACCATAATCGCCACCGGCGTTGCCAGCCCCAGAGCGCAGGGACAGGATATAACCAGCACCGCTATGGCGGAAGATATGGCAAATTCCGCCCCTGCACCGGCAATCAGCCAGGCCGCCAGCGTCACCAGGGCGATACCGATGACCACCGGCACAAACACTCCCGCCACCTGATCCGCCAGCCGGGCAATGGGTGCCTTACTGGCACTGGCTTCTTCCACCAGCCGGATAATCTGGGCCAGGGTAGTGTCCTCTCCCACCCGGTCTGCCCGGCATTTCAAGAAGCCTGCCTTGTTTACCGTGGCGGAAACCACCTTGTCCCCCGGCTGCTTCTCCACCGGAATACTCTCCCCGGTGACCGCCGCCTCATCAATGCTGGAATTTCCCTCCAGTACCGTACCGTCCACCGGCACCAGGCTGCCCGGCTTTACCAGGAAAATATCCCCGCTCCGCAGCTCCTCCGTGGGGATCTCCCGCTCCCTTCCTTCCTCATCCACCACTATGGCCGTTTTCGGAGACAGGTCCATAAGCTTTGTGATTGCTTCGCTGGTCTTTCCTTTGGAACGGCTTTCCAGGTACTTCCCCACCGTAATCAGTGTAAGGATCATCCCCGCCGACTCAAAATAAAGATCATGAGCATACTGCTCCACCACCGCCATATCCCCATGGCCCAGGCCATAGCTGATCCGGTACATGGCGAAGATGCCGTAGCCTATGGCGGCAGAGGCCCCCAGGGCAATCAGACTGTCCATATTCGGCGACAGATGCCTCAGAGTCTTAAATCCCACGGAGAAAAATTTACGGTTCATATACAAAATGGGCAGCAACAGGATAAACTGGGTCATGGCAAAGGTCATGGCATTCTCGTTTCCATGCAGAAACCGATGCACAAACCCGGGAATCGGCAGCCCAAACCATTGGTTATACATATGATACATGGCCACATACATCAGCGAAATCAGAAATCCTATGGAAATGCCCAGCCGCCGCTTCATAGCCCTTGTCTCTTCCCTGGCCTTCCGCTGTACGCTCTGCCTGCCCCGGTTACCGGCAGTACTGACAGAATCCCCGCCGTCAGGGTTACGGGCGTACCCACAGCTTCCCTTCCCGCCCTCACAACCGGAGTCCCGGCTGCTGTCTTGTCCCCGGGCAGAACCTTCCTTTCCCCCTCCGGCCGTGTGGCTGCCCCCGATTATCAGGCTGGCACCGTATCCTGCTTTCTCTACCGCCGCCTCGATAGCCTCCCGGGTCAATATATTCTCATCATATTCGATTTCCATGGTCTCCGTCAGCAGATTTACGGAAGCCTTCCTCACTCCTTCCAGCTTGTTTGCCGCCTTTTCCACATGGGACGAACAGGCGGAACAGGTCATGCCGGATATATGATACCTCTGCTTCATATTAGTACTCCTTTGCCTGGCTTTATTTTAACTTTTTAATCAGTTCCACTGCTTCTTCCACCACATCCGTATTCCCCTTCCTGATCTCTTCCACCACACAGGTCTCCATATGCTCCTGCAATACCAGATAGCCAAAGGCCTGCAGGGCACTCTCCACAGCCGCTACCTGGGTCAGGACCTCTCCGCAGTACCGGTTTTCATCCAGCATCCTGCCAATCCCGTTCAGCTGCCCCACCATGCGGCTGAGACGGTTTTTCAGCTGCCGCAGCCCGGCCTCCTCCCTGGGCGTGGATTTCATATGACAGCAGGACTCTGTCCGCTTCTCTTCCGCCTCTTTTTCCATTTCGTTTCCCATAGTATCTCCTGTCATGCTTTTCCTATCCTCTCAAAAATACCCCTGCGGGGTATCTCTGCTTCTACCAGAGTATACCCTGCAGGGGTATTTGTCAAGTCATTCCTTTCACTTCCAGACATGCCGCCAACGGCGGCAGTGCCGCTGATGGCGGCACAAACAATCGGTGAAACCAAAGCGCAAAAGTCGTGCAAAGCGTAAAAATAGTGCTTGGAAGAATCGCCGCTCTTGCGATTCTTCCAGGAATGACTTAGATTTTCTTAGCGGACGTACTAAAGAGGTGGCCATGCCCCTCTTGACCGCTTAGAAAATCTTCATTCCTTTCACTTTCAGACATGCCGGCGCAGCCGGCACAAACAATCGGTGAGAAGAACGCAAGCGAGCTTGCTCGCTTGCGTTCTTCCGTGTGAGATTTAGAACTTCTTGGCGTC
>CAJTKW010000052.1 GCA_910577035.1 uncultured Acetatifactor sp.
GACCTAAGCGCTTTGCGCGACCTAAGCGCTTTGCGCGACCTAAGCGCTTTGCGCGACCTAAGCGCTTTGCGCGACCTAAGCGCTTTGCGCGACCTAAGCGCTTTGCGCGGCCTAAGCGCTTTGCGCGGCCTTTTGCGTTTTGGTTTCGCGGATTGTTTGTGCCGGCTGCGCCGGCACTGCCGTCGGAGACGGCATGTGGGGAATGTGGGAATACGGATAGGAGACAGGTTTGGGAAAAGAGTATGATGTATTGAGCCGTGTATCAGAGAAATATAATAAGATGAGCAAAAGCCATAAGGCGATTGCGTCCTATATTCTGGAGCACTATGACCAGGCGGTTTTCATGACGGCGGCCAGGCTGGGAGAGCTTCTGGGGATCAGCGAATCTACCGTGGTGCGGTTTGCTTCCGGCATTGGCTATGAAGGGTATCCGGAGTTCCAGCGGGCCCTGGAAGAGTGCGTCAGGGGAAAGCTCAGCAGTGTACAGAAAATGGATGCAAAGTACGGCAGAAGCTCCCAGTCGGAGGTATTAACCTCTGTAATAACGGCTGATATTGAAAAGCTCCAGCATACTATAGACCACCTGGACCCCACAGCCTTTGAAATGTCCGTGAATACGATTCTGGAGGCGGATACCATTTATATCATGGGTCTGCGCAGCAACGGGCCCCTGGCGGAATTTCTGCATTTTTATCTCAATATGATCCGGGGCGGAGTGGTACTGTTAAAGACTACCAGTGTCAGCGAAACCTTTGAGCAGATGATCAGAATCAGTGAAAAGGACTGTTTTATCGGCATCAGCTTTCCCAGGTATTCCATGCGTACCTTAAAGGCCATGGAGTTTGCCAGCGACAGGAACGCCAAGGTGATTGCCATAACGGATTCCACCCATTCCCCCATGAGCCTGTATTCCTCCTGCAACCTTCTGGCCAGGAGCGATATGGTGTCCATTGTCGATTCCCTGGTGGCCCCTTTAAGCGTAATCAATGCCCTGGTGGTAGCGCTGTGCCTGAAGTGTCCCCAGGACGTAAAGCGGAATCTGGAGATGCTGGAGGAGACATGGAACAATTATCAGGTTTACCTGAATGACGAAATTAACTTTATCGATGATGAACCCATGCTGAATTATTCTCTGCGGCGGGAAGAAACGGAATGAAGAAGAGGAGTTAGAGTTGACAGGAAGAAACCGGAGGTGGACGG
Source organism: uncultured Acetatifactor sp. (assembly GCA_910577035.1). Lineage (GTDB taxonomy): Bacteria > Bacillota > Clostridia > Lachnospirales > Lachnospiraceae > Acetatifactor. The sequence goes on from CAJTKW010000052.1 coordinate 1,201, forward strand.
TATGGGCAGGGTAATCGTGGTGGGCGGAGGTCCTGCGGGGATGATGGCGGCACTGGCGGCGGCCCGGGCAGGGGATGACGTCACCCTGATCGAAAAAAACGAAAAGCTGGGCAAAAAGCTGTACATTACAGGCAAGGGCCGTTGTAATGTCACAAATGCCGCCGATATGGACACACTGTTTGAAAATGTCTGCACCAACAGGAAATTTCTATACAGTGCCTTTTATGAATTTAACAATACAGCCGTTATGGATTTGCTGGAGCAGGCCGGCTGTCCATTGAAAACCGAGCGGGGCGGCAGGGTCTTTCCGGTATCCGACCACTCCTCGGATGTAATAGCGGCGTTGCAGCGGGAGCTGAAAAAATCCGCTGTGGAAATCCTGCTGAATACAGAAGCCGCGGATCTGCTGACGAGTACGCCGGCCTGCATTTCATCGGGGTCTGGGGCGCAGCAAGGCAGCGGTACGGAGGATAGCGTATGCGGGAGGAATGAGGCATTTGCAGGTACTGCTTGGGGACGGCCGTAAGATACGGGGAGACAGGGGGATCATCTGTACCGGAGGCCTCTCTTATCCGTCTACCGGTTCTACGGGGGACGGTTACCGCTTCGCGGAGAAAACGGGGCACAGGGTGGTGGAGCCGCGGCCGGCGCTGGTTCCCCTGGAGGTGAAGGAGCCCTGGTGCGGACGGCTCATGGGGCTTTCCCTGAGGAATGTATCCCTGCAGATGGTGTGCGGGGGCAGGAAGGTGTATGAGGGCTTCGGAGAAATGCTGTTTACCCATTTCGGTGTCAGCGGCCCGCTGGTGCTGACCGCCGGCAGCTATTATAAAAAGGGCGGGGCAGGGCTGCTGCTGGATTTAAAGCCGGCCATGGAGGAAGAGCAGCTGGACAGGCGGCTGCTCCGGGACTTTGAAGAAAACAGGAACAGGCAGTTTAAAAACGCATTGGGAGCACTGTTCCCGGCAAAGCTGATACCGGTGATGGTCGCATTGTCCGGCATCTGCCCCGACAAAAAGGTGAATGAGGTTACCAGGGAGGAGCGCAGGGCCTTTGTGAAGCTGATGAAGGGGCTTCCCCTGACAGTGACGGGGACGAGAGGATTTGAGGAGGCGATCATTACCGGAGGCGGCGTATCCGTGAAGGATGTGAATCCGTCCACGATGGAGTCGAAGAAGGTAAAGGGGCTTTACTTTGCCGGGGAGATACTGGACCTGGATGCGCTGACCGGCGGTTTTAATCTGCAGATTGCCTGGTCAACGGGACATCTGGCAGGGCAGAACGGGAGGAAAAAGGAAAATGACTTACAAGGTAGCGATTGACGGCCCCGCAGGCGCGGGAAAGAGCACCATCGCAAAGGCGGTGGCAAAGAAGCTGAATCTGATTTATGTGGATACCGGTATGATGTACCGTGCCCTGGCGCTTTTTGTGCTGAGACAGAAAATTGATTTGCAGGACAGGGAGAAAATTGTGGAAGCCTGTGAAAAGGCGGATGTCACCATTCGCTATGAGGACGGTGTGCAGGTGGTGGTCCTCAACGGTGAGAACGTGAGCCCCCGGCTGCGCACCGAGGAGGTGGGAACCGCGGCATCCGTCATCAGTCCCATACCGGAGGTCCGCAGGAAGCTGGTAGTTCTGCAGCGCAGGCTGGCGGCAGAGAGCGACTGTATCATGGACGGGCGTGATATTGGCACCTGTGTGCTGCCGGATGCACAGGTCAAAATTTATCTTACCGCCAGCAGTGAAGTGAGGGCAAAGCGCCGTTATGACGAGCTGGCTGCAAAGGGGGAGGCCTGTGACCTGAAAAAAATCCGGGAGGATATTGAGGAACGGGATTACCGTGACATGCACAGGGAGACCTCACCCTTAAAGCAGGCGGAGGATGCGGTAGCGGTGGATACCTCGGACATGACGAAAGAAGAGGTTGTGGAAAGGATTATCGCACTCTGCGGCCGGTAAGGATAATAACTGGGAACGGAGAAAGTATATGGAGGTCAGAATTGACGAGTGCACCGGATTCTGTTTTGGTGTGAAACGAGCGGTGGATACGGTGTATGAACAGATAAAAAGCGGGAAAACTATATATACCTATGGCCCGATTGTGCACAATGAGGAAGTGATCCGGGAGCTGGAGAGCCAGGGCGTGAGGGTGCTGGAGGGCGTGCAGGCGCTGGAGGCGCTTCCCGACGGAAAGGAGGGCTCCGGGCATTCGGCAATGGTGATTATCTGTGCCCACGGCGTGTCGAAACGGATCTATGAAATCCTGGAGGAAAAGGGTCTGGAGTATGTGGATGCCACCTGTCCCTTTGTGAAACGTATTCACGGAATCGTGGAGAAGGAAAGCAGCAAGGGAAACTATATTGTGATTGTGGGCGACCCGGGACATCCCGAGGTGAAGGGTACTTTGGGCTGGTGCCGGGGGGATGCCGCTGTGCTGGAAACCGTGGAAGAAGCGGAAAAATTTGTCCCGCCGGAAGGGAAAAACATTTGCGTGGTCTCCCAAACGACATTTAACTACAATAAATTTTATTATATAGTTGAAATTTTTGAAAAAAAAGGTTACAATAGTAGTGTTGTGAATACTATATGTAGCGCGACAGAGGAACGTCAGCGGTCTGCCAGGGCTCTTGCAGGTGAGGCTGACGCAATGATCGTAATAGGAGGAAAGCACAGCTCCAATACAAAAAAGCTGTATGAAATCTGCAGCGGGGAATGTGCGAATACCTATTTTATACAGACACTGGATGACTTGCATTTAGAACTGCCTAAATCTGTCCGACTGGTGGGTATTACAGCGGGGGCTTCCACCCCAAATAAATTAATCGAGGAGGTTCAAAATTATGTCAGAATTAACTTTTGAACAAATGTTGGAAGATTCAATTAAGACAATACATTCAGGAGAGGTAGTCGAGGGCACGGTCATCGATGTCAAAGCAGATGAGATCGTTTTGAATATCGGTTATAAGTCTGACGGTATTCTTACGCGAAGCGAATACACCAACGATTCAAGCATTGACCTGACAACAGTGGTAAAGCCCGGCGACACCATGGAAGTCAAGGTACTGAAGGTAAATGACGGCGAGGGCCAGGTGGTCCTGACTTACAAGAGGCTCGCTGCAGACAGAGGAAATAAGAGGATCGAAGAAGCATATAATAGCAGGGAAGTGCTCAAGGCAACCGTAACACAGGTGCTGGAGGGCGGCTTAAGCGTTGTTGTGGATGAAGTGAGAATCTTCATTCCGGCAAGCCTTGTTTCCGACACCTACGAGAGAGACCTGTCGAAATATGCGGGACAGGAAATTGAATTTGTAATCAGCGAGTACAATCCCAAGAGGAGAAGATACATCGGTGACCGCAGGCAGCTTGTAGCCGCACAGAAGGCAGAGCTTCAGAAAGCGCTGTTTGAAAGGATCCATGAGGGTGACGTCGTGGAGGGTGTGGTAAAGAACGTTACCGATTTCGGCGCATTTGTGGATTTGGGCGGAGCCGACGGCCTGCTTCATATTTCCGAAATGTCCTGGGGACGGGTGGAGCATCCCAAGAAGGTGTTCAAGGTCGGCGAGCAGCTTAAGGTGCTGATTAAGGAGATCAACGGCAGCAAGATTGCCCTTTCCCTGAAATTTGACGATGCAAATCCCTGGAGGGATGCGGCCGAGAAATATGCAATCGGAAACATTGTCACCGGTAAGGTGGCGAGGATGACGGACTTCGGTGCGTTTGTGGAGCTGGAACCCGGCGTGGATGCGCTGCTTCATGTATCCCAGATTTCCAGGGAGCATGTGGAAAAGCCCTCTGACGTGCTGAGCGTCGGTGAAGAAGTAACGGCGAAGGTAGTTGATTTCAACGAAGAGGAAAGAAAGATTTCCCTGAGCGTTAAGGCTATGCTCGTACCGGAACCGGGGCGTGATACCGAGGATTCCGATGCGGACGTGGTGTCTGTGGATATTGACGCAGTGATCGCGGCGCAGGATCAGGAAGATTAATGAAACAGGGTGGTGTGTGCCATGACATATGATTATGAATATTTTAAGAAGGAAGTGCTGGCGCTGACTGCGATTGACTTAAGCTGCTATAAGGAAAAGCAGATGAAGCGCCGTATAGATACTTTGATTGCCAAGCATAGAATTGACGGTTATGATAAGTATATTCACGGACTGAAGACAGACAAAGAGCTGTTTGAGGAGTTTGTCAGCTACATCACCATTAATGTCTCTGAATTTTACCGCAATCCGGAACAGTGGAAGCTGATGGACGGGCAGGTGATTCCCGAGCTGATTAAAAAGTTCGGGAACAGTCTGAAAATATGGAGTGCCGCATGTTCCACCGGTGATGAACCGTATTCGCTGGTAATGGCGTTGTCAAAGCATGTGCCGATGTTAAATATTCGGATATTTGCCACGGATCTGGATAAGCAGATCATAGCCAAGGCCAAGATGGGGCTGTATAACAGTAAAAGTATCCAGGCTGTGCCGGATGATATGAAAAAGAAGTATTTTACCCAGGTGGGCCCTTCCTTTAAGGTGGCTGACGAAATCAAGGCACGGGTGGAGTTCAAGGAGCATAATCTGTTAAAGGATACCTATCCCACGGGCTGTCACATGATTGTGTGCCGCAATGTACTGATTTATTTCACGGAGGAAGCCAAGGACGAGGTCTTCCGCAAATTTTTCAGGTCTCTTGCCCCGGGCGGCGTGCTTTTTATCGGCAGCACCGAGCAGATCGTCAATTACAAGGAAATAGGCTTTGAGAGGAAGAATTCTTTCTTCTATCAAAAGCCTGTGTAATACATAAAATAATAGTTCAAAACACACCCCTTCCATTTATCGATGGAAGGGGTGTTATATATGATGGAAGAGTAGTATCATGACTCTTTTAGTAAGTGGCAGCCATCATGGTGAGCACATGGGCAGCATATCTGGAAAAGGCCTGGCGATCCTTTTTCATATCGTCGGTGAGCTCGAAGAACAGCTCACGGCTTTTGTAGTCCCGCTTGAAGAACGGTTCGAATATGACATCCCACTGGGGCAGGTAGCTGGCAAACTTCCTGGTGTAGCAGTTTGCTGCCGAAGCCGGATAACGGTGCTCCCTGTCCACGAATCCGGCCACGGATTTGTGGAGGGCAACGTCCTCGTCGGGGAGATAGTAGTAGTCCTTATAGTTGGAATAAAAATATTTCAGCTCTTCCTCATAAATGGGGATTTTCAAGGTGGCCTCGGAGCCGTTTCCCCGGAAATAGCAGTTGCCGGCGGAGGTAAATACCGCTTTGGGGAGAGGCGTGTCCGGCACAACGGTGATCACCAGCTCCTTGCGGGAATTGCCGTTTAAATCCTTGTAATAATTGGCCTGAACTTTTTTTGCCTTGATGGGCTGATTAAAGAGATCATAATAAGCCAGCATGGGCAGGACCTCCAGCATTCCCCTGAGGTCGCAGGCGTTGTGCAGGAAGAGGGCATTTTCCGAAAATTCGTTGGGATGATTGACATAATCGTGGTAAAGGCCGATCAGTTCACCGCCGGTAAATACATCCCTGCGCTCCTTCCCCAGAAACTGCTCCAGGGTCTTCTGCTTGCAGTTGGGCAGCTTGAGGAAGAATTTGTACGGTGAAATCCGCCGGTACAGGTCTATGCCCTGAAACTGGTCGAAGCTGAAGGGCAGGGAAAGCTGCTCGCATTTCTGGGTAATGAAGGGGAGGTCAAAGTTGTTGCCGTTAAAATGGATCAGATAGCGGTACAACCTGGCAAACTCAAAAAAGGCCGTCAGAATATCAGCCTCCTGATCTGCATTTTCGGCCAGCCATTGCGTGGTACGCCATTTGCCGGCGAGATAGTATGCGCAGCCGATCAGGTACAGGCTGGAGGAACGGGCCGTAAAACCGGTGGTTTCAATATCAAAAAAGAGGATACGCTCAAGAGGCGCAAGCCTTTCAAGCGGGTAGGAAATAGAAAAATTTTCCAGGGTTTCCTCGCAGATTCTCATGGTAAACCTCCTGTTGCCGTGTTATAAAACAAGGGTCTCGGACCCACAAACCCGCGCTGACGCGCTTAAAGTCTGACTTCGTCAAACGCTTCGCGCCGCTTGTTTTTCTTCTGCGATCATTATATCATAAATTTTAATTTTACAGTAGTATTTTATTGAAAAAAATAGTATATTTAATGGAGGTGGTTCTGCAAAATTCGACAGGGATTCGCAGACGACAGTATTAATGGTGAAAGGACGTAGAAAGGTATGGCAAAGTTGACATTTACGGGCGGCATACATCCATACGACGGCAAGGACCTGTCCAGGGAAAAACCGATTCAGGACTTGCTTCCGGGGAATGAGCTTGTGTATCCGCTCTCCCAGCACATCGGTGCTCCGGCAAAGGCGGTCGTGGGCAAGGGCGACAGGGTGCTGGCCGGGCAGAAAATAGCGGAAAGCGGAGGATTTGTTTCCGCGCCGATCTATGCCTCCGTATCGGGCACGGTGAAAGCCGTGGAGCCAAGGCGGGTCGTGACCGGGGATATGGTCATGAGCATTGTGGTGGAAAATGACGGTTTGTATGAGGATGTAGGCTTTTACCCGCCGGCGCCGCTGGAGAAGCTGAGCAGGGAGGAGATTATTGACATTATCCGTGAGGCAGGCATCGTCGGCATGGGAGGGGCAGGCTTTCCCACTCACGTGAAGCTTTCCCCCAGGGAGCCGGAGAAAATAGAGTATGTGATTGCAAACTGCGCGGAATGTGAGCCGTATCTGACCTCAGACTACCGCAGAATGCTGGAAGAGCCGGAGAAGCTGGTGGTGGGCCTGCAGATTCTGATGCGGCTGTTTGAAAATACCCGGGGCAAATATGCCCATGGAATTATAGCCGTGGAGGATAATAAGCCGGATTGTATTTCCCTTTTGCGGCAGCTGACAAAGGACATTCCCGAGATCAGCGTCAAGGCCTTAAAGACCAAGTATCCCCAGGGCGGCGAGCGGCAGCTGATCTATGCCACTACGGGAAGGAAGATCAATTCCACCATGCTTCCCGCAGATGTGGGCTGCGTGGTCAATAATGTGGATACCATTGTGGCAGTGTACCGCGCCGTGATAGAGGGAAGGCCCCTGATGGAGAGAATCGTTACCGTCACCGGGGATGCCGTGGCAAATCCCGGCAATTTCAGGGTGAAGATCGGTACCAGCTATCAGGAGATACTGGATGCGGCAGGAGGATTCCGCACCAGGCCGGAAAAGATTATCTGCGGCGGCCCCATGATGGGCTTTGGCATGTTTGATCTGAATGTACCGTCTACCAAGACCTCCACGGCGCTTCTGGGCTTGTCGAAGGACGATGTGTCGGCTATGGAGCCGGGCCCCTGTATTAATTGCGGGCGGTGTGTGGATGTGTGTCCCGGCAGGGTGATTCCCAGCAGGCTGGCGGACTATGCGGAGCATTTTGACGAGGAGGCGTTCCTGGCAAACCATGGCATGGAATGCTGCGAGTGCGGCTGCTGCAGCTTCATTTGTCCTGCAAAGAGGCCGCTGACCCAGGAGATCAAATCCATGCGTAAGATACAACTGGCGAAGAAGAAAACAGGAGGAAAGGCATGAGCGAATTATATAAAGTATCATCAAATCCCCATATTCGTTCCCGGGTGACGACGAATGGCATCATGCTGGCGGTCATCATTGCCCTGCTGCCTGCCACCGGCTTCGGAATTTACAATTTCGGGCCCAGGGCGCTGGCCGTTATTCTGGTGACGGTGGCCGGCACCGTGCTGACGGAGTTCCTGTTTGGACTGTATCAAAAGAAAATGACCATCACCGATCTTTCCGCGGTAGTGACCGGGCTTTTGCTTGCCTTAAACCTTCCGGTGGGCATTCCGCTGTGGATGGCGGCACTGGGGGGTGTCTTTGCCATCCTTGTGGTGAAAATGCTGTTCGGAGGCCTGGGGCAGAATTTCATGAATCCGGCACTGGCCGCCAGGTGTTTCCTGCTGATTTCCTTTCCCACGGCCATGACGGCTTTTGACTGCGATGCCTATACCGGGGCCACTCCTCTGGCAATCTTAAAGGAGGGCGGCCAGGTCAACGTGATGGACATGGTAATCGGACGGACTGCCGGTACTATCGGCGAGACTTCCGTCATAGCATTGGTTATCGGAGCCTGTTTCCTGCTTCTTCTGGGCGTCATTGATCTGAGGATCCCCGGCAGCTACATAGTAACCTTTGTGGTATTTCTGGCGGTGACGAACCTGGCGAAGGGACAGTGGCTCTCACCGGCTTACCTTACGGCACAGCTGTCAGGGGGCGGACTGATGCTGGGAGCCTTCTTTATGGCTACGGATTATGTGACAAGGCCCATCACCATCAAGGGGCAGTATCTTTTCGGAATCTTTCTGGGGCTTATGACCGGAGTGTTCCGGGTCTTCGGCTCCGGAGCGGAGGGAGTGTCCTACGCCATTATCCTGGGCAACCTGCTGGTGCCGCTGATTGAGAAGATTACGAAGCCGAGAGCCTTCGGGTATGAGAAGGGAGGCAGACGTCGTGAAAAATAAGAGTGATGTTTCCGTAATGCTGAAGGAGGCAGGAATCCTCTTTTGCATCACATTGATAGCCGGCCTGCTGCTGGGATTTGTCTATGAGCTCACCAAGGAGCCCAGGCGCATCCAACAGGAAAAGGCCATACAGGAGGCGTGTATTGCCGTATTCCCTGACGCTGCAGAGCAGGGGATTGCGCTGCGGTTTGATGACATCGGCTACGTGCCGGAGGAAGCGCTTGCCGCGGAGCTGGCGGAAGATAATGTGGAGATAGGAACCGTATTTGCGGCGTACAACGACAGCACGCTTTACGGATATGTGGCGGAGGCTGTTTCTACGAAAGCCTATGGCGGTAAAATCGTACTGTACGTGGGTGTGGGGACGGATGGGACGGTGAACGGGGTCTCCATTACCCAGATTTCCGAGACTGCCGGGCTCGGCATGGAGGCTTCCAATGTCCTGACACCCCAGTTTGCGGGACGGAAGGCTGAGAGCTTTGTTTTCACCAAATCCGGTGCCGCGGCGGAGAATGAGGTGGATGCCATCAGTGGTGCCACCATCACCACCAGGGCCGTTACCAATGCGGTGAACGGCGGCCTGAAGGTTGCGTTGAGATTGCTGGGGGGAGGTGCTGTCAATGAATAAGGCGGTTGAAAGGCTGCACAACGGTTTTATCAAGGAAAATCCCACCTTTGTGCTGATGCTGGGCATGTGCCCTACGCTGGCGGTGACTACATCGGCCGTCAACGGGCTGGGTATGGGCCTGACTACCATGGTGGTGCTGGCCCTGAGTAATCTGTTTATTTCCCTGCTCAGAAGGGTGATTCCAAACAGAGTGAGAATTCCGGCGTTTATCGTAATTATTGCGTCCTTTGTCACGATTGTGCAGCTTCTGCTTGAGGCGTATCTGCCGGCGCTGAACAAGTCGCTGGGGGTCTATATTCCGCTGATTGTGGTGAACTGTATCATTCTGGGCCGGGCGGAGGCCTACGCTTACTCCAATCCGCCGGCGGCCTCCCTGTTTGACGGTATCGGCATGGGACTTGGCTTCTCCTTTGCGCTGACCTGTATCGGTGCGGTGAGAGAGCTTTTGGGGGCAGGCAAATTGTTCGGCTTCCCGGTGCTGCCGTCTTCCTTTGAGCCCATCCGGATCTTCGGGCAGGCTCCCGGGGCCTTTTTGGTGCTGGCGTGCCTGGTGGCGCTGCAGAATTATATCAAGGGAAAGCGGAAAAAGGCAGGAAAGCCCTACGAGAAAATCGGTTCCGGCTGCAGCGAGGATTGCATGAACTGTTCGGAGAAGGGCTGCAGCAGACGATTCTATGATGAAAATGCCGGCGGACGGACGGGAAGTACGGAGAAGCCGCAAAAGGCGGCACGGCCGGAGATCATAGACTTGGAAAAGGAGGGGAAATAAATGTTTGCCATGGTGATCCATAAGATCGGAGAGTTCCTGCTGCTGCTGGTCAGCACCTCTCTGGTGAGCAATGTTGTTCTCAGCCAGTTTTTGGGGTTATGTCCCTTCCTGGGAGTTTCCAGAAAGGTGAAAACCGCAGGCGGCATGGGAGTGGCGGTGATTTTTGTCATCACCCTGGCCAGTGCCGTGGCGGGAATTATTAATAAATTCGTACTGATTAGACTGAATGTGCGGTATCTGGATACCATAGTATTTATCCTGGTGATTGCGGCGCTGGTACAGTTTGTGGAGATGTTTTTAAAGAAGGCGATGCCATCCCTCTACGAGGCCCTTGGTGTGTACCTGCCCCTGATCACCACCAATTGTGCGGTATTGGGGGTGGCAATCAGCAATGAGCAGGCGGAGTACAGTATCGGCATGGGCACGCTGGTGGGATTTGGCACAGCGGTGGGATTTACCGTTGCCATTGTAATCCTGGCGGGCATCCGGGAGAAGATCGAATACAACGATGTGCCGGAAGCTTTTAAAGGGATGCCCCTGGTGCTTCTGACGGCAGGCCTGATGGCAATTGCCTTTATCGGATTTTCCGGCTTGTCCGGGGCTCTTTAGGAAGGGGGAGGACATATGAGTGTAGTAGGAATTATCACGGCTACGGCAGTGGTTGGTGTAGTCGGTATCTTTGTCGGCGTCTTCCTGGGAGCCGCGGGTATTAAGTTCAAGGTGCAGGTGGATGAGAAGGAGGAGGCCGTGCTGGCGGCGCTTCCCGGAAATAACTGCGGCGGCTGTGGATATGCGGGCTGTTCCGGCCTGGCGGCGGCTATTGCCAAGGGGGAGGCTCCCGTGAATGCCTGTCCCGTTGGCGGCGAGGCGGTAGGAAAGCAGATTGCAGGGATTATGGGCGTGGAAGCGGAAAACACCGTGAGGCAGGTGGCCTTTGTGGCCTGCCAGGGCGACTGTGACCGCACAAAGAAGGACTACGAGTATTACGGAATCGAGGACTGCCGGATGATGAGCTTCGTGCCCGGCGGCGGACCGAAGTCCTGTAACAGCGGCTGCCTGGGCTTTGGCACCTGCGTAAAGGTCTGTCCCTTTGACGCGATTCATGTGGTAAACGGTGTGGCGGTGGTGGATAAGGAGAAGTGTAAGGCCTGTGGGAAATGTATCGCCGTCTGCCCCAAGAAGCTGATCTCCCTGGTGCCTTATGAAGCTAAGCTGGGGGTAGCATGCAGTTCAAAGGACAAGGGGCCTGTCACCATGAAGGTCTGCGATACGGGGTGTATCGGCTGCGGCATCTGCGTAAAGAATTGTCCGGTACAGGCGGTGACGGTGACGGAGTTCCATGCCGCCATCGACCAGGAAAAATGTGTGGGCTGCGGCGCCTGCGCGGAGAAATGTCCGAAAAAGGCGATTATTAAGCTGTGAAGCGGGGAAGAAAGCCTGTGAAGGGCCATTCTTCCCGAAGTACCATTACCTGAGAACGGGAAAGGAGGCGGAGAGGCCGGGATATGAAACTGCATGATGATTATAACGATCGGTCCGGCATGACTCCCACGGTGGTGATGACCATTGTGGCGGTTACGGTATTTATTGCCATTATTCTGGTGATCGTTCTATTGGCCAATAATACCGGCAAAGGCCACGGAAACAGGAACCCGGGGCAGCAGGGGCCCTCTTCCCCTGTGATCCTGACCCCGGAACCGGACAGCGCCTCCCCGGAGGGCAGTAATCTGCACCCGGAAGATCTTGATTTCTGGGATAAATTTCCGCCCAGGGAAGAGGAGACACCGAAGCCTTCGGAGCCTGTGGTACAGGAAAAGGTGGAAAACGATCCTGCCACCGACGGGAAGCATACCATGGTGGTGAACAGGAAGGGGGAGGAGGAGTGGGTGCTGATCAGCCCCTATCTTCCCAAGCATGAATATGATTTCACCAGGCTGGTCTGTCAGTCCGATCTGATGAAATATTATGAGAACGGCAAGCAGGTATCCTATGTGGGGGTGGATGTTTCAAAGGACCAGGATTATATCGACTTTGGAAAGGTCAGGAAGGCAGGAATCAATTTTGTCATGATCCGCGTCGGTGCGAGAGGGTACGGTACCGGGCAGCTGATTGTGGATGAGTATTTCGCCGAAAATATGAAGCGTGCTGCCGATGCCGGGCTTGACGTGGGCGTATATTTTTCCTCCCAGGCCATTACGGAAGAGGAGGCCATAGAGGAGGCAAACCTGGTCCTGGAAAGCCTGGGGGAGTACACCGTTTCTTATCCTGTGGCCTTTGACATGGAATTTGTACCCAATGATACAGCCAGGATCGATGCCCTGAGCAAATCGGAGCGCACCAATATAGCAAAGGCTTTTCTGGATACGGTGGAAGCCGCAGGCTATAAAACGATTCTCTATGGGAACAAGGAATGGCTGATTAAGGAGATTGACATGTCCAAGCTGACGGCCTATGACGTGTGGCTGGCCCAGGCGGCAGATATTCCCGATTACCCTTATAAATTCAGCATGTGGCAGTACAGCACCCAGGGATCGGTAGACGGGATTGCCGGGCCGGTGAACCTGAATATCAGCTTTATTGATTATGCGGAAAAGTAGTGTAATCCAGTATTTTCCGGGAAATCTGCAGGGAGGAATAGATCTCTGCGTATTTGCTGGGAGAGAGATCTTCAATGTAATTGGGCAGGAATTTTTTGGATACGCCGTTTTTATGCAGTATGTCTATGGCCTTGTTATAGGCGATGGCAGCGGTGATCTCGTCATGGTAACGCCCTACGATATAGTTTCCACGGATATGAATGCGGACAGCATAAACAGGCTGTCCGTTTTTCTGTTCCGGAGTGACGCCGTGGTAGACGTTCAGCACCTCCAGGTTTTCCCGGCGGAAGTCGCAGGAATCACCGTTGATAAAGCGGTAATCCCGGCCTTCCCTGGCATAGGGTTTGATGCCGTATCGGGAGGCAATACTGACCTGCAGTCCGTAGTCTGCCACGAAATAATGGTTTCCGCGGCACATGATCTTATGGGAAGAATAGTAGAACAGGTCATCAGGATCGAATTTCAGCATTTTTACAGGGGACAGGTAGTAGAAAAACATTTTTTTCCCCATGTAAATGGGATTACCGAAATAAAGCTGGTTATCTCTGAAATTGGCAAGGCAGACCCACTTTTCAAAGGGCAGGGGGCTGTCTTCGTCATAGCTTTCCGGCCTGCAGGACGGGGTTGCCAGGATACGGCGGCCTTCGAGGTAAGCGGCGTGGGCCTCCCCGGAGGTGGAAAAGCTGCCCAGGCTGATATGCTTTCCGCGGTAAGTGAGAGAGGCGCGGAAATAAGCCTCCCCGTTTTTACGGAAGGCAGAGTAAACACCTTCGGAATGCTGTTGTCCGGCGTTATCCGCCGCAGGGAATCTGTCCATATCCGGCCTCCTTTCTGCCCGCAGGCAATGAACCGGGTTAAGGACAGTATAACATCCAAGGTATATAACAGGCAATACTTTCATATACTGATATATCGGACAGGCAAGGCTGTTCCGGAATCAGATATGAAAGGACAGGGCATATACATATATGTACAAGAAAGCGTTAAGTTTGTTGCTGCTTTGTAATGGGATCGTATTAATGGGCTGCTTCTGCGTTCAGGAGGTTGCGCAGGCGGCGCTGGCGGCGGCCCCGCATGTGCTGCTGAGGCTGGAGGACATGGAGGCCGTATCGCCGGAGCAGGCCCTGCTGAGGCTGGAGGACATGGAGGCTGTATCGTCAGAACAGGCCCTGCTGAGGCTGGAGGACATGGAGGCCGTATCGCCGGAGCAGGCCCTGCTGAGGCTGGAGGACATGGAGGCCATGTCGCCGGAGCAGGTGCTGCCGGGAATGGCGGACATGGAGCTTCTGTCACAGGGGCAGATCCTTTCGGAGGCGGCGGAGGGCAGAAGCAGCGCCGGGGTGGGAATTGCGGATGTGACTGCGTCGGGGCAGCGGGTGGTGAGCTACAGTGTAATGGAACAGGGAGAGTATCGCTTCCTGGAGGAAGACGAGCTTGACGTGCTCCGCCGGATAGTGGAGGCAGAGGCCGGCAATGAGGACGAAGACGGCCGGCTGCTGGTGGCAAATGTGGTATTAAACCGGGTGGACAGCGACAGCTTTCCGGATACGGTGACGGAGGTGGTATTTCAGAGCTCCAAGGGCGTCACGCAGTTCTCGCCGGTGGCCAGCGGGAGAATCCATACCGTGGAAGTCAGTGACGAGACCATTGAAGCGGTGGACAGGGCCCTGGCGGGAGAGGATATTTCCCAGGGGGCGTTGTATTTTGCAGCCAGGCGGTATGCCAGCAGCAGGAAGATGAAGTGGTTTGACGAGAAGCTTACGTTTCTTTTCCGCCATGGCGGGCATGAATTTTACAAATAATCACAGCAGGTCTTTCCTGGAAGGAACCGTTGTGAACAAAGTGCTTGCCATGAAGGGATATTTATGGGATAATGGCTATGTTCCTGAAAGAAATTGCCGACGAAGGCAGGTTCTGTTTTTTCGCTGGGGCGTCCGGTGATTTGTGGATGGTATGGTCATATTGTGATATAGATACCCTGATGATGAAGGACAAAGAAATGGATAATAATAAGTCGTGGAACGATATTGGAAGAGAGATCAGAGATGCCGTGGAGGATGCGCTGGAAACCGGTAATTTCAGGGATCTTGGGGATGTAGTGGTAGATACGGTAACGGACACGGTGAAGAATGTGACATCCAGAGTGGGACAGGCTGTTTCCGGTTTCACCGTGGAAAACCAGACGGAAAAGTGGGAAAATGCCACCCGGGCACGTAAGCAGGCCCAGGAGAGGCAGATGCAGGAGCAGAAAATGCGGGAAACGGAGCTTGCGGTTAAGCGTGCGCCTTTCCGCAGGGTGGGGCAGATTTCCAGCGTGCTGTACAAGGTGTTTGGCGGTATCGGCACCGGCGTTATGGGAATACTTTCCGCCATCTTTTTAGGCATTGCCATCGGGGATGGCGGCGGATGGTGGGTGGTCTTTTCGTTCCTGGCCATGATTCTGACCTTTTTCGCCGGCATGATCGGTGTGGGCTGTGACCAGAAAAAGAGACTGAATCTGGCGGAGAAATTCCTGCATCTGGCGGGGAACAATCACTATGTCGATCTGGAAGAGCTGTCGCTTTATACGAACAAGCCCCATAAATTTATCCTCAGGGAGATCCGCAAGATGCTGTCGGCCGGGCATTTTCCCCAGGGGCATCTGGATAAGCAGGAGAGCTGCCTGATGCTGGACGACAAGATTTACAGGGAATATCTGGACATAGAGAAGCAGCGGGCGCAGCTGGAAAAGGAGCAGCGGGCGCAGGTACTGCAGAAAGCGGCCGCAGGGAAAAACGGGGAGCAGAAGGCTGAAAGTGCCGCCAATGTGGTCCGGGAGACCGCAAACGGCGGAAACGGCGAGCTGGAGGCCATGATTTCAGAGGGGCAGGAATATATCCGTAAGCTGCGGAATATGAATGATAATATTCCGGGAGAAGAGATTTCGGCCAAGCTCTTCCGGCTGGAAAATCTGCTGAAGGAGATTTTTGAGGCCTTAAGGGAACATCCGGAGCAGCGGCATCAGATGCAGAAATTCATGAACTATTATCTGCCTACCACGCTGAAGCTGGTGGAAGCATATGAGGAATTTGAGGCCAAGGCAGAGATTGAGAAGACCCTGGACACGATCAACGGTGCCTTTGTGGAGCTGTTGGGCAGGATGCACAGGGATACGGCCTATGATGTGACCACGGATGCCCAGGTGCTGCAGACCATGTTGGCACAGGAAGGGCTGGCGGGACAGGATGTTTTTGCAAGGGTGAAATAGACAGGTATATAGATTATTTATACATAACACAAGGAGGCTATAGATGAACGATCTGGATGAAATGCTGAAAGAGGCACCTACACTGACCTTTGAGCCGGTGGTGGACACAAAGCCGCAGCTGCCTGCGGAGACGGCGGAGGGCGGAGTTCCCGCAGAGCAGGGCGGAGAGGAGATGGAGGTCAGGCTTACACCGGAAGAGCAGAAAATGGTGGATGACTTTGCCGAAAAGATTGATATTACCAATACCCAGCAGGTACTTCAGTATGGTGCGGGCTGTCAGAAGAAGATAGCGGATTTCTCCGAGACGGCCCTGGGAAACGTCCGCACAAAGGATATGGGCGAGGTGGGAGAGATGCTGACCAGGGTAGTCTCCGAGCTGCGGTCCATTGAGGACGAGGAGGAGACGAAGGGCTTTTTCGGAATGTTTAAGAAAAAGGCCAACCAGCTGTCGGACATGAAGGCAAAGTATGACAGGGCGGAGGTCAACGTCAACAAGATCAGCAGCGCGCTGGAGGCCCATCAGGTCACGCTGTTAAAGGATGTGGCCATGCTGGATAAGATGTACGAGCTGAATCTGAATTATTTTAAGGAGCTGTCCATGTACATTCTTGCCGGCAAGAAGAAGCTGAAGGAGGCCCAGGAGGTCCATCTTCCGGAGCTGGTGGCAAAGGCGGAGCAGAGCAGGCTGCCGGAGGATACCCAGGCTGCCAGGGATTATGCGGAAATGTGCAACCGCTTTGAAAAGAAGATCTATGATCTGGAACTGACGAGGACGGTATCCTTGCAGATGGCGCCTCAGATCCGTCTGATCCAGAACAACGATACGGTGATGAGCGATAAGATTCAGTCTACGCTGGTGAATACCATTCCTCTGTGGAAGAGCCAGATGGTGATCGCCATCGGCCTGGATCATTCAACCGATGCCGCAAGGGCCCAGCGTGAGGTCAGCAATATGACAAACGAGCTGCTGAAAAGGAATGCCGAGGCCCTGAAGGTGGCTACGGTGGAGACGGCCAGGGAGAGTGAGCGGGGCATTGTGGATATTGAGACCCTGAAGACTACCAACCAGACCCTGATTAATACCCTGGACGAGGTGTTAAAAATCCAGCAGGAGGGCAGGGAAAAGCGAAGGAGTGCGGAGATGGAGCTGCAGAAGCTGGAGAATGACATGCGGGATAAGCTTCTGGAGCTGAGCAGCCGGCCCGTGCAGAACGGGAATTAGGGTGCCGGCAGCGGATGCCGGGAATGGGAGCCGCCGGCCGTCTGCGCCGGAATGGAAGCGGCCGGTTGAGGAATGATTCGGCAAAATCGAGGAGAGGATGAAATGGAAGTATTATACAGCAGTACAAGAGGCGGAGGCAGCCGGGTGAAGGCATCGGAGGCCATATTGAAGGGGCTGGCTGATGACGGGGGCCTGTTTGTTCCCGATCATATTCCGGCGCTGGATAAGAGTCTGGAGGAATTGGCCGGTATGGATTACCGCCAGGTGGCATATGAGGTGATGAAGCTGTTTCTCACGGATTTTACGGAGGAGGAGCTGAAGGATTGTATTGCCAGGGCTTATGATTCCAAATTTGACACCGGGGAGATTGCGCCGCTGGCAGAAGCGGGAGGGGCTTATTATCTGGAGTTGTTCCACGGCGCCACCATTGCCTTTAAGGATATGGCGCTGTCTATCCTGCCCCATTTGATGACCACATCTGCCAGGAAGAACCAGATAAAGAATGAGATTGTCATTCTGACGGCTACCTCCGGGGATACGGGGAAGGCGGCGCTGGCCGGCTTTGCGGACGTGGAGGGGACCCGGATCATTGTGTTTTATCCCAAAAACGGCGTCAGCCCCATCCAGGAGAAGCAGATGGTGACCCAGAAGGGAAGCAACACCCTTGTGGTGGGAATCCACGGCAATTTTGACGACGCGCAGACGGGGGTCAAGAAATTGTTTTCCGACAGGGAGCTGGCCGCCGGGCTGGACAGGAAGGGCTTTCAGTTTTCCTCTGCAAATTCTATCAATATTGGCAGGCTGGTGCCTCAGATCTGTTATTATGTGTATGCTTATGCTGCTTTGCTCCGGGAGGGGAAAGCAGCCCCCGGAGAGAAGATCAACGTGGTAGTACCCACGGGCAATTTCGGAAATATTCTGGCGGCGTTTTACGGGAAGAATATGGGGCTTCCCATCGGCAGGCTGATCTGTGCTTCCAACGAGAACAGAGTGCTCTATGACTTCTTCCGTACCGGTTCCTATGACAGGAACAGGGAATTTGTGCTGACCAGCTCGCCTTCCATGGATATTCTGATTTCCAGCAATCTGGAGCGTCTGATTTACCGGATCGCGGGGAATGACGGGGACAGGAACCGGGAGCTGATGACAGCGCTTACCACCCGGGGGAAATATGAAATTACCGGCGAAATGAAGGCGGCGCTCTCCGATTTTTACGGGGCTTATGCCGACGAGAAGGAGACGGCAGCGGAGATCCGGCGTCTGTATGAGTCCTGCGGATACGTGATTGATACACACACGGCGGTAGCCAGCGCGGTCTGCCAGAAATACAGGAAGGAGACCGGGGATCAGACAAAGACCGTGATTGCTTCTACCGCAAGTCCTTTTAAGTTTACCAGGAGTGTGATGAATGCCATCGACGCCAAATACGATTCCATGGGGGATTTTGAGCTGGTGGATGAGCTTTCCCGGTTGGCAAACGTGGCGGTGCCCCCTGCCATAGAGGAGATCCGGACGGCTCCGGTACTGCATCAGAAGCAATGCGAGGTGGAGGAAATGAAGGACGTGGTACTGGATTTCCTGGCGTAATCCTGGCGGCAATCCTTCCCAAGCGTGACCTTTGCGCTTTGGTTCCACGGATTGGTTTGTGCTGCCGTTGGCGGCATGTCTGGAAGTTGGATAAAAATCAGCAAGGCACACGGGGCTTCCGAAAGGGATTCCCGTGTGCCTTTGAAATTGCAGCCGAAAGTCCCGCTAAATTGCAGGGAAACGCAATGTTGGCTTCGCGGCAGGGGCGCCGGAACCGTAACGCTAAAACTTTTCTAAAGTGGAGAAACACTACTTTACGGATAGACAAATTCATGCTAGAATTATAAGCAGTAAATTTTTTGAAATTTACAATCAGAATCATGGAAGAGAGGTAAAAGATATGGCAGTGATCGATTTGAGCAAGTACGGCATTACCGGAGTCAAGGAGGTCGTACACAATCCTTCTTTCGAAATGTTATTCGAGGAGGAGACAAAGCCCGGCCTGGAAGGCTTTGAAAAAGGTCAGGTAACGGAGCTTGGCGCGGTGAACGTTATGACCGGTATCTATACCGGACGTTCTCCGAAAGATAAGTACATCGTAATGGATGAGAATTCCAAGGGCACTGTCTGGTGGACTTCCGATGAGTACAAGAATGACAACCATCCCATGTCAGAGGATACCTGGGCAAAGGTGAAGGAGATCGCAAAGAAGGAGCTTTGCGACAAGAGACTGTTTGTTGTGGACGCTTTCTGCGGTGCCAACAAGGATACCCGCATGGCGGTTCGCTTTATCATGGAGGTTGCATGGCAGGCTCACTTTATTAAGAACATGTTCATCCAGCCTACGGCAGAGGAGCTGGAGAGCTTTGAGCCGGATTTTGTTGTTTATAACGCTTCCAAGGCGAAGGTTGACAATTACAAGGAGCTGAACCTGAATTCCGAGACCTGTGTGGCCTTCAATATTTCCAGCCGTGAGCAGGTTATCATTAATACCTGGTACGGCGGAGAGATGAAGAAGGGCATGTTCTCCATGATGAATTACTATCTGCCTTTGAAGGGGATTGCTTCCATGCACTGTTCCGCAAATACGGATATGAACGGTGAGAATACCGCAATCTTCTTCGGACTTTCCGGAACCGGCAAGACCACCCTTTCCACGGATCCCAAGAGACTGCTGATCGGTGATGACGAGCACGGCTGGGATGACAATGGCGTGTTCAATTTTGAAGGCGGCTGCTATGCAAAGGTAATTAATCTGGACAAGGATTCCGAGCCCGATATTTACAATGCCATCAAGCGGGATGCTCTGCTGGAGAACGTTACCGTGGACGGCGCAGGCAAGATTGACTTCAATGATAAGAGCGTAACGGAGAATACCCGTGTATCTTATCCCATTACTCATATCCAGAATATTGTACGTCCCGTTTCTTCCGCGCCGGCTGCGAAGAACGTGATCTTCCTTTCCGCGGATGCGTTCGGTGTGCTGCCTCCCGTGTCTATCCTGACACCCGAGCAGACCCAGTATTATTTCCTGTCCGGCTTTACGGCCAAGCTGGCAGGTACAGAGCGTGGAATTACCGAGCCTACACCTACTTTCTCGGCCTGCTTCGGTCAGGCATTCCTGGAGCTGCATCCTACCAAGTATGCGGAGGAGCTGGTGAAGAGAATGCAGAAGAGCGGTGCGAAGGCATACCTGGTAAATACAGGATGGAACGGTACCGGAAAGCGTATTTCCATCAAGGATACCCGCGGTATCATCGACGCGATCTTAAGCGGTGCCATCAACAATGCACCTACCAAGAAGCTTCCGATCTTTGATTTTGAGATCCCTACCGAGCTGACCGGTGTAGATACCGGTATTCTGGATCCCCGCGATACCTATGCAAATGTAGCTGACTGGGAGACCAAGGCAAACGATCTGGCAGGCAGGTTTGTCAAGAACTTTGCAAAGTATGAGGGCAATGATGCCGGCAAGGCTCTGGTTGCTGCAGGACCCAAGGCCTGAGGCAGCATGAGCCGGCAGGTTCCCTGCTAAGGAATGAAGGTTGTGCCCTGGCTGCGGCTGTTCCCCAAAGGGCGGCCGCGGCGGAAAACAGCATATGACAACGGACAAGACGGCGGAGCATTATGCTCCGCCGCACTGGTATGGGGGATCCGGATTTCCGACGGCAAGGCGTTGGGGAAGAGGGCAGAATGGAGAGGAATATGACAATACAGGAAATGATGGCGCATGTGGATCATACGCAGCTGAAGGCTTTTGCCACATGGGAAGATATTGCACGTCTGTGCGGGGAGGCCATTGAATATGGCACTGCCAGTGTCTGTGTACCGCCTGCGTATATAGGAAGGATACACGACACCTACGGGGACAGGGTCAATATTTGTACCGTGGTGGGATTCCCGCTGGGATACAGTGTCACGGAGGCTAAAATTGCCGAGGTCAGGAAAGCTTTGGCGGAGGGCTGTAATGAGATTGATATGGTAGTCAATATCGGGGACGTGAAGAACGGGCAGTTTGACAAGGTGGAGGAAGAGATTCACAGAATCAAAGAAGAATGCGGCAGCCACATTTTAAAGGTTATTATTGAAACCTGTTATCTGACAGAGGAAGAAAAGATCGCCCTGTGCAGGGCAGTGACCAACGGGGGGGCGGATTATATCAAGACCTCCACCGGCTTTGGCACCGGCGGGGCTGTAAGGGAGGACGTGGAGCTTTTCAAAAAGCATATCGGGCCCGGCGTGAAGATCAAGGCGGCGGGAGGTATTTCTACGGCAAAAGATCTGGAAATGTTTCTGGAGCTGGGCTGTGACCGGGTGGGAACCTCAAGGTGCAGGGAAATATTCGAGAAGTATAAAGAAAATGAAGATTTTCCGAGGAAGCGCTGACGAAATCATCGCTTCCTCAGAGCCTCCGGCGGCATTCGGGAAGTGTAAAAATATGCAATATAAGCGGTAGAAGGGGCGGAACCGGCAGCGCTTGCCGCCGGTGGGGACGCCGGACTGCTATCAAAAAGGGGGAACCGACATGGAGAATAAGGTGATTCAGGAAAGGCTGGCCGCGCTGCGGACGGCAATGGCCGGGGAGGGCATCGATTTTTACATGATGCCTACCGCGGATTTCCATAATTCCGAATATGTAAACGACTATTTTAAGGTAAGAGAGTATTTCTGTAATTTCTCCGGCTCCAACGGCACACTGCTGGTGTGGCAGGAGGGGGCAGGGCTTTGGACGGACGGCAGGTACTTTATCCAGGCGGAAAAGGAGCTGGCGGGTACCACGGTGGAGCTGTTCCGCATGCAGGATGAGGGTGTGCCCACCCTTCTGGAATTTTTGCAGCAGAATATGAAACCGGGGCAGACCCTTGGCTTTGACGGCAGGGTGGTGCCTATGTCCCAGGGAATCAGCTATGAGAAAAAGCTGGAAGAAAACAAATTCGTCTATGAGCGGGATCTGGCAGAAGCAATCTGGACGGATCGGCCGAAATTCCCGGTTCTGGACGAAAAGCTGGCAGGGAAGAGCTTTGAAGAGAAGCGGGCAGAAGTGATGAAGAAGGTGCAGGAGGAAGGCGCCGACAGTCTGCTTCTCACCAAGCTGGACGACATTATGTGGCTCTTTAATATCAGGGGTTGCGACGTGGAGTGCAATCCCGTGGCCATGTCCTATGCCTGGCTCACAGAGAAGGAGACGGTGCTGTTTATCCAGGACGAGGCCCTGGACGAAACAGTCAGGACCTATCTTGCGGCGAAGCAGGCGGAGGTGAAGGAGTACGGTACGGCGGTGGAATATCTGAAGGGGCTGCCTTCAGGCCGGAAGGTGCTGATGGATAAGAGGCATTGCAGCTATGCCCTTTACAAGGTGATGGACGGCAGGCAGACCGTAGTGGAGAAAAACAATCCCACAGAGCTGCTGAAGGCAGTGAAAAATCCCACGGAGCTTGCCAATATGGAGCAGGTCTATTTAAAGGACAGCGTGGCGCTGACGAAATTTATTTACTGGCTGAAGACAACCATCGGCAAAGAGGAAATCACGGAGATCACGGCAGCGGATAAGCTGGAAGCTCTCCGCAGGGAGATTCCCGAGTGTATTGACCTGTCTTTTCCTTCTATTTCCGCGTACGGTGCCAATGCGGCTATGATGCACTATGAGCCTGTGCCGGAGAATCATGCGGTATTAAAGCCGGAGGGCCTTTATCTGATCGATTCCGGAGGGCAGTATCTGGGGGGCACCACGGATGTCACCAGGACAATTGCCCTGGGGCCGGTGCCGGAGGAGCAAAAGCTGCATTATACCATGGTTGCGGCGGCTATGCTGCAGCTGACCCATGCACGGTTCCTGTACGGCTGTACCGGGAGAAACCTTGATATTCTGGCCAGACAGCCTATCTGGAATATGGCTCTGGATTATAAATGCGGAACGGGACATGGCGTGGGTTACATTCTGAATGTACATGAAGGTCCCCAGAGCCTGCGTTGGAGGTATATGGAAGGGCAGCCGGAAAGTGTGATCGAGGCGGGGATGGACGTAACCAATGAGCCGGGGATCTATATCGAGGGCAGCCACGGAATCCGTATTGAGAACGTGATGGTGGCTGAGAATGATACGAAGAATGAATACGGACAATTCATGCACTTTAAGACCCTGACCTGGGTACCCATCGACATGGATGCCATTGAAATGAAGCATTTAAATGAGGTACAGCGCTGTTATCTGGCGTCTTACCAGCAGGAGGTCTGCCGGAGAATTTCGCCGTATCTGACGCCGGAGGAAGCGGAATGGCTTAAAAGGGAGACGGAAGTCTCCGGACATGGAAATCCATAGGGCAAGGAAGTCCATAGGAAAAGGACGTCCATAGGGCATGGACGTCCTTCGGGCAGCGGCGCTTCCCCCCGGCGGAAACGAAGGGTCTGTTTAAGCAGGGCCTGCTTTAAGGCGTAACATCCCTGCTGTAAAGCTCAGTACCGTCTGCGGAGTAGAAGACGAAGCGCACGGCATCCAGCTGCAGGCCGTGTTCCTCTGCAAACAGGGTAAACATTGTGTGGACAGAGTCCGTATTGGCGTCTACCATGGCGTCAAAAGCCGTGCTCCGTTCTTCTTCCGTAAAGTCGGAGAAGGAACGGCCGGCGGGAAGGTAATACTGATAGATCAAGGTGTTTCCGTCCATGGCGAAGGAAACGGTAATACCGGTGGAAGCAAGCAGATGATTGATGGCTTCCACCGTTTCCGCTGCCTCGGCAGAATCCATCCACTCCTGCAGGCTTTCGCCGGGATTTTCAGGCAGGCCGGAGCTGCCGGTGGGCTGGGAAGGATCAAGATCCTCCGTAACGTCCAAAGAGTAAACAAGGGAGCCGTCGGCAGCCAGGTAGTTCAGGCGTATGAGTGCTGCCGGAATCCCACAGGACCGGTATACGGTTATATCATTTTGTGTACTTAAGATAAGCATTTCCAGGTTTGATTCCAGATTGGCAGCAATGGCGGCGTTATCCAGAATTTCTCCATACTGGTAAGTGTATATGATTGTATCCGGCTCTTCGACACTGATAGAACAGGTTCGGAATACCTCGAATCCGATCAGTTCGTTCAGCTCTTGAACGAATTGATTCACCAGGTCTTCCGCCATAACCCTGACATCGCTGTTGTAAAATTCCGTCATGGTAGAAAATGTGTCGATAGAGAGGTCATCAAGAGTTCCGTTGAAAAGATCTTCCAGAGTATAGGAGCCGGAAGAGGGGGTGCTGCCTGTGCCGGGAACAACTGCCCCATCCTGACCATAATTGCCCACACCGGATCCGTCCGGAGTATACAGAGAAGAATTGTCACCGATGCCGGGGATATTAGGTGTATTGGGGGAAGAAGCATCATCTGTGCCAGAGGTGCCCGGTGTGTTTTGGGAAGGGTCGTCTGCCGCGTCGGAAGTGTCTGTCTGGTCCTGAGAGGAGCCGCTTGCCGCCGCTGCCTTGTCGCCGCATGCAGCAGTACTCAGTACGAGCAGCAGAAGAAGGAATAGGGAAATACTTTTCTTTAAGGTTTTCATGAATTTGTGCCTCCGTTTTTAGCAAAGCCGATATATCAGGCACTGCAATTATAGCACGAATCAACGGAAGTGGCAACTATCCCGGAAGCCCGGCGGGGCGATTTTTCACTGTGCTGATTTTTAACTGTTGTGTAACATGAAAATATTTCTATTGTAAACACCGGGGGAATGAGCTATAATATAAATAACCTGAAGTGCTCGATAACTCTTGTTTATTTTTGAACCTACATTACTTTAAACGGGATTCCTATATCGCCAGGCGGCTGTCAGGCCCTCACTCTTTACGAGGATCGGAAGGGAAGGCAAAAGTGTGGCTGCGGTCACCCACCTAGCATTGCTAGGAGTCAAAAAACAAGGGGCGGCATCTTCGGGTAATTGCAAACAAGTTTGCTACACAAAAGAAAAGAGCAGCCCCTGTAAGGCTGCTCTTTTGCAATGTCCGCTGAAAGCGGACATTGGGTGCTGGAAGCGGACATTGGGTGCTGAAAGGGGACGTTGGGTGTGGGAATTGTGCCTGCTCCTGCAGGGGAGGGGATTATGCGGGAAAGGAATGGGGGATCAATGTGAAAAAAAACCGGTTTCACTTAAACAGGTCCCAGCGGATGCAGATGAAAGCATTTCTCTGCCTGCTGGGCTTTCTGCTGATGATACTGTTGCTGGCGGGAAAGCTGATCGGGATGCTGCTACACGGAGGTGAACCGCTGCAGGAGGAGGTTCCGCCGGAAGAGCCGCATATTCCCGTGGTGGAAATAATACATAATATATGGATCCTGGAGGAAAATGAGGAGGGTATCCTGGTCTTTCGGGACGGCGCGAGAGAAAGACTCGGCTGGGGCAATACCGGGGAAGAAGGGCAGGGGTACCGCCCGGGGGAGCCGGTACGGGAGCAAATCGCCGATGTGACCTTGACGGATGGTCTTGTCACGGAAATCAGGCTGAAAAAGGATAAGATCAACGGAAGAATCTTAAGCGTAGACGAAACGGGCGTGGAGGTGGAGGGTTATGGGAAGCTGCCTCTGGCGGCAGACTGCAGAGGGTATCGGCTTTATGACAGCCTGGAGATGTGTACCGCCGGGGACATCCGCATCGGATATGATTTTACGGACCTGTGCCTGGAAGACGGAAAAATCTGCGGGATTCTCCTGGCAAAGGAGGAGGCCATGGATTACATACGGGTCCTGGTGAAGGCCGCGGATTATTCGGGATTGCTTCATGAGGGGCCGGTGATCACGGCGGATACGGATTTCACCATCACCTATGGCAGCAACGACGACAGGAAAACGGAGCCCCATCAGGCAGGGGAGGAGATTACGTTTGCAGGGGACAGTCCTTACTTTGAAAGCGGCAGGGTTTCCGTGGTACCTGATGTACTGACAGGAAAGGTAATCTTAAAAAATGTGAACCGCAGCCAGGGAATTCCCTCATACCGCGGCAGGATGGAGCTGCTGCAGACGGAGGAGGGGATTGCGGTCATTAACGAGGTGCTGCTGGAGGAATATTTATACAGCGTAGTGCCCAGTGAGATGCCGGCGGGGTATCCGGCAGAGGCGCTGAAGGCCCAGGCTATCTGTGCCAGGACCTATGCTTACGGCCATATGGAGCATGCGGGTTACCCGCAGTATGGAGCCCATGTGGACGACAGCACCTCCTACCAGGTTTATAATAATATTCTGGAGCAGGAGAGCACCACCACGGCGGTGAAGGAGACTTACGGGCAGCTGCTCTGTACGGCGGAGGGAGCCCTGGCGGGGACCTATTATTATTCCACCTCCTGCGGGATGGGAAGCGACGCCAATGTGTGGAAGACGGCAGCGGCTCCCCTGATTACCTATCTGCGGGCGAAGCCCCTGAGCAAGGCTGCCATGGCGGCAGCGCTGGCGGAGACTTCATCATCCGGGGGCTCCGAAGCTTTGGGAGAATCCGGCGGGGAAGGCGGCGAGGGGCCGGGAGACCCGGGGGAGGCCCTTCGGGAGGAAAGTGCCTTTGCGGAATTTATCCTGTCAAAGAATGCGGATGATTTCGAGGCGGACGAGAGCTGGTACCGCTGGACTTATGAGGTGAAGCAGCTGGACGGGGATCGTATGCTGGAGACCCTGAGGAAACGGTATGACGCTAATAGTGCTTTGGTTCTGACCTTGAAGGACGGGGAGTATGTGAGTGAGGAGATCCGTGGCCTGGGGGATATTCGGGAGATCTACGTGGCGAAAAGAGGCGCCGGCGGCGTGGCGGACGAACTGGTGATTGAAGCGGAAAAAGGAACCTACAAGGTGATTTCCGAGCATAATATACGATATGTCCTGAATGACGGGAAAGCGTCGGTGGTGCGGCAGGACGGCAGGAAGACCGGAGCCATGGCTTTGCTGCCCAGCGGATTTTTTGTGATCTCCACTGGTAAAAAGAACGGAAATGTGATAGGATATAGTTTATCCGGCGGGGGCTTTGGCCACGGAGTGGGGATGAGCCAGAACGGAGCCAAGGAGATGGCAAAGTGCGGCTGGGCTGCCGGGGATATTTTGGCGTACTTTTATGAGGACTGCGTGACTAAATGTATCTATGAACAGGAGACGACAGGTGATTCATAAGCTGTTTCGGATCGGACAGGATTTCTCCGTCCAGATGAAAAAACAGAATATCGGTGCCCATGCGGCAAGCATTGCATTTTTCTTTTTTCTGTCTATCGTACCTATGCTGATGGTTCTCTGCATGATGATTCCGTATACGCCGCTTACAGAAGAAAACCTGGTTAAGCTGGTGGCGGATATTATTCCCGATAAGGTGGAACCGTTGGTGGAAAGCCTGATTCACGAAGTATTTGACAAGTCGGCGGGGAGCCTTTCCATTGCAGTGATCGCCACGCTCTGGTCGGCGGCAAAGGGAGTGATGGCCCTGATGCACGGCCTGAATGCGGTCAACGGCGTGGAGGAAAAGCGGAATTATTTCGTGGTACGGGGTATCGCCTGCCTGTACACGGTGGTGATGCTGGTGGTGGTGATCCTTTCCCTGTTTCTCAATGTGTTCGGCAATCAGCTGGTGAATCTGGCCCTGCACAGGATACCACAGCTGCAAAGGCTGGCGGCATTTATCATGCACTTCCGCTTTATGCTGGTCTGGGCAGTGCTGACCATGCTCTTTGCGGCAATTTACGCCTATGTGCCGGACGATAAGCTGAAATTTAAGGAGCAGATTCCCGGGGCGACTTTCGCCGCCGTGGTATGGAGCGTTTTTTCCTGGGGATTTTCCATTTATGTGGATTACAGTAATTCCTACGGTATTTACGGAAGCCTTGCCATCATTATCATTATATTGCTGTGGATGTATTTCTGCATGTATATCATTATGATCGGGGCTTATATGAACCGGTATTTCAGGCCGGTGAACCAGGTATTGGCGGGAATCGGGCGGCAGTGACGCAGTCCGGGGATATGCGGAGGAATCAGTCTCGACGTAACGGTTCAGACAGGGCACGGAACGGTTACGCTTTGGCTTGTTTATGTGACTTGCAGTGCAAGTTGGTACTGTCAAGCATTTTTGAAAATGTCCCGAAAAATTTGCAACAAAAGCCTTGGACGA
>CAJTKW010000053.1:0-11790 GCA_910577035.1 uncultured Acetatifactor sp.
ATAGAAAATCGGCAGCATATATTGAGCGTAAGATATTTCCATATGCCACAGAAGAAGATTTGTGTATGGATTTAGTCAGGAAAGCCCGGCAGATGGCAGTCAATAAATTTAAAGATCATCCTTGGGGCAATATGACGGACATGGAGCTGTTACGAAGTGCCGGGCTTTATGAAAAAGACATGGAAAGCGGAAAAGAAGGCTTTAACATGGCGTGTATTCTCTTATTTGGAAAGCCGGAAACCATTCAGTCCTGTGTGCCGGGATACAAGACAGATGCTATTTACCGTGTAGAGAATTTAGACCGTTATGATGACCGCCTGATTGTGGAAAGCAATCTGCTGGAGAGCTATAACCTGTTAATTGACTTTATTAAGAAACACACGGATGATAAGTTTTTCCTGATTGACGGTGTCAATGTAAGCGTAAGGACTGCGATAGCCAGAGAGATTGTCAGCAATTTGCTTGTGCATAGGGAATTTAAGAGTGCATTTCCGGCGAAACTGATTATTGAAAAAGACAGAATATGGACGGAGAACTGGAGCAAGACGCAGTGGAAGGGGAGAATCAGCCTTGAGAATTTCACTCCTTATCCGAAAAATCCCATAATAGCGAAATTTTTTGTAAACATTGGATATGCGGATTCACTTGGTTCTGGTGTTCGAAATTTGTATAAATACACGAAAATCTATTCCAATGCAGAACCGGATTTTGAGGAAAATGATGTTTTTCGGTTAATTGTGCCTATGCGGTCTGCAGGGGCAGCGCTGGCAAACGATGGAAAAAGCAGCGAGGTTACAAAAGTTACAGAAAAGGTTACAGATGTTACAGAAAAGGTTACAGATGTTACAGAAAAAAGAATTATTGAATTATTAAAAGATAACGCAAAATATAAAACTGCGGAACTTGCTGATATGCTTGATATAAGTAGAAAAACCGTATCTGTTAAGCTTAAAAAACTAAGAGAAAAAGGCATTATAGAAAGAGTGGGATCTGATAGAAAGGGATATTGGAATATTTATCTGTAACTCTTAAGTTACGGAAGTTGAAGAAAAAGGAAGCATCATATTTTTGAGACTGGATATTAGTAAAAGCAGTGATTTTAGAATATAGAAGAAAAGTTTACAAACACACTTGACAATCTCTCTCTGAAGAAAGCGTGGGGGAGGCGGTCAGGAATTCCGGCATACCCAGGGAGGAAATCTTTGTCATCACAAAGATTTACCCGAGCCAGTTTTCTGACCCGGAAGCCGCGATTGAGGAGGCGCTTGAAAAACTGGATATTGATTATATAGACATGATGCTGCTCCACCATCCCGGGGCAGGGGACGTGGAGGCTTATCTTGCCATGGAGGAAGCGGCTGCGGATGGTAAGGTCCGTTCGCTGGGCTTATCGAACTGGTATGTGGAAGAGCTGGAGGAATTCCTGCCGCAGGTAAATATTACTCCGGCGCTGGTGCAGAATGAAATACACCCTTATTACCAGGAAAACGATGTGATTCCGTACATTCACAGCCTTGGGGTTGTGGTGCAGGGCTGGTATCCCCTGGGGGGCAGGGGGTATACGGCGGAGCTGCTTGGAAATGAGGTGATTTCGGAAATTGCGGCAGCCCATGGGAAATCGTCTGCACAGGTGATTCTCCGATGGAACCTGCAAAAAGGCGTGGTCGTCATTCCGGGCTCCAGCAATCCCGATCATATTCAGGAAAATACGGAGCTGTTCGATTTTGAATTGACGGAGGAGGAAATGGAGCGCATAGGTGCCCTCGACCATGGTGAGAAGCATGACTGGTATTGAGATGGTTCTTGGTATTTGTTGAAGGTTCTGGAAGAAAGGCGGAAAGGTGAATGAGAAAAACAGTCAGTTTAGTACTTAGTTTTGCGATGATTTTGGCTTTGACAGCCTGTGGTCAGTCTGCCGAATCCGGGAAGCAGGAGCAGCTACAGCCTGCTGCGCAAAAAACAGAAGAACAGCCGGAAACATCCCGGGATGGAGCAGAGGTGGGTACAAAAGCACTGGTGGTTTATTTTTCGTGCACAGGGACTACAAGGCTGTTAGCAGAATATGCGGCTGAGATTCTGGAGGCGGATCTCTATGAGATCGTGCCTGAAAATCCATATACAGAGGCGGATCTGGCATATTATACCAATGGCCGGGCAGACCAGGAACAGGACGACCCTTCTGTGCGTCCGGAGATTTCGGGAGGTGTGGAAAACATGGAGGAATATGGGACCATACTTCTGGGTTTTCCAATCTGGCACGGGCAGGCTCCCCGTATTATCAGCACATTTTTGGAAAGCTATGATTTTTCAGGGAAGACGATTATTCCGTTTTGCACTTCTCATAGCAGCGGAATCGGCTCCAGCGCGGATGATCTTCACTCTCTTTGCCCTGAATCAACACAGTGGTTTGCCGGTGAAAGATTTGCCGGCGGAACTTCAAGAGATGCAATAGAAGACTGGCTTAACAATACCTTATTACGCATGGGGAAACCGGGGCCTGAACCAGATGCGGGTATGGATGCCCAGAGGATAGAGGGATTGTTTTTTGCCGGCGTGAGAGAATTGTAAACGGCAAGAGCAAAATGATGCTGCTATGCTTATCTTGAAAGGATAGCCGAAAGCCTGGAAACGGAGGAAGAGCTCAAAAAACGCCGGAGACGGGTGTGGATCTGCTCCAAGGCTATTTCCTGGCAAGACCGGGTGGGACGCCGCCCATCAATGAAGAAGCGCTGCACGTAATCAGGGAATGTAGTAGAAAAGATTGAATAGACAGGAAGGCTGCAGGGATTATCCGAGAGATGATTCCTGCATTTTTATTTTTGGCCTCAAAGATACGAAAAATCAAAATTAGCGCACTTTCTGACAAAATTAGCACGTTGGTGTGAAAAGAAAAAGTGGTACAATAATATTCAGTTATAGACCAGGATGCAGTACTTTTTATATGAGGCGGAGCCGACGGACGGGGACATGTTCTGCTATACGAGCAACGGAAACCTTGTGCCGGATATGGTGGTATCCTGTCTGGCATTTGCAATAATGTCATAGGATATAATTCTAAGGAAAGGGGAAGGGCATGATGAAAAGAAAGAAAGGAAGGTTACTGCATCATGTGATGGTGGTATTGCTTGCAGTGTTGCTGATTGGGGGGGGTAATGGAGAAGGTCCCGCAGTGGTGAAGGCGGCGGGTACGGCAGCGGTAACGATCAAGATAACCATAGAGGGATATGATGGAAATGACCCGGCTGTCTTAGGAACTGTCACGTTGAAAAATCTATTGACAGATGAGGAATGGACAAATGTTGCGATGAGCGGCAATGTGATCATATGCGAGGCGCAGGGGTGCTCTCCGGGAACTTATGCATGTATGATAGACGGGAAAATATATGGATACCAGTTGGCGGGTATTACGGCTGATTCCGACATGACCTGCAATTATACTTTTTATACTGTCCATTTTATGAATGGGGCAGAAGTATATGAAACGGAATATGTATCAAAAAAAGAATTTTTAAATTCTGACAATCCTGTTGGAAATACGGCGACTGCGCCTGCTGTGCCCCCTGAAAAGGAAGGTTATGATTTTGCAGGATGGGTGACGGCAGAGGGAGGCAGTGATGCCTTTGATTTTAACAGCCCCATTACAGGAGTGACAACGATTTATGCCTCATGGACGGAGAAGGTGGAAGCTCCCGTAATCACCGATTATCCTGAAATCATCGGATGCAATTCAACGACAAACAAGTCTGTTTCCGTGACGGCAACAGGAACGGATTTAAGCTATCAGTGGCAGATCAACAGAAATGACGGCAGCGGATTTGTGGACATACCCGGTGAGACAAGTGCCTCAATAACGGTCAGCCGGCCTGAGACGGAGCAGGACGGGCATCTGTACAAATGCGTGGTGTCCAATGCGGCGGGAAGCGCAGAGACAGGCGGTATAGAGCTGGTGGTGTATAATCGCAGGGGAGAGAAGGCAAAGGATAAGATAGCGGAAGCGCTGGCAGGGATGACGGTATCCAACGATACCAGCCAGGATGACATCCAGAATATGGTAGATACGGCCTTGGCCAATGCGGGCATCACCAGAGTGATAACAGAAGTAAAAAATTTTAATAACACACCGGCGACCTTGGATGCGGCCGGAAAAGTGAGCGGATATATCTCGGTCAAGTGCAGTGGCAACATTTGGGAGGTTAGTATCAACAAAACCATTCCCATGATCCATGTCTGCAGCCTGCAGTCCGTGCCCAGGCAGGAGCCTGACTGTACTGCTTCAGGCAAGGAAAGCTATTATCATTGTGAGGATTGCGGTAAAAGCTATGAGGATGCAGGGGGAACCAGCTTGATTGCAGACCTTGGAGCATGGGGAAACATAGCGGCCCTGGGGCATACCGAGGACGGCGGGACAGTGACAAAACAGCCTTCAGATACGGAAGAAGGAACCAGAACCTATTGCTGCCAGAGATGCGGCATTGAGCTGCGGATCGAGGCCATTCCGCCAACCGGAGGCGGTCAGCCGGACGGAGAACAGGGAAATATAGATAAAGATGTGCAGACAGACGGCAAGGCTCCTGATACACAGCTTTCCGCCCCGGCAGCAGAGCTTGCTGACATCATCCTGACACCGGAAGAAAAGCAGCAGGTACAGAGTGGGGCGGATATTAAGATTATCCTTGATGTAAAGGATGCAACAGGCAGCGTCAGCAATGAGGACAAGGCACTGATAGAGGCGGCGTTGGACGATTTGACCGCGGCAGACGGATCCGGCACGGAAAGTAAATTTACCGTTGGGCAGCATCTGGATATAGGTCTGTTTAAAGTGGTCGGTGAGAACCGCAGCGCCATATCCCAGATAACCCAAAAGATAACCATAACCATTGCCGTGCCGGAGGGTTTGAAGAGTACTGACGGCGGGAAGGCAAGAACTTTTGCAGTTATCCGTGTACATAACGGGCAGGTGGAGCTTCTGGAAGACCTGGACGGCAATGATGACACCATTACCATAGCCACAGACCGTTTTTCGACATACACCATTGTATACCGTGAGGGGAAAGACAGTGGAAGCGGTGATGGTGATGATGGAAACGGCGGAAGCGGCGACGACGGGAACGGAGGAAATACGGGTACGCCCGGCGACGGAGGAAACAGCGGCGATACGGGAAATACCGGGGATAGCGGAACCGGAGGAAATACGGGTGCGCCCGGCGACGGGGGAAACAGCGGCGACACGGGAAATACCGGGGATAGCGGAACCGGAGGAAATACAGGTGCGCCCGGCGACGGAGGAAACAGCGGTAACACGGGAAATACCGGGGATAGCGGGAACGGAGGAAATACGGGTGCGCCCGGCGACAGCGGAAATGTCAACTCCGGCAATAATACTCCCGTGACAACCCAGGGAAAGGACAGTGAGCCTGAGACCGGAGACACCAAGGGGGTAGAACTGTATGCAGCCCTGGCCATGATTGCAGGCCTTGCCTATCTGTTTCTGTACTTTACGGATCGAAAAAGAGAAATGACGGAACAGGCGGAGCGGAAGACAGTTTCCAAATAATACAGAGCTATTATAATAATCGAAGTAGTAAAAAGGCGCATGAACCATGCGCCTTTTTATAGTATTGTTGTTACCCGTGGAATCAGTGGTAAAGGAACGAACAGCGGAAACAGCCGGGCAGGGAAAGACGGCAATTGTACAATTCTATTTATTATGTTATGATATTATTGTAAGGGAGAAAATGCCTGAGGCACCAATCCAAAGAGCCGACAAGGTATTGCGGAAGCCTTGAGGATCGGAGCCGCTCCACAAAACAACACTCGGCGGCGGAACAAACAGACCGGTTTTTGTTCAAGACGGTGCGGCCCGGATTTTGATGAAAGGGGAATGAGCATGATAAAAACGGAATTGAAGCGGGCTTTTTGCTCCATACCTTATTGGGTAACCTCTGCAATTACGCTGGTACTGCTTGCCATTGGCAGCAGCGATTATCTGCCGCTTCCGTATGCTACTATTAAGCTTCCGAGAGAGTGGTGGATTTATTATTTTCATTGCTTTTTCTTGGGGATGAAAACCCTGCTGCCTGTGTTCTATCCGATTGTGGTCATGATTCCGTATGTTCTTTCCTACCGGAGGGATCGGGACAGCGGATACAAGCAGCTGATTCTGCTCAAGAGTTCCCGGAGGTCCTACCTGGGGGCGAAGCTGCTGGCGGTCAGTGCATCGGCTTTTGGTGCCATTTTGCTGCCTTCCCTAGCCTGGATCCCTGTCTGCAGGCTGCTGGGGGACACAGACTGGGACCATGCCAGAAAATATTACGCGCACAATTTTCTGTTTGCGCCTTCCTTTTATGAAGAACATGTTGTCCTGTATTGTGTGATGTACGCTTTCCATGCCGCTTTCTTGGGGGCTGTATTTGCCGTCTTTGGGCTGGGCTTAAGCGCGGTGATTAAAAACAGATACTTGGCGTTGCTTCTGCCGTTCTGCTACGCTGTTTTTTCATCGGCCATTCTTTCCACACTTTTCCATAACACCTTCATTGGCTGCAGTTTTGAGGCAATGAATCTGATGCCGTTACAGTCCTATTATTACAAAAGGACATATCCGCTGGGATTCTGGACGGTTCCGGTTTATGAGGCTGGCTTGACGGCGGTGGGACTGGCTTTATACTTGGGAGGGGATTATCATGCCGGCAAAGCTTAAGACAGAATGTGGAGAGTTCGGCTTTTGGAGGAAATGGGTGCTGCAGGCGCTTCTTTCCGTTTTGGTGGCGTACGTTCACCTGGATTCTTTTTTGTTTGGCTACCCGAAAGCATCCATATGCGAATATGTGGTGTATTCTCTTACGAATGAAAACTTTTTTTTAATACTGTTCCCTTTTTTGTGTCTTGCGTGAACCAGCGGAAAGAATAAAGAAGCCTGCAGATACCCTCTTTTGCTTCGGTACCGATCCAGAAATGAGTTCTTTTTTGTTCGATTTCTGGCGAAAGCCTTTTTTTCCATGGCGGCATTGCTGGCACATATAGGAATCCTATTCATCGCAGGGCATTCTCTGCCTATTGCTCCACAGGGTCTCTTTGTGTCTTCCGGACATCCGGCGGGAATCATTCTCCTGCAATTCTTAAATCTCTCCTGCTATGTCTTCGTAATGATCCTGTTATATGAGTTACTGCTGGATGTGGCAGGAAACGCAATATTGGGTGTGATGCTGACCGTATCGGTGGCGCTGCTCAACCTTTTGGTGGTAAGGCTGGTGCTGAAACCGATTGTAGTATGGACACCCTGGGGACATATCGCTTATAAGCTGCTGGGGCAGGAAAGACTGAATTATCGGTTCTATGGGATGTACTGGGCATTTTTGTTACTGCTTTTATTTTATCTGGCAGATGAATTGAACGGGAGAAAGGATTTTTGCTTTGAGGAAACGCGTAAAACTGGTTAGCATGGTGCTGCTCTTCTGTTTGCTTGCGTGGTACTCCCGGTTCTTTGTGAGGGAGAAGGGGGAAGGGCTGATGGTCCGCACGTGGAATGTCACGTTCCACGGATTTGGGCCTGACTGCATTTATTGGATAGTCCTGCGTATCACTGCATGGATTTCTGTTTATCTGCATTTACTGCGCCTGGAGAGTGGATTTTCTATTTATCTTTTTTTACGGCATAAAAGCTATGGAAGGGTATTTTTGCGCACCTACGCAGGATGTGTGGGGAGAGCCGTATGCTATTACGGGGCGGGGACATTGATTATGGCTATTTATCACGGCATGACAATGCCCGGAGTGAATGTGGGGAGTCTGCTGTGGCAGAGCGGCCTGCTGGGAATTTTAGCGGAAGAGGGTCTGGAAGCCTTAAGCTTCTGTCTTGCCGCGTATGTGATTCACTGTGCTTTCGGGCATGCGGAGGCAGGATTTTTGGCAGTTCTTGCAGGGAGACTGCTGCTAAATTTTGTAACCGGCGGGGACCGTCCGGCACTGCCGGTTCAGGCGGCTGTCAATGTGATTATGATATGTGGGGTGTTTTTTCTTGCATTTCGGGACTTTGCGGAAAAATTTACAGATAAGTAAAAGAGACGGCAGCCACACCCGGGACAGCCGGGATAGATATAAGGACTGGAGGGGCAAAAGCAGGAGGGACAGAAACTATGGAAAAATCGGATAGTATGGTACAGGTCAATCATGTAAAAAAGGCATATAAAGGCAATGTGCTGTTTACGGATCTTAATTTCAATGTGGAGCGTGGAGAATGCTGTGCCATCGTAGGCGTAAACGGGTCGGGAAAAAGCGTGCTGCTTAAAATGGTATGTGGGCTTGTCAGACCGGATGAAGGGGACATTACGGTAGGGGGAGAAAAACTGGAAAAGGGGAAGTTCCCCAAGGATATAGGCGTCATTCTGGACAATGCAGGCTTTTTGCCCAATGAGACCGGTCTGAAAAATCTTTCTATTATCGCAGGGATTTTAAGAAAGGCGACAAAAGAAGAACTGGAGGAAACCATGAGGCTGGTGGGGTTAGATCCGGCCTCTAAGGTCAAAGTGGGAAAGTATTCCCTGGGAATGAAACAGCGACTTGCGATTGCGCAGGCAATTATGGAAAAGCCTTCCCTGTTGATTCTGGATGAACCCTTTAATGCAATCGATCAACAAACGGTAAAGGATTTCCGGCAGCTGCTGGGACGATTGAACACGCAGGAAGGAGTTACTATTCTTATGACGTCCCATCATCAGGAAGACATACAGGGTTTGTGCAGAAATGTGTATCAGATTGATGGTAAAAATCTGAAGAGAATGGAAGCATAGAATAGACTCAGGCCGTGGCAGCACCTTCGTGGAAAACAGTGACAGCAGGTAAGCCCCGCTGTCACTGCAAACGTGCACCCGGCGGCGTACGTTTGCCGGAATCATTTAACAGATTCAACGGATTTTGATTTGTTCATAATTTTGTTATGTCCAGCAGATCCTGCACTTTTTCAAATTCTTCTATCAATCGTTCCCCTGCTACAATCATTTCATTTCTCCATGGATGCCCATATAGACCGATTGACCAGTCAAATGATGCAAAAAAATGAAAATCTCCATTTGGATAATAACTTGGAAAATACACGTTACAGCCTCTTTCCGCATCATGAAACCAATAGTCTAAGGGTATTTCCTCACATGGATTGTAGATAAAACAATCATGCTGCCAATCCAGTGCATACATATTTTCAGGGTTTATTCTGCAAAAAATGGAATTAATGATTTTTTCCTGTTCTTTCGTGAACGTGAAAGTACCATTCAAATGGTATTTCTTTTGCTTCATCGGCAATAACAGCCATGGCCTGGGATAGATCTTATAAGAGGGATTAAAGTGAAAGTCTTCTGATATTTTATCCCAAATAGCCTTGTATAAATGATTGTCTAATATTATTTCCATGTTCATTCCTTTTAAAGAGTATGAGTTTCCTATGACTTGTAACAGACAGGGCACAGGAACGTTATTGAGTATATCATATTTCCGGGCAGCAATCCACCCGGCTTTTAGGACAAAATGTCCTGAAGTTCGAAAAAACGAAGTACAGAGGATCTATAAGCGGGAGAAGAGGAATTAGTGCAAAAATCGTTGGATTTCCAGCTTTTTTAATATAGATTTTTTCGGAGTACCCATATAAAATAATCCAAACGGAGATTATCGGCTTTGAGGAGAAGCTTTACAGCAACGCCGGAGATAATTTAAAATAGGGAAAAGGGTGTGGGGAACGATGAAGATTTTAATAGCGGATGATGAGGACTATACCCGGGAGGGACTGATCGATGAGCTTGACTGGGAGTCTTTTGGTATAGACGAGATCATGCAGGCGGCGAACGGGGAAGAGGCGCTGAAGATCGTAAAATGGTTCCGGCCCGATATTGTGTTATCGGATATTCGTATGCCTAAAGTAGACGGGATTGCTTTTGCGGAAGAGCTGCTGAGGATGGCCCCGCAGTGCAAGCTGATCTTCATCAGCGGCTATGTGGAGACGGAATATCTGAAAAGTGCGATTCGCCTTTCCGTGATCGACTTTATTGAAAAGCCTATTGATTTGGAACAGGTCAGAAAGGCCCTGCGACGGGCAGTGGATGAGATTGCGCGAGAGAGAAAGACAAAGGAAGTGGATGAGAGCAGCCGGGAATTCCGGCAGCAGAGGCTTTATGAGCTGTTGACCCGTAGGGACAATGATCCCGGAGCCGTGGAAAAGCTGGCAGCGGAAGTAAACTTTCCCATGTCGGGGGAATATGTCTGTCTGGTGGTGCAGTTCCCCCGGGTCAGGAAAAGGACCGGGAGGGAGTTGGAGCAGGTACTGGAGATGGCATCCGGAATAGAGGGAAAGGTGATCGGGGTCTGGCAGGAGGATTTCTGTATAGAAGCGATTCTTGCGTATGCCGAGCGTTTTCGCTATCGTCTGGCGCCCTTCTGTCAGAGGATTCTGGAAAGATGGCCGGACTGCAGGCTGGCTGTGGGAATAACCGCGGCCGACCCCCGGAATATTTACAATAGCTGCCGGACTGCCAGAGCGGCCATGAACTGCGCATTCTACCAGGCGGACAGAAGGCTTTTTGAGATCGATGACGCCATTCTTCAGAAGCGGTTTATGGAGCCGGGGATTTACGGGTCTTTCCTGCGGGTGCTGCCGGAGGGGTCTCGGGCAACGGCGGAATGGTTCCGAAGTTTGTTTGAGGATCTGTTTTCCCGAAAGTATTATCAGAAGGAGCAGGTATATACTCTGATGATTTCTCTTCTGACCGCAGTGTTTCGGCAGTATCCATCCGGCTATGACGCGGTGCCGGAGGCAGGGACGGAGGAGCAGCTGCAGCAGATGGTGCTTAATATGGACAGCCTGGAGGAAATCCGGGAGTTTACGGAGAGAATCCTGGGCAGCGTCCGGGAACGGGAGGAGGCGATTTCCGGGTATGGCAGGGTGATACGCGGCGTACTGGACTATATAGCGGCCCATTATGGGGAGGTAACCTTAAGTACTTCCCAGATTGCGGAGGCATTCCATTTTTCCCCGGCCTATATGAATGTCCTGTTTAAGCAGGAGATGAAGGTGACCCTGAAGCAGTATCTGAGCAATTACAGACTGGAAAAGGCAAAGTGCCTTTTGGAGCGGGATTATATGAAGATCACGGAAATCGCGGAAAGGTGCGGCTACACCAATGCCAGTTATTTCTCAAAGGTATTTCGGGACGGGACCGGGATGACGCCGCTGGAATACCGCGAAAAGTGCAGATAGCGGAGGTATAAGATGGGAAGAGTCAGGGAGTGGTACCGGGATGTATCCCTGAGGAGTAAGATCCTCCTGATGAGTATGCTGGGAGGTATTTTACCGTTGGGCATTGTGATGGCGGTTTCCTTTGCCGTATTGAGGATGCAGGAGGAAGAGCGGCTGATCGACGCGTTGAATCAGAATTACACCCAGGTATATCAGACAGTGGGAAACCAGCTTTCCCGGCTGCACAATGTTTCCACGCTGTTTGCTGTCAACGACGCTACCAGCCCGGTGCTGCGGTTTAACGACAGGGAGATGGATGTGGCGGAGCAGATGATTATATTTGAAAATATCAATTCTTATGCCTATGGCCTGGAGATGACCATGGGATCCAGCAATATTGTGATCTATATCAGGGACAGTTATCCGGTGGTCAACACTCAGAGCAGCCGCTACCGCCCTCTGACGGAGGCTTATGGCTCCCGGTGGTATAAGAGCCTGCGGAAGAACAACGGCAGGCCCGTGTGGGTGCTGATGGACGGAGGGGACAGGGAAAGCGACGGCGTGGCTATTGT
>CAJTKW010000053.1:11800-28131 GCA_910577035.1 uncultured Acetatifactor sp.
GGGGCGTATGCAGCTATTGTCAGGGAGCTTTGGAATCCGGAGGACTACAGCGAGACCGTGGGAATTCTGACCATTCGCATGGAACAGCGGAATCTGGAGAGCATGCTGGAGAATTCCTATGAGGGGCAGGCGATGTACCTGGAGACGGCGGACGGAGTCCTTCTGGCTTCCAATCTGCCCGAGGAGGAGCTGCCCAGACTGCCGGTTTCCAAGCGGCAGGTGGACGATCAGGTGTTTCGGAATATTAACCTGGGCGGAGCCTCCTGCTATGTCCGGAGCTGCCTGCTTAACGGTTCCAACCTGTATCTGGTATCCGTGATTCCCAGGCAGGCGCTTCGGAGAGGCGCGAATATGCTGAACGGCAATATGGGCCTGCTCTTTCTGGGAGTATGCCTTCTGGCGCTGGTGGTGACGGGAAGCGTGACCAAATCCATAACAGGCCGCCTGAAGCTTTTAAAGGAGCAGATGATCCAGATACAGGGAGGCAATATCCGTAAAATGAAGAATGGTTCTTCCAGAGACGAGATCGGGCAGCTGGTGGGGAATTACAATGTGATGGTGGAGCGGGTGGAAGAGCTGCTGCAGGAACAGTATACCCTGGGACAGAAGAAGGTGGAGGCGGAGCTGAAGGCGCTGCAGTCCCAGATCAATCCGCATTTCCTGTACAATACGCTGGATATGATCGGCTGGATGTCGCAGAAGAAGGAAACGGAAAATATCCGCAGCGTGGTGCAGGCTATGTCGCGGTTTTACAGGTTGACACTGAGCAAGGGAAGAGATATTGTTACTGTCCGGGATGAGATCGAGATGTGTGAGGCTTATATGGAAATCCAGAAACGGAGGTACCGGGGACGGATCTGCTATGAGGTGGAGACGGATGAGGATATTCTGGACTGCCTGATCCCCAAGATTACGCTGCAGCCTTTCCTGGAAAATGCAGTCATTCACGGTATCAACGAAAAGGCGGACGGACGGGGCAGGGTGATCCTCAACGGCTGGATGGAGGACGGCAGGGTTACCTTAAGCGTCACGGACGACGGGGAAGGAATGACGGAGGAGGATAAACAGAAAAGCCGTCAGGGCAGTCATTATGGCTTGTCTAATATCGAGCACAGGCTGGAGCTGTTTTTCGGGGAAAGGATTCCGGTACAGATTGAAAGCTCCCCGGGGATAGGAACCTGTGTGATTATTAATATTCCTGTCCGGAAAGAAGAGGCGGTGAAGCGTGAAGAAGAACAGGTTTGAGCACATGTGGGTACTTCTGTGTCTGACGGCGGCAGTTCTTTTGGGGGGCTGCAGCAGGGACGGAAGGCCGGAGAGAGAGGAGAACAGTCAGCCCATTGTCAATTTTCGGGCGATCACTCTGGGAAATATGCCTGAGGGCGGGATGGACGAGATCTACAGGCAGCTGGATGCCCTGACGATTCCGGAGTTGAACTGTACTTTGCGTTTTGAGTTTATTCCCTGGGGAAATGAGAGGAGACAGTTAAATATCGTAACCGCTTCAGGAGAGTATGATTTTATTCCCGGAGGCGTCTTTTCGGATTACAGAACCCTGGTATATAAGAATGTATTTCTGGATATGAACGAATATCTGGACGCCGTTCCTGCCCTGACGGAGCACTATGCCATATTTGATGCCAATGCGTTGGAAAAGTGTAAGATCAACGGAGGGCTTTACGGGCTGCCCCAGCTGGGGCGGGGAGAAATCCAGAATATCGGCGAGGGCTTTTTGTACAGGGAGGATCTGCGCAGAGAGTGGGGACTGGAAGAAATCCGGGATCTGGAGACCCTGGAGGCTTATCTGTACCGGGCCAGGCAGGATGAGCGGTATCAGGACTCGCCCATGGTTACGGATAACAGGGTATGGAGCAGCCTGTGGATGATGCTGACGAAGGGGAAATATCTGGAGGTGAACAGCTTCCTGGAAACCCCTTTTCTGGTGGTGGATTCCTCTGACCCTTACAGGGTGTTAAACCGCATGGAAACGCCGGAATTCCAGGAGGTGCTGAACTATATCCGAAAGTGGAGGCGGGACGGGATTCTGGATCCGGATATGCTTTCCCGCTCCGACAACGAAGGCGAGCTGGGGAAAAGGCTGATTCTGGCGGATCGGAAGCCCTGTGAGACCAATAATCCCATCTGGTCGGTGAATTCGTATTGGATTCCTAAACTCCAGGAAGATCATCCCCAGTGGGAATTTGGATTTTATCCTTATCATTTCGGAAATGAGAAGTATTATATTGGATCTTTGGCAGGCAGCTCCGTGATCTCGATTTCGGCAAAGACAACGGAGCCGGAGCTGGCGCTGAAGCTGCTGGAAAAAGTTCACACGGACATCCGCTATTATACTCTGGCGGCCTATGGTACGGAGGGAAATAATTACGAGCTGGTAGACGGAAAGATTAATTTTGACAATATCAGTGCCGGCAACCGGTTTGCCTGGACGGCGGTGGCGGATGATGTTTTGAACTATGAGGCGCTTCCGGTAAATGAAAAGTGGGCGGAGGTATACGATGCCATTATGGACGGATATGACAGGATTGCCGAAAGGGCCGAGGATAATCCCATAGACGGCTTTACCTTTTCGGTGCCGGAGAAGGAGCAGAAGGCGGTGGAGCAGGTCTGGCTGCAATATTTCCAGCCCCTGATCTGCGGGTATGGGGAAAGCAGTCCGGAAGAGCTGGAG
Source organism: uncultured Acetatifactor sp. (assembly GCA_910577035.1). Lineage (GTDB taxonomy): Bacteria > Bacillota > Clostridia > Lachnospirales > Lachnospiraceae > Acetatifactor. Next base: position 14,490 of record CAJTKW010000053.1, read on the forward strand.
GCGGCCAACGAGCGGCTGTACGCGGCAGGCTTTGAGCAATATCTGGCCATTGTCCAGGAGCAGTTATCGGCCTATGCCGAAGAGAAAACAGGACAGGCGCCGGATTAGATAATATGAAGAGATTCCACAGATCGGAATCATGGAGGTTGGCGGGAAAGGCAGGTAATCCTATGAATTTGTTCAGTTTGAATTCTCCTTTTGCCAGGGGAGTGAATAAGCTGGTGATGATGCTGTATGTGGGAATGCTGTGGTTTCTCTGCAGTATTCCGCTGATTACCATGGGTGCGGCTACGGCAGCCCTTTATGAGGTGTTTTTGAAGGCGGTAAAGGATCGGGAAGGATACCTGGCCAGAAGCTTTTTCAAGGCCTTTCGCGGGAATCTGAAGCAGGGGGTCCTGGCGGGAGTTCCCCTGCTGCTGGCAGAGGCGGTGTTTGCCTTCAACCTGTTTTATTACGGTGTGCTGGGGGGCAGGGGATTCCGGATCCAGACGGTGGTATTTGCAGTTTTGACACTGCTGACCCTGACGCTGTTTCAGTATCTCTTTGCCGGGATGGCCAAGTTTGAGAATACGGTAGGGGGACATTTCCGGATGGCCTTTGTGCTGCTGTTTCGCTGTCCGGGCTGGAGCGTGGTGATTCTGGTCCTGCAGGTGCTGGCCCTGTTTTTGACCTGGTTCCTGATATATTTTCCGGCGTTGTTTATGATGGGAATCTGCGGTTACATGCAGGCGGCAATTTTTGACCATATTTTTGAAACCATGCTGGAAAAGGGCGTGATCCAGGTATGAGCCTGCAGCAGAGTTAAAAAAGCACCCCGGAGGTGCTTTTTTATTGCCATAAAATAAAGGCAGGGAAGGACACTTTCAAAAATTATACTATTTCCAGCTTTTTTTATATAGGTTTTCCCGGTTTCCTTTTCTAAAATATTCTTAGCAAATAAAAAGAGGAGGGGATCTGGTGAAAAAGACAAGAAATAAGGCTGAAAAGCCGCCGAAAGAGCATCTTGGCTTTGTGGGCGGCCTGCAGGAGCTGTGGAAGCATAAGCTGCTGTATCTGATGACGCTTCCCACTATCATCTGGGTATTGATTTTCTGTTACTATCCCATGTACGGCGTGCTGATTGCCTTTAAGGATTTCAGCTATAAGAAGGGCATCTGGGGGAGCCCCTGGGTGGGCCTGAAGAATTTCGAGTTTCTGTTTCATTATAAGGGTGTGGCCAGGATTTTTACAAATACGATCTTCCTGAACGTGCTGTTTATTGCCAGCGGAACGATTCTGTCCATCCTTCTGGCGCTGGTGTTTGTGGAAATCAAGAATAAGGTCTACAACAAGGTGGTACAGACCATTGCCATTTTCCCCCACTTTGTATCCTGGACGGTGGTAGCTATGTTTATGAGCGGCATCATCGGGGGCAGCGGTGTCCTGACAAAGGCGATTGTGAATAACGGCGGAACGGATCCGGCCTTCTATACCACGCCGGGCTGGTGGCCGCTGATCCTGGTACTCCTGAAGATCTGGCAGGGTGCAGGCTACGGAACCATTGTCTATGTGGCGGCCATCACCGGTTTTGACCAGGAGATGTATGAGGCGGCCAGAGTGGACGGGGCAACGAGACTGCAGCAGATTACAAGGATTACGCTGCCCCTGCTGAAGACGACGGCCATTATGCTGACCATCATGAGCGTCGGCAAGATCTTCAACGGCGATTTCGGTATGATTTACGCATTGGTGGGCGACAATGCCTCCCTGTATCCTTCCACGGATGTCATCGACACCTTTGTATACAGGGCGCTGCGGCAGCTGAATAACCTGGGAATGAGTACCGCCACCAGCTTCTTCCAGTCTATTGTGGGCCTGGTTCTGGTATTCACGACCAATTTTATCACCAAAAAGGTGGAGCCGGACGCTGCGATTTTTTAGGCAGGCGCGGATGGCGAACACGATTGGATGTATTGAGTCTTAGATGCCGCCCATGCGGCAGAATGAGAGGAAATCATGGAAAAAATAAAAGTGAAAAAGAGCAGTATCAAAAAGTCCAGAGGCGAAATTATCTTTGAGGTCGTTGTGTATGCCATTGCCACGTTATTCTGTATCTACTGTCTGTTCCCCTTTGCCATCATTCTGGGGAGCAGCTTTGAGACAGAGGCAAATTTTGCTACATATGGATTTCCGATTATTCCGAAGGACTTTACCCTGCAGGCCTATCAGGTGGTGCTGGGGGATGCCCAGATCTTCCGGGCCTATGGCGTAACGATTTTAACAACGGTGGCAGGTACCATCTTCAGTATGTTCCTGACGATTACCATGGCTTATCCCCTTTCTCTGAAAAAGGTGAAATTCCGCAATGCGATTACCTTCTTTGTCTATTTCACCATGCTGTTCGGAGGCGGACTGGTGCCTACCTACCTTTTAATTACGAAAAATCTGGGTTTAAAGGATAATATCCTGGTGTTAATTATCCCGGTGGCCTTCGGGGCCTGGAACATGTTCCTGATGAGGAATTTTTTCAACGGTATTCCCCATGAGCTGTCGGAATCGGCTTATATGGACGGCGCCAATGATTTCCAGATTCTCTGGAAGATCGTGCTGCCGGTATCGGTTCCCGGGATTGCCACCTTAAGCCTGTTTTATGCCCTGGGCTACTGGAACCAGTGGTTCAATGCCATGCTGTACCTGGATAACAGTAAGCTTTACCCGCTGCAGTACCTGCTGATGCGGATGCTGCGGAACGCGGACGCCATGCGGGAGATGGCGAGGAGCACCGGTATTTCTGCCGGGGAGATTCCTACCAATTCCCTGCGTATGGCCACTACGGTAGTGGCCATCGGCCCGGTTATTTTCCTGTACCCTTATGTACAGAAGTACTTTACCAGCGGTCTGACCGTAGGAGCTATCAAGGGCTGAGAAGCGGGTGCTTCCCTGCGGCATGAAGAAAGTGATTTATTTTCGCGAGAGAATAAATAAAGCCATGTCCGAAGAACGGAAAGGCAATCAAAAAGGAGGAGTATGAAAATGAAGAGTAAGATTTTCAAGAAGACCATGGCCCTGGCGTTGGCAGGAGTAATGACCCTTTCCCTGGCAGCCTGTGGGGACAGCGATTCCGGAAGCAGTAAGGGAAGCGGCCAGTCCGGCCGGCAGGAATCCGCCGGCGGTAATGCCGGAGGAGCTTCTGATTCCGGAACGGCAGGCGGTTCCGGGGCGCAGGCGGAAGCGCCCCAGATGGAGGACACGACGATCCATATCCGTGTCATGAATGAGTTCCGCAATCTGGATAAGGTTCTGGCAAAGTATGAGGAAATGACCAAAGACGATCCGATTATGAGCAAGATCCACCCGGAGTTCGTGTGGGTAGCCGGCGGCGATTACAGGGATAAGCTGCAGACGGCGATGATCGGACAGGAGGATTTCGACCTGATGTTCTGCGGCGGCTGGCACGGCCTGAGCGGCTATATCCAGGACGGTAACTTTGCGGATCTGTCCGCATATTTTAACAATGACGCGTTTCCCGGCTTGAAGAGCGCATTTTCCGAGGATTTCGTAGACGCAATGACTACCTATATCCGGCAGGAGGACGGTTCCTACCAGAAGGGCGTTTACGGTATCAACCTGGCAACCTTCTATGAGGACAGCAGGGGATTTATGTACCGGGAGGATCTGCGCAAGAAGTACAACTGTGATCCGATCACGGACGAGGAGAGCCTGCTTAACTTTGTAAAGACGGTACAGGAGAATGAAGCGGATATGATCGGCGTCAGCCTCTGGAATTTCTTCCGGCTGGATTCTCCCTGGTATTCCGCAAAGCACGATCATGTATTTTCACAGGATAACGTCAATATTTTCGGCGACCAGACCTGGGTATGGGTTGGTTTAAGCGACGACAACAAGACCGTCCTCAACGCCGTGGTTCCCGGGGATTCCGCAGAGGAATTTGCCAAGATGCCTGCCGGATACCAGGATGATTTTATCACAAAGTACATTCAGGAACGCACCAAGTGGAATCCATACCTGAACCCTAACCGCGGCGGTACCGATACCGTAGAGAAGCCTGCAGCAATTGCTTATTCCACTCTGACCGAGTACGAGAGTAAGGTAAAGACGGCCCTGGAAGCAAACCCGGACGAGGAGTACGGCTTCTATGTGATCGAGGATGCCCAGCGCAATATGGAGCCCGGCGCAGTCATCTGCGACATGGCTACAAACAACTGGCTGGTGGTTCCCGAGTGGTCCGAGAAGACAGATGCCGTTATGTACTTCCTGAACTGGATGTTTGGCAGCCGTGAAGCCCATGATCTCTTTGACCTTGGTATCGAGGGAGAGGACTGGGAGGCAATCGGCGAGGACGGTTATAAAAAACTGGATATTGACGAGAATCTGGCATACTCCATGCCTACCTATTCCTTCACCCAGAACCCGACCTATATCAGGGTGAGCCAGTTTGTCAGCGAGAATCCGGAGATCAAGTCCCGTTTTGACTATATGTATAATCCCGGCACCTACAGCTTAAGCCCGCTGTCCGGGTTTGTATTCGACACCGGCAAGGTGGAGACCCAGATTGCCAATGTATCCGCACTTTCCAACGAGCTGCAGCTGACGATTTCCATGTACGATGCAGACGAGGCGGCGCAGAAGATCGAGCAGTGGCATAAGGACGCGACGGATGTAGGGCTGGAGGAAATCCGGGCGGAGCTGATTTCCCAGATTCAGGCGTTCCTTGACGCGAAGAATGCAAATTGATCCGAGGCATGATTCCCGCGGGCAATGAGTCAAAGTCCTGGATGCTTGCATCCATGGGACCTTGACGAATGCCGCGAGGTTCAACGGAATCAGAAACATTTTCATAGAAGCTGATACATGCAGAGAAGGAGGCTGCCGGGAAATCCGTGCAGCCTCATCTTTCTGGCAGAGGCGGAAGCTCGGTGCAGAAGGGAAAGGAAAGAGGCAGCAGGATGAAGCAGGAAGAAAAGCAGTTACGGATTTACCCTGTCCCCAAAGGGGCAGTATTGCAGGAGGATTACTGCCTGCGGGTCAGGAGCGTGGGCACGGAGGACTGGCAGGAGCTGAAGGCCTACCGGGTAAAGGTGGATATGCACGATGTGCGGCAGGCCTCCATGGCTTATTTTGACTTTAGCGGAAGGGTGGAGGTGGAGGTTACCTTTCCGAAATTCTATACCGTGTACCGGGTGGATATTCGTCCCCTTTCTCTGGGGATTCAGGCACAGGCGGAAAGTAAGCGGGTCCGGTTCGTGCTGGAGCGGCCGGTAAATCTGTCGGTGGAGATCAATAAGGACCGCTTTCATAATCTCCATCTCTTTGCCGGGGCATTGGAAGAGCTGCCGGATCAACAGGGGGAGAATGTGCTGGTGGTGTCCGGTTCCCTGGAAAAGCCGTGCTTTCTGGGGGACGATATAAACCGGCAGCTGGAGCGGATGCCCGAGGGCCGGATGCTCTATGTGAAGCCCGGGCTTTACTATATCGGGGAATGTATCTGGCATCTGCCCTCCCATACTCATATTTATCTGGAGGGCGGCGCAGTCCTGATCGGCGGTCTGGCCCTGGAACAGGGGGAAGGACTGAAAATCAGCGGCAGAGGGATCCTGTATCTGGCGGATTTTGCCCGTTTCAGCGCCATCAACGGCATACGCTTAAACCACTCCCGGAATATTACAATAGAGGGCCTGATCTTTATCAATCCGCCCCACTATACCGTTTCCCTGGGAGACTGTGAGGACGTTACCCTGCGCAATCTGAAATCCTTCAGCTGTGAGGGCTGGAGTGACGGCCTGGATATGATGAGCTGCAGGAGGGTGCTGGCGGAAGGGTGCTTCCTGCGCACCTCGGACGACTGCGTGGCGATCTACGGCAGCCGCTGGGACAATTACGGCGGCGCAAGGGACATCATTGTACGGAATATGGTGCTCTGGGCCGATGTGGCCCATCCCATGATGATAGGCACCCACGGGGACTACAGGCATGAGGGAGATGTATTGGAAGAGATTCTCTTTGAGGACATTGACGTATTGGAGCATCATGAGTTCCAGGCAGGTTATCTGGGGGTGATGGCAATCAATCCCGGGGATAAAAATCTGGTGCGGAACGTGACCTACCGCAATATCCGGATTGAGCCCTTTGAGCACGGAAAGGTTCTGGATTTCCAGGTCAAGTGGAATCCGGATTACAATCCGGCTCCCGGCAGGGGGATCCGGAAGATCCTGGTGGAAAATGTGCGGGTGCAGTCCGGAAGAGGGGAGGAGCCTTCGGTGATCGCCGGCTACAGCGAGGAATTTTCCGTGGAGGATATTGAGATCCGGGACTTCTACCGGGACGGGAGAAAGGCGGAAAGCCTGGAGCAGGCCGGTATTACGATGGGGCAATATGCGGAGAATGTACGGATAGAGTGACGGCGTTTCTGCGCCGGAGCCTGTTCGCCGCTGATTTCCCTATCCGGATTTCCCTATTCATCCGCTAAATCCCGGATCAGCAGGGCGCAGGTATCGGTAAGCCGAGTATTTCGCAAATGCCCCCTTGTCCGGCCTGTCTGTATTATACACAAAAGTAAGACAGACAGCCGCCGACAGGGGGGCTTTTTTGCAGCCCGGGGTTGCTGATTTCAGGATATTTCGGTAAAATAGGGATATAGACAATTACCTGGGTGCTGTCTGCGGGAAGGGAAGGTGTATTTTATGATTTGTCTGGAAACGGAACGCCTTATTCTGAGGGATTACCGTGAAGATGATTTTGAGGAGTATTATCGGTTAAAGTCGGATTCCGGAACCATGTATTATCTGCAGGATATACAATTACATACCAGAGAAGAAGCCTGTGAGGATTTTCAAAAGGTTCTGGAAGACAGGAAAAGACCGGACAGGAAATTTTATTTCCTGCATGTGGAATTAAAGGATTCCCATAAGCAGGTGGGTAGTGTGGGGTATACGGTAACCGGCGATACGCCTGTGGGGAAAATGGTGGGCGCAGGGTATTTCATATATCCAAAGTTCTGGGGGAAGGGATATACAACGGAAGCGTTTGGCCGGGTTTTGGAGTATGCGTTTTCCGAGGGTAACGTGTACAAAGTGTCAACGGGGTGTCTTGCTGAGAATGCAGGTTCCGAAAGAGTCATGCAGAAATGCGGGATGATCCGGGAAGCAGAGCATATTGACTATGAATGGCATGACGGGAAAATGAAAACAAGACGGGAATATCGGCTGTTAAAAAGGGAGTGGAGCCGGATGAAGTCTGCTAAGGAGGAGGTTCGAGGAGAGATGGTCTGTAAAATCAGGAAATGGAAGATGGAAGATGCAGCAGATCTGGCGGCGGTTATTTCCAGTAAAAAGGTTCAGGATAACCTCAGGGATGGCTTGCCGTATCCCTATACGGAACAGGACGGCAGGGAGTATATTTCCGCGATGTTGTCTGCCGACGAAAACGAAACATTTGCCTTTGCCGTAACGGCAGATGGCCGGGTGGTTGGTAGTATCGGTGTTTTTCGGCAGGGGAATGTGCACAGGCGGACTGCCGAACTGGGATATTATATTGCCGAAAATTATTGGGGAAGGGGAATTATGACGGAAGCCGTGAAGCAGATCTGCAGATATGTATTTGAAAACAGTGATATTATCCGCATTTATGCAGAACCGTTTGCGTATAATGAGGCATCCTGCCGTGTGCTTGAAAAGGCCGGATTTCAATATGAAGGTACCTTGAGAAGCAATGCCGTGAAAAACGGTAAGGTTATCGATATGAAAATGTATTCCTGTTTGAAAGAAATATAAATACCGGCAGCAGCGGCGATTAGGGAAATCCGCATACAAAAAGTGTTGACATAAATCGTACTATATAGTACTATTTGATAGAGGAGCAGGCGGATGATTGAGACAAGAGGCGGATTTTTAATTTCGCAGATCAAGCAGATTCAGGGAAGGATCTTTGGCAGATTACTGACGGAAGCAGGTATTGATGAGTTTAACGGTGCCCAGGGGCATATCCTTTATGTCTTATGGCAGGAAGATAACCTTCCCATCGTGGAGCTTGCCAGAAGAACGGGGCTGGCAAAGACAACCTTAACCGGTATGCTTGACCGGATGGAAGGCCAGGGACATATTACAAGATGCTATGACGCAAAAGACCGCCGGCAAATCCGCATCCGTCTAACGGACAGTGCCCGCAGTCTGGAAGACAAATATAATCAGGTTTCCGACGAAATGAGCCGTCTGTTTTATCAGGGCTTTACGGACGACGAGATTATGAAGCTGGATGCAGGACTGGAGAAAATCCTGAAAAATCTGGAAGAGGAGGAAAGAAAGACATGACACTGAAGGAAATTGACAGGTTGGTAAAGGAATCGGGGTTTGCCAGCATCGGCTTTTTGGACGGGGATGGGAATCCGGGCATCAGAAGGGTGTTCAGCACCTGGCACAAGGGACTGGGGGGACACTTGATTTCAACAAATACTTCATCCCTGCATACCCAGGCAATGTTACGAAATCATAAGGCTTGTCTTTATTTCGACAATTGTCAGACTTTTGAGGGGGTGTGCTTTACCGGAACGGTGACCGTACACTTTGATCACCAATATAAAGCCATGCTATGGAACGAGGGCGATGAGAAGTACTATCCCAAGGGAGTGGATGACGAAGATTACTGTGTGATTGAGTTTCAGGCAGATCACGGGCGCTATTACAGGTATGACGGAATTGGTGATATTTCTGCCAGAGAGCTGGCGGAATATGATGCGGGAGCTGAGTATATAAATTATGCCCGGAAATAAAGGCAGTCTGGAGGAGCGCCAATGCTGAGCAGCAGTTACAGTTATATACCTGTCGCGGATCTGGAAGAAGCAGCCGCCTGGTATGAGAAAAATTTTGGTTTTCATGTGAAACACAGGGATTCCCTGTATTTTGACATCAGAACGGACAACGGCATTAAAATCATGCTGATTCCAGGCGAAGAGAATTTGAATTCCCAAATGCAGTATGCAGCAGGGCCGCAGCCTGCATATGGATTCTGCACGGATCATTTTGATGCCCTCAGAGAAAAGCTGGAGAGGAATGGTGTAAAAACGGGAGAAGTATTTGATTATTTTGGCCGTTCCCTTTCTTTTTTCGATCCCGACGGAAATAAAATAGAAATCTGGGAGGACTATGAGTATTAGCGTGAGGAAGGGCGGCTGAGCATTTACTGTTTTCCGCCTGCTATTTTACTGAGAACGGTTAAGTCTTGAATATAATAGCCCTGCTCGGTTTTCTTTAAATAGCCCTGTTTTACAAAATCGGCAAGAACATAGAGCAGGTGTCGATATGTCACACCCAGAAATTCCGCAGCTTCTGTATGCTTTTCACGATACATTTGATTACAGGAAGTAAGCAGAATAAAATTTGCCAGGCGTACCTCTAAGGGGTAAGCCTGGTTTTTGGTATAATTCAAGGTGTTGCCGATGGCCTTTTGGCTCAGGAACAGACAGAGATAACGCAAAAATCCGGTATCATTCAGTATTTGATCCCTGCACTTGCTGATGTGGATCTGATAGCATGTACAGGGAGTAACGGCGGTTACTCCGTTGGCTGTTTCCTGGGCACCGAGTAATTCCATCTCCCCGATAAAGCAGGGAGCGTCCAGGAAGTTTATGAGAGAGATACGTCCGTTTTCATGAGAGAGAAATAATTTTGCCCGCCCTTCTGACAAATAATAGAGAGAGTCCGGTTTTTCACCCTCACTCAGAATGTTTTCCCTGCTTTCAAATTTCACAATTGATGTATAGGGGGATAGATCGAAACCGAAATAGTCCGACAGCGGAAAACGCTTATAATATTTATCCAGGTGTTCTTTGTTGTTAATCACAATCATAGTTGTATTCCCGTACCGGTTCAGTGACCTGTCTGAACCGGTATCAATTCCCTTCCGTCAGTGTGAGATTTCTCATAACAGATTACCACGGATTATGTTATCATGCAAGAAAAGGAGGGCAAGTGAAAATGGAACAAAAAGAATACTGGGACAGTGTATCGGGGAAAAAGGAATTTACCACACCGTTTCAAGCCGGGGAATTTTCAAAATATGTAAACAGGGATGCCGTAATTCTTTTTGCTGTTTTAACCTGCATACGGACAAATGAAGAGCAAAAGGAGCTGTTGGCGGAAATAAAACGGATATTGAAACCACAGGGCATTTTGTATGTAAATGATTTCCTGCTGAATACGGATGAGCGCAACCTTTTGAGGTATGAAAAATATAAAGAGGCCTATGGCGTATATGGTGTGTTTGAATTGCCGGATGGCGCAGTATGCCGACACCATGAGGAAGCATGGATCAAACAGCTTTTGGAGGATTTTTTAGAGCTGGAATTCAGCCGTATGACATTTACGACCATGAACGGGAATCAATCAAAGGGCTTCTATTTTATCGGGCGGTTAAATCATCCCCAGAGAGGCAGATAAGGAAAGCAAAACGGATGGACTAAGGTTTGCTTTGTATGGAAGGGCAATCATTCCGGATCGGTAATGGCGGGATTCCTGGCCGGGAAAGAGGCTATAAAAGAAATACCGCAAAACCGGTAATGAATCAGGGTGCATGAAAAGAAGGAAGATGGGCAGACTGATTATAAAAAAGAAGGAATGCGGAACATTATGAAGAGATATATCATCACAGGGGCAGGAGGCCATTTGGGGAACACTCTGCTTCGAATATTGAAAAACAAGGACGTGGAGGTCCGTGCATTGCTCCTTCCTCAGGAAAAGCCGGCAGTACAGGCGGATAACATACGGTATTTCCGTGGAGACGTGTGCAGCCCGGATACGTTGGAAGCTTTGTTTGCCGGGAAGCCGGCGGAAGAGACCATAGTGATACACGGGGCCGGAATTATCAGTATTTCCAGGCATGTGACCGCCCCGGTGTATGAGGTCAATGTAAACGGTACCAAAAATATGATTGACATCAGTCTGCGGCATCACGTTGACCGCTTTGTCTATGTGGGTTCGGTTCATGCAATTCCGGAATTGCCGGCCGGCAGGAAGATTGCGGAGGCAGAGGAATTTTCACCGGATCTGGTGGTGGGAGCCTACGCCAAAACGAAGGCGGAGGCTACCCAGGCGGTTTTAGATGCCGTAAAAGACGGACTGCACGCAGTGGTGGTCCAGCCCTCCGGCATAATAGGGCCCTATGATAAGGGGAACAATCATTTGGTGCAAATGGTCCGGGACTATATGAAGGGCAGGATTACGGCCTGTGTGAAAGGCGGATATGACTTTGTGGATGTGCGGGATGTGGCCCGGGGCTGCCTGCTGGCGGCAGAGAAAGGCAGGGCAGGATGCTGCTATATACTCAGCGGCGAGTATTGTACGATACGTGATTTGCTGGGCAGGGTGGGAAAGCCTTATGGGAAAAAGCCCCTGCCGGTGATCCCGCTGTTTCTGGCCAGGCTGGCGGCTCCTGTCAATGAGCTGATTGCAAAATGGCAGGGAAAGCGTCCGCTTTACACGGCTTATTCTTTGTACACACTAACCAGCAACAGTAATTTTTCAAATAAAAGGGCGGCACATGAGCTGGGATACCGCACCAGGCCTCTGGAGAAAACAATCCGGGATACGGCGGGGTATTTGGCGCATGCTGTCGTTTGACGCAGGGACTTTTTTCAGGCAGCGGAACGTTAAAGGGCAACCAAGCCCCTGTTTATGCTGGAGATTAAGAGCAGGGAATACTCCGAAAGGGATGCGTTCCACTTAAGCGCGCATCCCTTTCTTTTTTACCAATACTGTTTTACTGCTTCATTGGATTCACTCTCAGATAAATGAAACTTTTCTGCAATCCGTTTTATAGTCTCGGCCAATGAGACTCCCAAATCCTTACACATTAAAATTGCGCCCTTAATTTCGCTTTCTTCCCGCATTTGTTGAATCGCCAAACACATATTCACTTCTCCTTTCCCTTCGGGATATTTCAACTTGGATCCCGTGACAATATTTATTACATTCGCTGCCTGTCTTTCCATGCTTTGAAATTTTATGTCTTCCTCTACGATCTTATTCAGAGTTTGCTTATCCTTAGAGTACTTAATGTACAGCATCACTTCCCGCAGGTTCGAGTGAAATTCATTAATTTCGTCATCTGACATTTCCTTTGGGGCAATTAAATTCACATGGTAGTCCGGCGCGTGTGAAAGAATTGCATCGTCAGCATCGGAATACATTTCTTTCAGGGAGAGCGGTGCATCCCAGCTGTCTGAACCAAAATATATTACAAGGGTGACCACAGGGATAAGGCGGTCTGTCTTCCGGAAGCCGCTTAAGAACTCACCGTTTGTAGGAGCCTCTTTTTCTTGTGGAGTATCCGTCTCTTTCGTTTTCGATTCCTTTATTTCCTGCCTATGGGCATTGGCCGCCTCGCTGACTTGGTGGGATAGCTGGAGAAAATCGTAAACCCCATTCTTGACCGGAAGGGCATAATGGATTTCTGACTGATTTTCGATCCCCATCACACAGTATGCCGTTTTGCCATCCGTCATGGCATACAGAAGCTTCAGCACATCCCGGTATTTCTGCTCCGGCACACCGGCACCGTCTCCTCCATAAGGAATCACAATCTCCGTAGTGTCCAATTCCGTCAGCCGGGCAGGGTCGATCTTCTGATCCCCATGGTATAAAAACTGGTTAAACGCATCGGCAAAGACTACCGGATTCTCCATATATTCTTTTGTTATAGTATCTATCTTTCCTATGATGAAATCTCTCTTTCCACTGATAACAGTATACTCTGAAAAACAATTTTACTCAATAACCTTTAAAACAAAAAATTCATAAAACTGAAAGGACAGAAATTTTCATAATTGCAATTTGGCAGACAAAGCGGAGAAGCTGCTTTGCCTGTCTATAGTACACTGGTGGTAATTCATTTACAATGTATTTCAAAAAGCAGATTGGAGGTCAGAATATGGAGTATGGCTATGCCAGGATTTCCACCAGGGAACAGAATGGGAGAAGGCAGTTTGCGGCACTGCAGGATTTTGGAATTGAAAATGACAGGATTTACATGGACAAACAGTCCGGAAAGGATTTTGAGCGGATTCAATACAGAAGGCTTCTGCGCACACTAAAAAGCGGAGATACGCTTGTGGTAAAGAGTATTGACCGGCTGGGAAGGAATTACGAGGAGATTCTGGAGCAGTGGAGGATTATTACCAGAGAAAAACAGGCTGCGATCGTTGTATTGGATATGCCTCTTTTGGATACCAGGCAGGACAGGGACCTGACGGGGACGCTGATTGCTGATATTGTTCTCCAGCTTCTGTCCTATGTGGCACAGACTGAGAGAGAGTTTATACGGAAACGCCAGGCGGAAGGGATTGCCGTCGCAAGACAGCAGGGTGTGAAATTTGGCCGTCAGCCTATGGAACGCCCGCCGGAATATGCGGTGCTGAAAAAGCTGTGGGAACAGGGGAAAATTTCTGCCAGAAACGCGGCAGAGCAGCTGGGAATTACGCATCGAACCTTCCTGCGTTGGGCAAAGGAGTGCTCGGGTGGGGATTAAAGTACACTTTGTTATCCATGGCGATATTTGACTGATTTTCTGATATTCAGTATAACATGGGAGGGAATTTTTGGCAATGTGAAAGTGGATAACAAAGTGTACTTTAGTATCCAACTGGTAACGTTTC
>CAJTKW010000054.1:0-11913 GCA_910577035.1 uncultured Acetatifactor sp.
TAAGAAAATCTAAGTTTCGCCTCGAAGAATCGCAGGGGAAGCGATTCTTCCTGCTCGATTTCACGGATTGATAGAAGATAAACGGGAGGCCCTTGCACATGAATGTCTTCAGAAAAGAAAACCGGCGCAGAATCTTATTTACCCTGACCTTGACGCTGCTTACGGCGGCGCTGTCCTTTGGCTTTGCCTCCAGGGCAGTGGAGTACCTTGCCATCCGGCAGGAGCTGGCACGCATTTCCGAGCATTACCGTCCCATCGGATGGCTGACCTCGGACAATGATGGGACCGTGGATGCGGGCGCGGAGCTGGTCAGCAAATCCCCCTATGTGGAGACAGCCGATACCCGGGGATTCCTTTGGGGGACACTGACGGATCTGTACAATGCGGATCTGGAAGGCACGTACGACTGGATACGCTCTTTTGACGTATACAATGCGGAGGTACTGTTCTGGGGCGTCTTAGAAAGCGTGGAGGAGGATTGGCAGGAAAGGGAACATTTTTGGGATACCATAAGGGTGGATGGCACCCGCCTGACATTTTCTGTATCGGAGCGTATCAACGGCTATCCGGACTATGCGCCGGAGGGAGGGTATGCCAGCCTTGTCTTCACCGATGGAATGGCGGAGGAGGGCGGCTGGGAGCTGCCGGAGCTGACAGTGGGGCAGCGGTATCTGGTCAGGGCGTATTACGGCAGGGATCGGAACGGAGCCTGGAACGGATATGAATTATGGGAAAACACGCAGGGACATGCGCTGACCCCAATGCCTGTGCAGGGCAACCGGCTGTTTCTGACAGAGGCGGAGGGGAATGGGGTACTTCCGGCGCTTCTGGCGGACGAACGTATGCAGCTGGATGAAATAAACCGCCATGCCATGTGGGTGATCGCCACCAGGGATATGAGCTCCATGCCGAACGCCCAGGATTCCCAGAAGAGGATGTTCCTGACGGAGGGGCGGTGGCCGGATCGGATTGACGACCGCACCGGCGCGGCGGTCTGTGCCGTACATAAGGACTTCGCCGGGGCGAGAGGGCTGCAGGTAGGGGATACGGTGGAGCTTACCTTCCGGCCGGCGCAGTCCTGCATCTATGCGTATGCCTTCGGGGAGCAGGACATCTCAGGCTGGCAGACGTATGATTCCGAGACAAGGGAATATACGATCGTCGGAATCTTTGACTATATGCCGCTGAACGAACACATGCATAATGACAGCAAAGAAACCCTTGAGATATACATTCCCTATGGAAGTGCGCCGGAGGCATATATCAGAAGCATGAAAATAAGTCCGCATTATTTCAGCTTCGTACTGAAAACCCCCCAGGATACGGATGCGTTTTTAAGCGAGGTGCAGGAGCCGCTGGCGGAAATGGGGATGCGGATCCAGCTGCTGGAGAACGACTGGGAGTCCTTTGCCGTTCCGGCCCGGGCGATGGAGCAGGCGTCGCGAAACGGCATGCTGGTATCTGCCGGCGTGCTGCTCTTGGGATTTACCCTGATCGCGTTCCTGTACGGCAGGCAGAACCGGAAAAGCTTTGGCATTGCCCGATCCCTGGGGGTATCCGCCGGGAAATGCGTCCGTATGTGCCTGGCCCCGATGCTGTTGATCAGCGTGTTTGGAACCGGGGCCGGCGTACTGGTGTCCTGGCGGTATGCGCTGGGGGAGGCGGAGAAGCTGCTTGCCGGTATGCAGGAGCATGAGGAGGCGGGAGTATCCGTCTGGTGGCTGGCTGGTATCCTGGCGGCATCGGCAGCCCTGCTGTTGGCGGAAACGACAGTAAGTGTCTTTCTTCTGGTATGCAGGCCGATACTGGTACTCCTGCAGGGTGGGTCCGGCAGAGGGGGAAAGCCGAAAAACTTCAGAACAGGGAGTCCGGAAAGGGCAGGGGATCCTGCCGGCCCGAAAGATGCGGGAATAGATGCCGGGCAGGGTGGTGAAGAAGAGATCCCTGGGAGAGGACGGCAGAAAGCAGAAGCCACGCAGCCGAGGGCTGGACGTTCCCTGCCGTCAGAAAGCGAAAGCCAGATGGTCAAGGCCGGGCAGCTCTCCCTGCCGTCAAAAGCGGGAAGGGGGACAGCGTCCGTCTGTCGTTTTATCCTGCGGCACATGAGGAGGAAGCCGGTACAAACAACGCTGACCGTTGCGGTGGCGCTTGCCTTCTTGGCGGCGATTACCTGGATGCAGACAGCCATTGTGCGGGATACCGCAGAGGTGGAGCGGCTGTATGAGACAACGGAGATCGATGGGGAGCTGGTGAAAAAGGATTTTGTTGACATTGGTTTCGGCGGAGGATACCTTACACAGGATATGATTGACTGGATGGCGGAAAGCGGTTATTTCTGTGATCTGTATACGGAGGCGGCAGATGAAGTCAGAGTGGAGCAACGAGAGATCGATCCGAAGACGGGAGATATTTTAAGTACTCGGGTCATTGGGCAATATGTGCCCATAAGGCTTCCGGAGGACATTGAAAGATTCTGCGCTGAAAACGCGGTAGCAGTCGACTATGCCAAGGGCTATGATGCGGATCTTTTTATCAGGGAATGGCGGAAATGGATACCTGAAGTCAATAAGATGACACTTAAGGAGAACGCGCCCATTATTGTGCCGGAAGAGTGGCTGGAGCAGTACGATCTGGAATATGGGCAGGAATTAACTATCTCCGGAGGCGGAAACTATGGCATAGATGACAATTTCATCATGAATATTACCATAGCGGGAACTCTCCGTTCTGTGGACAGGGGTGATGGAATCATCAGAGCGGGCTGGGATAAAATATTGATGCCGCCGTCTTTATGGGAAATGTTCAGGAAAAATGAGGACTGGCTCCATTCCACGGTTCGTTTCACCGTTGACCCCGCCTTTAACCGGGAGCTGGATACGGTCAAGGAGGAGATTGCAAGGCAGCTGGGGAGCCCCTTGATGGCAAAGCAGGATGCGGAGGTGATGCTCTGGACCAGCGAGCTGCGCCAGGTGGTGGAGCCTTTTGAGAAGAACCTGGAGCTGATGAAGCTGCTCTTCCCGGTGACGACGGCGGTATCCGTCCTTGCTGGAGGCGGCCTGATCTTCCTGCTGCTGTTACAGCGGACGGAGGAGGCGGCGCTGCTGCGGGTGCTGGGGAACAGCAGGGGGCGCACAAGGCGGATGCTGCTTGCGGAGCCGGTGCTTCTAAGCCTGGCCGGGCTGCTGATCGGAATTTGTGTGGCGTACTGTGGATTTCCGGAGATACCGGCAGCGCAGATCGGGATGTTTGCGGGCGCCTATCTGGGAGGCTGTATCCTGGGGGCGATTCTGGGAGTGGTTCATATCACGCGGAAAATGCCTTTAGAGCTGCTGCAGGTAAAGGAATGAAAGGCGAAAAGATTTTCTAAGGCTGTAAAGTACACAGCCTAAGAAAATCTAAGTTTCGCCTCGAAGAATCGCAGGGGAAGCGATTCTTCCTGCTGGATTTCACGGATTAAAAAAGATAAACAGGAGGAACAGGTCATGCCGGAATTGGAGTTAAAGTCAGTAAGTTATCAGTACAGGGGAAACAGAAGGAACGTGTTGAACCAGGTGAGCTGCGCATTTGAACGGGGAGAGGTCACGGCGGTCATCGGGCCGTCGGGAAGCGGAAAGACCACGCTGCTTTCGTTAATGGCAGGCCTGGATGAGCCCACCGGCGGGAGTATGTGGGTACATGGGGAAAATATGGAGAAGATGGATCTGGATGCCTATCGCAGGCAGAAGGCATCTGTGATTTTTCAGGCTTTTCAGCTTTTTCCACGCCTGACGGTTCTTGAAAATGTCTGCTATCCCATGGAGCTGAACGGTATCTCCGCCAGAGAAGCAAAGCAGCATGCGGCAAAAAATCTGGAGGCAGTGGGGATAGGAGAGGAGAAATTTAAACGGTTCCCGTCCCGCTTATCCGGAGGCGAGCAGCAGCGCGTGGCAATTGCGCGGGCACTGTCCTCCGGCGCGGGAATCCTGCTTGCGGATGAGCCCACGGGAAATCTGGACGGGGAGAACAGCCGCAATATTGTCTCGCTGCTCACGGAGTTGGCGCATAAAAACGATTACTGCGTTATTATCGTCACACATGACATGGCGATTGCGGAGGCGGCGGATAAGGTGTACCGGATGGAGGATGGCGTTCTGACACTCAGGGAGAAAGGGGCATTGTGAGGCAGTTGAAATGGCGATGCCGCAAAGAGCATAAAGCAAAACAAAATGAATGAGGGCGGTATCAGATGAAGTGGGAAAAAACAAAGGAAAAGAACAATTCCGGGAAAATACGGAGCTTTTTACATACTCTGTGGGATTGTCTTGTATTTTCATGGAAAACGTCGCCTTTTTACACGACTGCCCGCTTTGTGACAGGGCTGCTTCCAACCGCGTTTGTGATCGGCAGCGCTTATATCGGAAAGAGCGTGCTGAATCTGCTGTCCATTGATCGTGAGCTTCCCCGGGCGGGAAAAAAGGCAGTGGTTCTTGTGTTGATCCTTTTTATATTACGTGCCGCCAAAGGAATCTTACAGGAATGGAGTCAGTATTGCAGAATGATGCATGAGGAGCAGATGCGGGCAAAGCTGTCCCTGTTTCTCATGGATCGCGCGGTATCCGTGGATATGGCATGCTTTGACAATGTGAAATACTGTGATGCCTTCCAACTGGCATCCCAGAACACGGGAGCCATGCTGAGCCTCACCTGGAATGCGGTGTCTTTCGCGGAAGCGCTGGTATCTTTTTTGAGTGTCTTTCTGCTTATGTGCACTGCAAATGCGGCATACGGAATTGTGATGACCGCTGCTTCGGTTCCGGCGGCTATTGTTGCGGTCCGTTATGCAAAAGTCCTGTATCAGCTTCAGGAATCACAGATCAATGTGCTGCGGCAGGAAGGGTATTTGCAAAGCGTTGCCATGCAGAAGGAGTATGCGCTGGGGATCCGTCTGTATGACGCAGGGAAAATGTTAAAGACAAGGTTTCGGAATTTATGGCTGGCGTTCTTTGACAGACGGCGCCGGGAATCGAAGCGGCAGAGTATTCGGTCGGCATTATGCGGGATTCTGCCGGATCTTGCAGCGGCAGGCATCGGCGTACATATCACATACATGATTTTTCACGGCGTAATGACAGTGGGTGATTATTCTCTGTATACAGGATTTGCAGACAGCCTGTGGGGAAATATTTACCTGCTGGCGTCGGCTGTTATGAGCATTTATGACGACCATCTCAAAATTGACAGCTTTCGTGCGCTTATGAAATTTCAATCTCAGATTGCGGATACAGGGAGCCTGGAGTTGGGGGAGGTTCATAAAATTGAATTTGAGGATGTCTCTTTTGCTTATCCGGACACATCTGTTTCTGTTCTTTCCCATGTAAGCTTTTCCGTCGAAAAAGGAGAAAAGCTTGCAATGGTGGGGGTAAACGGTTCCGGAAAGTCCACGCTGGTGAAGCTGCTGTTGCGCTTTTATGAGCCGGACAGCGGGAAAATTTATATTAATGGCAAACAGTTATCAGAATATCGTCTTGCCTCCATCAGGCGTATGTTCAGTGTTTATTTTCAGGAGCAGCCCAATTACTGCTTCCCGTTGAGGGATAATATTGCAATTGCAGATGAGGAACATTATCATAATGACGGGGACAGCGGTATCGAAACGATTCTGAAGGAGTTTGCGGAGGACATCTGGAAGAAGGCAGACGGAAACCTGAATACTTTTATCATGCGTTTCCTTTCCGAGACAGGAGTTGAATTGTCCGGCGGGCAGCATCAGAAGCTGGCACTGGCGCGGGCTCTATATCGGAAAAGTCCGGTAATCGTCTTAGA
Source organism: uncultured Acetatifactor sp. (assembly GCA_910577035.1). GTDB lineage: Bacteria > Bacillota > Clostridia > Lachnospirales > Lachnospiraceae > Acetatifactor. Next base: position 5,803 of record CAJTKW010000054.1, read on the forward strand.
TGAGCCGTCCTCCAGTCTGGATCCGGAGGCGGAGCACATGCTGTTTCAAAAGCTGGAAAAGTATATGAAGGATAAAATCGTTATTTTTACCTCCCATCGTCTGTCCAATGTTTCCCTGGCGGATACCATCCTGGTATTGGAGCATGGGAAAGTATTGGAAAAGGGGACACAGGCACAGTTACTGCAGGCGGGGGGACGTTATGCAGAGCTCTTTGGCTATCAGAGCAGGAAATACGAGGCGGCAAAGGAGGATAAATAGCGGGTGTTGGTCGCATTATTGGATGACGGGCTTGATGTCAGGCGGATTCCCAGGGAGAAAATAATCTGTGATCTGTGTGTCGGGGAGGACGGAAGTATCAGGGAGAGAGGGGAAACGGATGTCTTGCCGGCGCAGCATGGCAGTACGGTGGCGGACATTATTCTGCAGTATGCACCGGATACCGTATTTTGCAGTCTTTGTATTTTTTATGATGACACGCTTTCGGCGACATGCAGGCAGCTGGAGGCAGGATTGAGTTGGTGCCTGGCACACCGGATTCCCGTGGTGCATCTAAGTGCGGGAACGAAAAATGCAGCGGATTATGAAAGGCTGCGCCGGATTGTGGCGCAAATGATTTTACAGGGCCAGATATTGGTAGCGGCACACAGTAATTCGGAGGGATATTGTATGCCGGCATGCTTGAGTGGCGTATTCTGTGTGCGAATGGATGTCGGCATGACGGGATTTACATATGGTGCGGATATACGGGAAAACGGGATGGCATTCCGGGCATCCTCCCGCCATAAGGGATTTCGGGGAGAAGAGACGGCTTTGGCCAACAGTTATGCGGCTCCCACCGTGACGGCGGCAGTCTGTATCCATTATGATGAAGCAACAGGGGCACGCAGCCGCAGCCAGGCTCTTTACAGGAAGCTGACCGGAAGGGAGCCCTGTTTCAGGACACCGGATTTTGCGGAGAATGCAGTTGTCGTGAATCGGAGCGGGACTAAGCTGCAGGAGAAGGCTTTCTTCTTCAGGCAGGGCAAAGTGCAGACCCAGGGGATTGACAATGGCGCAGAGAGGCGGAGCAGTGGGGATGCCGGCCGGAAAAAGGTGTTGGTGTGGATCCCGGAGAGGCAGGGAGACGTACAGGAAGAAAAGCTGCTCATAGAGGCGGCAGATGAGGAAGCTGTGGCAGGGATCGTGTATTGTGGCACACTGTCTCAGCAGGCTAGAATACAGCTGCGTGACTGTTTGGTGTGGGAGGAGGCGGGGCATCAGAGAAGTGCTTCCTGTCATCACGACATGGCAGAAGAATTCTCGGATGAGGCCATGCTGCCGTTGGTGATGATTCTGGGGAGGCCCAATGAAGCGGTATGGCTGGCCGCGGCGCTTCGGGAAGAATTTTTGCGGGAAAGATATGCCTGTGTCTGTATCAGTGATCTTCCCATGTGTTATTTATATGGAATACATCCTCTAATATCCGGCGAATTTACTTACAGGGAGTTGGCCGGTATCCGGAGAGGCTGTCATCCTGACTTTATGTTGTGTTGTTCGGAGCATTGGGTGGGCGGGATGGACCGTTCCCGTTATTTTGTGATTGACGTTTCCGGTATTTGCGAAAATCTGGGTGTAAGGGCAGACTTGGCTTTATCGATGCAAGGGCCGGAGAATGCAGTGGAACTGGCGAAGGACAGGATAATGGGATATACATGGCCTGATTGAGTTTGAAGGGAGAAAGTGTTTGAAGTATCCGTCCGTTTGTGCTATTATGGTCATTAGACGGCGCCGGCTGACAGGTCCGTACCCTGCCCGTCGGTGCCGTCCCGCTTGCGGGATTCTTTTTTACTTACGGGAAATTGCGCTGTCAGGCGCGTGCATTTACGAGTATACGAGGCAAATCCCGCAGGAGTGTGAAGCACTCTTTTTACAATGACAGGAAAGGATTGGTACAGTTTATGGGAATGACAATGACACAGAAAATTCTTGCCGCGGCCGCAGGACTGCCGAAGGTGGAGGCCGGACAGCTTATCGAGGCAAAGCTTGACCTGGTGCTGGGCAATGACATTACGAGCCCTGTAGCCATTAAAGAAATGGAAAAGTTTACCGTGCAGGGTGTCTTTGACAAGGACAAGATAGCTCTGGTGCCGGATCACTTTGTGCCCAACAAAGATATAAAGTCCGCAGAACACTGCAAATGTGTGCGGGAGTTTGCCCGCAGAAATGAGATCACCAATTATTTCGAGGTGGGTGAAATGGGGATCGAACACGCCCTGCTTCCCGAGAAAGGTCTGACCGTGGCGGGAGACGTGATTATCGGCGCGGATTCCCATACCTGCACTTACGGCGCCCTGGGGGCCTTCTCCACCGGAGTGGGCAGTACGGACATGGCGGCGGGAATGGCTACCGGCAAGGCCTGGTTCAAGGTGCCTGCGGCCATCAAATTCAAGCTGGTGGGCAAGCCTGCAGAATATATCAGCGGTAAGGACATTATTTTACATATCATCGGCAGGATCGGCGTGGACGGGGCACTGTATAAATCCATGGAATTTGTGGGGGATGGAATTGCCCACCTGTCCATGGACGACCGTTTCACCATTGCCAATATGGCCATTGAGGCAGGGGGAAAGAACGGTATCTTCCCGGTGGACGCCCTGGCCGAAGAATACATGAAGGAGCATTCTCAGAGGCCTTATAAGATTTATGAGGCGGATGCAGACGCAGCCTATGACGAGGAGTATACCATCGACTTAAGTACCCTCCGGCCTACGGTATCTTTCCCCCATCTGCCTGAGAATACACATACCATAGACGAGATCAGGGCCATGGAGAAGATAAAGATCGACCAGGTAGTCATCGGCTCCTGTACCAATGGCCGTTTGAATGATCTCAGGATCGCGGCGGAGGTCTTAAAGGACAGACATGTGGCAAAGGGGATGCGCTGTATTGTGATCCCGGCTACCCAGGCCATCTATATGCAGGCTATGGAGGAAGGGCTGCTCAAGACCTTTATTCAGGCGGGCGCCATTGTCAGCACGCCTACCTGCGGCCCTTGTCTTGGAGGCTATATGGGCATTCTGGCCGAGGGGGAGCGCTGTGTCTCCACCACCAACCGTAACTTTGTGGGCCGCATGGGACATGTCACATCCGAGATCTATCTGGCCAGTCCTGCCGTGGCGGCTGCCAGCGCAGTTACCGGCGTGATTTCCGCACCTGACGAGCTGTGATGCCGGCGCCATTACCGGAGCGCCTTTTGCACCGGACGGGCCGGGGCTGCTTCATTTGGCGTGGCGGAAAGCGTAAGAAATATGGAAGACAGGAAGATGACAAGGGAAAGAGACAGGGAGGTTTGCTATGAATAACGCAAAGGGAACAGTATTTAAATATGGGGACAATGTTGACACGGATGTAATCATTCCGGCCAGGTATTTGAACTCCTCCGATCCGGGAGAGCTGGCGGCACACTGTATGGAGGATATTGACAAGGACTTTATCGGCAGGGTGAAAAAGGGTGATATTATCGTGGCGGAAAAGAATTTCGGCTGCGGCTCCTCCAGGGAGCATGCCCCCATTGCCATCAAGGCGGCAGGGGTCAGCTGTGTGATCGCCGAGACCTTCGCCAGGATTTTCTACCGCAATGCCATCAATATCGGGCTGCCTATCATAGAATGTCCCGAGGCCGCAAAGGGGATTGAAGCGGGAGACCAGGTGGAAGTGAATTTTGACACAGGCATTATTACCAACCTTACGAAGGGCAGTACCTTCAAGGGCCAGGCTTTTCCTGAATTCATGCAGAAGATCATTGCCGCAGAGGGACTGGTCAATTATATTAACGGGAAGTAGGGGCCACCGTCGAATTATAAACGAATCAATGATAGGAGATGAGAACCTTGGGTGCACAGACAGGCGAAAAAAAGTATGAGATCGATATGTGCAACGGCCCTCTGGCAGGGAAAATACTTTTATTTTATTTTCCCCTGATGCTTTCCGGCATTCTGCAGCTTCTGTTCAATGCGGCGGACATTGCGGTAGCCGGGCGTTTTGCCGGAAACGAGGCCCTGGCGGCAGTGGGCTCCACCAGCTCCCTGACCAACCTGCTGGTGAATCTGTTCATTGGGCTTTCTGTGGGTGCCAATGTGCTGGTGGCAAGGTTCTACGGGGCCGGACAGACGGAGGAGCTTAAAAGCATGGTACAGACTGCCGTGGCCACCTCCGTAATCGGCGGCGTGATCCTGATATTCGTGGGCTTTTTCCTTTCAAGGCCGGCTTTGACCCTGATGGGGACCCCGGAGGATGTGATCGGGCATTCCGTGCTTTACATGCGGATCTATTTTGCTGGGATGCCTTTTATGATGGCCTATAATTTCGGGGCTGCCGTCCTGCGGGCGGTGGGGGATACCAGGCGTCCACTCTATTATCTGTCCATCGCCGGAGTGGTAAATGTAATCCTGAATTTGATATTTGTCATTCTATTTCACATGGGCGTGGCCGGAGTGGCCACTGCCACCGTGATTTCCCAGGCTATATCTGCCGTGCTGGTGCTTCGGTGTTTGATAAAGAGCGACAGCGTCTATCGTCTGGAATTAAGAGGGCTGCGGATTGCGAAGGATAAGCTGGTGAAGATGGTACAGATCGGCATCCCGGCGGGGCTGCAGGGTGCGTTATTTTCCATTTCCAATGTGCTGATCCAGTCCTCGGTGAACAGCTTCGGCAAGATTGCCATGGCGGGAAATACTGCCGGAAGCAACCTGGAAGGCTTTGTTTATACTGCCATGAATGCCTTTCACCAGGCGTCCATCAGCTTCTGCGGCCAGAATTACGGGGCCGTGAAATATAAAAGGATGGCCAGGGCGCTGTTTCTCTGTCTTGGCTTTGTGACGGTGGTAGGGCTTATCATGGGCAGCGGGGCCTATCTGTGTGCCGGAACGCTGTTAAAGCTGTATTCTACCGACAGCGAGGTCATAGGGTATGGCATCCTGCGCATGGGCTATATTTGTATTCCTTACTTCCTGTGTGGTTTAATGGATGTAATGGTAGGAGGGCTGCGGGGCATGGGGTATTCCGTTATGCCCATGATTGTGTCGCTGACAGGGGCCTGTCTGTTTAGGGTAGTGTGGATTTACACCATTTTCCGGCAGTACCGGACACTGGAATGCCTGTACCTGTCTTATCCCATCAGCTGGGGACTAACCTTCCTGGTGCATTTGATCTGCTTTACGGTGGTATACCGCAGGCTGCTGAAGCGGTCTGCAGGAAATGCAGCGGATTGACGGCAGGAATTTCCGTTCCCGGAAGGGAAGACTGACTGCATGGGCTTCTGTTCCCGGAAATGCAGCGGTTGACGGCAGGAGGGATTTAGGCGGTCCGGGGAGAAGCGGACTGACGGCTCAGAGCGGTAAGGGCGTTTTTTGTCTTAGGGGATAAGGGAAAATTTTGTATGATAGCGTATGTAAACGGAATTGTGGAAGATATTGGCGAAAATAATACGGTAGTGGATGTGAACGGGTTTGGGATCAATGTAAATATTTCACCGGATACGGCCTCCCGGCTTCCGGGAATCGGTGAGCCGGTAAAGCTTTATACCTATACCTGTGTCAGAGAGGACGCATTCCAGCTTTATGGATTCCTTTCCGGAAGTGAACTGGAAATTTTTAAAAAGCTGATTACCGTAAACGGCATCGGCCCCAAGGGAGGGCTTGCCATTCTTTCGGTCATGGGAGCGGATGACCTCCGTTATGCCATTATGTCCGGGGATGCCAGGGCTATTTCCAAAGCGCCGGGAATCGGTCCCAAGACGGCGCAGAGAGTGATCCTGGATCTGAAGGACAAGATTTCCATAGACGACGTGCTGATTGGCCGGGAGATTGCAGCTACGGCGGCAAATTCCGGGCTTAAGGCAGATACGCCCCAGAAGAAGGAGGCCATCGAGGCCCTGGTTTCCCTGGGATATGGGCAGACGGAGAGCGCCAGGGCGGTAAATGCCGTGGAGGGTATAGAGGACATGGATGCCGGCGCGGTATTGAAGGCGGCTCTGAAAAAGATGTTTTAGATAAAACAAAGGAATTTTGAGCATGGCGGTAAAGAGGACGATTGAAACCAACATAACGGAAGAAGACATTAAGATTGAGGGA
>CAJTKW010000054.1:11923-16784 GCA_910577035.1 uncultured Acetatifactor sp.
GCGTCCCCAGACCCTGAGCGATTACATCGGACAGGCCAAGGTGAAGGAAAATCTGAAAATCTATATTGAGGCCGCCAGGCAGCGGGGGGATTCTTTGGACCATGTGCTTTTTTACGGCCCTCCCGGTCTGGGGAAAACGACCCTCGCGGGAATCATTGCCAATGAAATGGGTGTCCGTCTGAAGGTGACCAGCGGCCCTGCCATTGAGAAGCCGGGAGAGATTGCCGCCATTTTAAATGGCCTGGAGGAGGGGGACCTGCTGTTTGTGGATGAGATCCATCGACTGAACCGTCAGGTGGAGGAGGTACTGTATCCCGCAATGGAGGATTATTGCATCGACATTATGATCGGCAAGGGTTCTACCGCCCGCTCCGTGCGGCTGGAGCTGCCGAGATTTACTCTTGTCGGCGCTACTACCAGGGCAGGTCTGTTGACAGCTCCTTTAAGAGATCGCTTCGGAATGATATATCATCTGGAATTTTATACGGTGGAAGAGCTGCAAACCATTATTTTGCATTCCGCCCGGGTATTAAACGTGGAAATTGAGCCCGGCGGAGCGCTGGAGATGGCCCGCAGGAGCCGGGGGACTCCCCGGCTGGCCAACCGCATTTTAAAGCGTGTACGGGACTTTGCCCAGGTAAAATATGAGGGTATTATCACGGAGGAGGTAGCCAGGACGGCACTGGATCTGATGGATGTGGACAAGCTGGGCCTGGATCACATCGACCGCAATATTCTGCAGACCATTATCGGAAAGTTTGACGGAGGCCCGGTGGGACTGGATACCCTGGCGGCAGCTATCGGTGAGGACGCGGGTACCATTGAGGATGTGTATGAGCCGTTTCTGATTAAAAACGGCTTTATCAACCGTACACCCCGGGGCAGGGTAGCCACGGAACTGGCCTGGCACCATCTGGGGCCGGCAGGCGGCTGTTCCTGATGAGAAGGATTTATCTTACGTCAGCAGGATTTGCAACAGGGCGTGGAGGCGGAGGACAAGGGATGATGAAAGAGGAAAAGCTGATAGAGGATATTTTAAGGCATCTGGACCAGGAGACACGGATGGGAGTGGTGCGCATGAGTGTGGAGATGGACGAGAATAAAAGCGCCGGCGGAGAGGTTTCCCATAAGTGCTGCAATATGTACGGCCGCCCGGCCAATGAAACAGTAGGGCTTTTGGACAGCTATACTGACGGAAACGCAGGCCGGCCGGATAATGAGAGGTGAGTACGGTTCAGTGACCTGTCTGAACTGCTGCGGGAGATGAGAACAGGATGAGATCAAATCAAGATTAGCTTGCCTGTATGGCAATATTGATATATAATATAGCTCAAGACAGGGGTTCAAGATCAAAGGGGTAATTTTATGTCGTCCAAAACAGATACAGAAGTGATTATCGGCGGTAAGGTTCTGACGCTCAGCGGATATGAAAGTGAGGAGTATTTACAAAAGGTCGCTTCTTACATAAACAATAAACTGAATGAATATAATAAGGTAGACAGCTTCCGAAGGCAGCCTATGGACAAGCAGAGCGTGCTGCTGCAGCTGAACATTGCGGATGATTATTTTAAGGCCAAGAAGCAGATCACCATTCTGGAAGAGGAGCTGCAGGCCAAGGAAAAGGAGCTGTACGATTTAAAGCATGAATTGATTTCAGCGCAGATCAAGCTGGAAGCCTCGGAGGAGCAGGTGAAGACGCTCCAGCAGGATGTAAATGAGAGCGCCAAAAAGGTGGTGCGGCTGGAGACGGAATTAAAGAAAAAGTAAGGCTTGGCTGTCCCGTCAGGGACGGCCTTTTTGACTTTTTGGAAATTGTGCCGCCAGGCGCGGGCATCAAGAGTGTGAGGAACTCTTTTATAGGCAGATCCGGGCAGATGAAATATGCCGCAGAGGTGGGGGACGGATTTGGGAAAGGCAGGGCATTGTATGAGCAGGAGTGGAAAACAGGCAGAGCTTTTGGCTCCCGCCGGGAATCCGGCCGCCTTTTACGGGGCAGTGAAGGCCGGTGCGGATGCCGTTTATCTGGGCAGCCGGCGCTATGGTGCCAGAGCCTATGCCGAAAATTTCACAGAGGAAGAAATTGCAGAGTGTATTCGTTACGGCCATATTATGGGATGCAGGCTTTACCTTACGGTGAACACGCTGATGAAAGAAGAAGAGGCGGCTGAGCTGTGCGGGCATATCCGGCCCTTTTATGAGAGCGGGCTGGACGGCGTCATTGTCCAGGATTTCGGTGCCCTGCGCCTGTTAAGGCAGACCTTTCCCGGGCTTGCGCTTCATGCCAGCACCCAGATGAGCCTCTGCAGTGAAAACGGTGCCAGGCTGTTGAAGGAAATGGGCGCAAGCAGGATCGTACCTGCCCGGGAGCTTGCGCTGGATGAAATCCGCAGGATCAGGCAGGCAGCGGACATAGAGGTGGAAACGTTTATCCATGGGGCTATGTGCTACTGCTATTCCGGGCAGTGCCTTTTCAGCAGCATATTAGGCGGCAGGAGCGGCAACCGGGGGCGTTGTGCCCAGCCCTGCAGGCTGCCCTATACTGCTGAGATCAACGGCCGCAGGGGCAGGGAGCAGTATATTTTAAGCCTCAGGGATATGTGCACGCTGAAAATACTTCCGGAACTGATGCAGGCGGGGATTGACTCCTTTAAGATTGAGGGACGCATGAAGAAGCCGGAATACGCCGCAGGAGTCACTGCCGTGTACCGCAGATATATGGACCGGTATTATGAAATGAGGGAACGGTACGGGGACAGGGAAGCTGCGGAACGGTATGCCATAGAAAAAGAAGACGAACGCGTTCTGACTTCTCTCTATATCCGCAGCCAGGTACAGGACGGGTATTATTTTAAGAAAAACGGCAGTGAAATGATTACGTTGGAAAATCCCGCTTACAGCGCCAGTGACGAGGCCCTGCTGGCGGACATCCGCAAAAAGTATCTGACAGACAGAAAACGGCTGCCCATAACGTTTCATGCTGTCTTTCGGGAGGGTAAACCTGCCTCCCTCACCGCAGAATCGGGAAGGGCGTCCGATGGTCGCAGGCAGGCGCAGGCAGGAGATGATAAGCCCACAGAGGGTAAGGCATACAGCGTCACTGTCAGGGGCGAAGTGGTTCAAAAGGCGTCTAATCAGCCTGTCACGGAGGAAAATATCCGGAAACAGATCGAAAAGCTGGGGGACACCTTCTTTTTCGCAGAAGAAATCCTGGTGGATAAGGACACCCCTATTTTTTATCCCCTGAAGCAGATCAACGAGCTGCGCAGGCAGGCGGTAAGCCGGCTGGAGGAGGTGCTGCTGGAAAGAAGCGGCGAACCTGCAGGGTCTGCAAAGCGGAAAGAGGCCGAAAAAGCGGCGGGATGGGTGGCTGCCGCCGGAGATGCTCCGACGGCATTGCCGGAAGCAGGGGGCTCTGGCAGGACATTGCCGGCGGCCGAACGGATTCCCGGCCGGGGAATTGCCGTCTCCCTGTCCACCGTGGCACAACTGGCAGGGCTCCTGAGGCGGCTGGAGGAGCATTCCGATCGGCAGCCCGTCTGCGTTTACCTGGCCGGGAACCTGGCGAAGGAATGCCCGGAGGAATGCCGGCAGCTGGCTGTATACTGTCCGTTGCTGATTACGCTGCCGTATATTCTCAGGGCGGCGGACCAGCCCTGGCTGGAGGATCTGTATGCTTTGTGCGGCCCTGGGGCACTGTTTTCCGGATTCCTGATCCGTTCCGCCGACGGTCTTGGCTTTTTCCGGAACAGGGCGAAGAACGGGCTGTGGCATCTGGATGCCTCCGTCTATACCTGGAACCGTGCGGCGGCGGAGGAGCTGGGAGAGGGCATTGACAGTTTCTGCCTGCCTTACGAGCTGAAAGCGGCAGAACAGCGGCGCCTGTGGGAAAGCGGGTATCCTTTTGAAAAACCGGTTTACGGCAGGATTCCGATGATGATTACCGCCAACTGCATTCTGCGCACGGCAGGGCAGTGCAGGCCGGGAAGCGGGGACGAAACGATTCTGATTGACCGTTTCGGCAAACGGTTTCCTGTGGTGAGGGACTGTGCCCGCTGTACCAATATTATTTACAACAGCGTCCCCCTTTCCCTGCACCGGGAAGCGGGGCAATGGAGAGACAGGGTACGTCTCCGGCTGGATTTTACCGTGGAGGATTCGGCGGAAACAGGGGCGGTTCTGGATACCTTCTTTTCAGGCAGGCCGCCGCAATACGAGGAATATACCACCGGACACGAAAAAAGGGGGGTCCTGTGACCGGAAAGTCAATTGCCCGCGGGAATAAATCATGAAATGAAGGTTGCGCTTCCGAGGGGTTTGGGCTATACTGTAGTTTAGTTGTGTACAGGCACACCGGTCAGGAGGAATTGCAATGATAGAAGCAACAAGCTGCGGTGGTGTGGTAATATTTCGTGGAAAGATACTGCTTTTGTACAAGAATTACAAGAATAAATATGAGGGATGGGTCCTGCCCAAAGGTACGGTAGAAGAGGGTGAGGAATATAAGGAGACCGCACTGCGGGAGGTTCTGGAGGAATCAGGGGCAAGGGCCGTCATCATTAAATATATCGGAAAGAGCGAATATTCTTTTACCGTGCCGGAGGATACCGTCGAAAAGGAAGTCCACTGGTATCTGATGATGGCAGACAGCTACTACAGCAAGCCTCAGAAAGAAGAGTATTTTGTCGATGCCGGTTATTATAAATACCACGAAGCCTACCATCTGCTTAAGTTCTCGAATGAAAAGCGGATTCTGGAAAAAGCCTACGGGGAATATCTGGAATTGAAAAGACAGAATTTGTGGGGCAGCCGAAAATATTTTTAGCGCTTCGACTGCCCTTTTGTGATCTGCAGATGCTTACAG
>CAJTKW010000054.1:16795-28100 GCA_910577035.1 uncultured Acetatifactor sp.
ATTTTTCACGATGGAAAGCTGGGGATTTTCCAAAAGATCCAGTATTTTTTCTTCTGCGTTTTTCAAAACGGGCAGTGAGTATCTGCCCGGATGTACCATAAACACATCCCACACGGAATTATCCGAAAGCTGTACCGTAGTGCCCAGCTGGGCGTCTGCGATACGCTTCATCAGCGGGAGCAGAAGTTCCGTGTCATAAATCGGCAGATTTTTCTGGAAGTTGTCCAGTATCTGCAGAGGAGTCATTGCCGTGCGGTAAGAACGGGGAGAGGCCATGGCGATATAGGTATCGATTATTGCCACATATCTTGCAAAGACATCGATGCCGGAGCCCTTCATATGATAGGGATAACCGCTGCCGTCCATGCGTTCATGGTGCATGATAACGGCATTTTTGACTCTCTGGTCCACCGGGGATTTACTGTTATTCAACAGGGCATAGCCGATGACAGGGTGCTTTTTGATCATCGCATATTCCTCTTCGCTGAGCTTACCGGATTTCCAGAGCAGGTCATAGGGCAGCCGCAGCTTGCCGATGTCATAGTAAAAGCAGGAAAGGATCAGATTCTCTTTATCCTGTTGGTTCATTTCCATCCAGTTTGCAAAGGTGCCGCCCAGAAGGGCGGAATTGAGGCAGTGGGTATAGGTCAGCTCGTCTTCGTTGGGCATCAGATTATAAAGATAATCCAACAGCACTGTGCCGCTGTCATAGGTCGATGACATATCCTGATAGATGGCAAGCAGATTTTCACTGGCAATGGGTATACCGCCTGTAACAAAGGAAACCATGAGTTTCTTGTAGCGGATCAGGTTCTCGGCATGCTTTTTCTGAAAATTTTTAAAAGCTTCGTCAAAGCGTATCTTTTCATAGTGAGTGGTGGCAAAGTCAATGTCCTCCTTGACCGTGACGCACATGACGGAATAGCGTTTCAGGCGTTCGATCATAGCCTCCGTCAATACCGTATCTGCCGGAAACAATATACCACCCGAGGATTCCACGTCTTCGCCCAACACCATTCCCGGTTCCAATGCCATTCGTGCCACAGATTTCATCCTTTCGTAATCCTCCCTTCATCCTTCTCTTTTCAGTATAAAATATTTTGAAAAAAAGTCAACCTCTGTTACCGGCAGATTCCGTCAGGTTCTGCTTTTATCATTTTCTGATTGCAAATACCGGATTCTATGCTATACTAACAGAAAGGGAATTGGAATATGGCAGTTAAGCTTAATTACCACCCGGATCTGTATCTGGGAGAAAGTATTGACAGGGAAAAACTGGATAGAATAAAGAAAAAGCTGGAAAACAAGCCTTTGCTCTCCGGTGTTTTTTTAATTGCTGTTTCCAGGAATCCTTCCGATCAGCTTGAAATATACAATGCCAGGCAGCTGGTACAGAGATATTATGCCCAAAACCCGCCCTATGTGGTGGGAATTGCCGGGAGTCACAGTGAGGCCGTGGCCATGGTAGAGCAGATGGTTCTGGAATGTCTGGAGAATAGAGGCGACTGCGCTCTGAAGGAGTATCTGTTATGCCGGAAATAATTTTGCACATTTTGTCTATTATCGGAATCCTTTTCCTTGTCCTGCTTGGTATGCTTGTCCTGCTGCTGGTGCTGATACTGTTCTGGCCGGTAACCTATCGGGTGAGGGGGGAGAAAACTTCGGAAGACCTGCGGATTGATGCAAAGGCAGACTGGCTGGCAGGCCTGTTCCGGGTACGTTATACTTATCCGGAGCCAGGGAAGCTGACAATTAAGCTTATATGGAAAACTCTTACAGACGCGGATTTTAAGAAGGGGAAGGCTGCAGAGAACAAAGAGGGTCAGGCAGGCGGAGAGCAGCCCGGGAACGGAGGGAATCAGGCAGGCGGAGAGCAGCCCGGGAACGGAGGGGATCAGGCAGGCGGAGAGCAGCCTGAGAACGGAGGGAATCAGGCAGGCGGAGAGCAGCCCGGGAACAAAGAGGGCGCTGCAGGCAACGGCCTCTCTGAGGCCGCGGTAAGCGCTTCGGAGGCAGAGGAACAGTCCGGAGAAGGCGCAGAGCCCGGCAGCAGAGAGGCACCGGACGGGCCTTTTGCACCGATTTTGGGAAAAATTCAAAAGATAAAGTACACAATTTTAAAGATCTATGATAAAATGAAAGAGGTTTGGGCAAACATAACTTATTATCATGATCTTTTGCACGAGGAAAACACCGTGCTGCTGTGGCGGCATGTGAAGCTGAGGCTGTGGAAAATACTGAAGAGCATCCGCCCAAGGCACATCAGGGCTGATGTGCTCTTTGGCACGGGAGCCCCCGACACCACCGGGTATGTCTTTGGGGTATATGGGATGTTGCTGCCGGTTCTCGGCAGACAGGTTTACCTGACCCCCGATTTTAACCGGGCGGTTTTGGAAGGGAATCTTGACGTGTCGGGACATATCACGCTCTGGACCCTCACATGGAATGCACTGAAGCTGCTTCTGGATAAGAAGCTCAGGATATTTTTAAAAAAGCTAAAAGCAGGGAGGAAAGGAAATGGCAGATAAGGAGAATTTTCAGGGAGTAGTTGAGGCTCTTTTAAAGGGAATGGACACGGTACTGTCAACAAAAACGGTAGTCGGCGAGGCGACGCAGGTGGGGGATACCATTATCCTTCCCCTTGTGGATGTGTCTTTTGGCGTGGGCGCGGGCGCAGGCAGCAACAGCCAGAAGAATTCCGCTTCCGGTGCCGGCGGATTGGGCGGGAAGATGACTCCCAGCGCAGTGCTCGTGATTAAAAACGGATCCGCAAAGCTGGTGAATATCAAGAATCAGGATGCGGTCACCAAGATCCTGGACATGATTCCGGACATCGTGGACAAATTTTCCAAGGCAAAAGACAAGGAAAAGGACGGGGATGAAATGTCGGATGCCCAGGTGGTTGACATTGCATTCCCCGAGGAGGGAAAGAATCCGCAAAGCTGACCGGCCGGACGCGGAAATAAGGCTGCAGGGGCTATTTCTGAAGGGTTCAAAGAATCCGGGAAAAGGATTTTGCATATATTAGAGTGAGAAAATGAAATGCTGTCAGGAAAAGGCATACATGAGAAAGCTGATAGGCCTTGGGGCTTTTTTGATTGCAATCGGGATGCTGCTGATGTTGATTACCCGTAATCGTCTGATCGGACTGCTCATAATCGCTCTGTTACTGTTTATAGGATATAATTGCTTTTGCGGCGAATAGCAATTTTGATGTGTATCGGAGGTTAGCGCAAATGATCGATTGGGAAGAGATAGCGGGCGCCGTGGAAACGGACGAGCTCAGGGAAGCAAAGCTATGGCTCTTTCAGGAAAATATACGTCTGGAGAATGTGCGGAAGGAGCTTGACGAATCAAAGGAAAAATTAGACGAGTCACAAAAGAATTTTCTGGATGAAAGAGTGCGGTTTCGCAGGGAAATGGAAGAGCTGAACCGCCGCACGGTCCAGGAGCAGAAACGTTTGCGGGAGGAAAATCTTTTTTTCGAGAAAAAGCTGGCGATTCTGCAGGACGGCTTCCGGCAGCTGGATGAAGACAGGAAATCCCTGGAGAAGCAGAAGCAGGTTCTGGCCCAGCAGCGGAGGAGAAGCATTCAATATGGGGAGGATGAGGATATTCTGGAGGAAACGGTGAAACGGTTATTTTCCGGCATCAGCAATCCCCTTGCACTCCGAAAGAGGCATCGTGACCTGGTTAAAATTTTCCATCCCGACAATCTCTTTGGGGACGCAGAGCTGGTACAGATGATTAACAAGGAATATCTCCGAAGAAAAGAAGAAGCGTAAATGGCGCAGTTCCCTATAAGACAGTAAAACGGCGGTTTTGAATCAAAGCTCAAAACCGCCGTTATTTACCGAATAGAAGGTGAAGAATTGTCGAAGGCAATTCCTCAATGTAAAACAAATACTAGGTAAAACAAATACTAGGCTCTTTCCACACGGCCTGACCTCAGGCAGCCGGTACAAACGTGCATTCTCTTAGCTCCGCCGTTAACCTTGCATTTTACATTCTTAACATTCGATTTCCAGATCGCATTGCTTCTTCTATGAGAATGGCTCACATTATTACCGAAATGAACGCCTTTTCCACATATATCACACTTAGCCATTTTGACACCTCCTCAATATATAAGTAAGTTCACAACATTGATATAGTAACAGAAATGAGCAAGAAAAGCAAGTAAAAAATACTTTTTTATTTTTTTTGCTTTTAATGTTTCCTTTTTCAGGGAAAGCTGTTAAAATGAAATATATGTCCGCGGACTTTTGGGGTCTGAAAGATTGCTCGGAAAGGAAGGGTTATTGATATGAAGGGTTCTTCTATGACTACTCATATGGGAAATATCGTCATTGATATTGATGTGATCGCCCAATATGCAGGCAGTGTGGCAGTGGAATGCTTTGGCATTGTGGGCATGGCAGGCGTAAGCATGAAGGACGGGCTTGTCCGGCTCCTGAAAATGGACAGTCTGACGCGGGGGATCAGCGTATCGTTAAATAATAATAAGCTGACCCTTGATTTTCATGTCATTGTATCTTACGGCGTCAGCATACTCGCCGTTGCAGATAATCTGATTGACAGCGTGAAATACAAGGTTGAGGAATTTACCGGCATTGAAATCGAAAAAATCAACATTTTTGTTGACGGTGTCAGAGTGATTGATTAAGGAGGACTTTATCGTGAGCTTACAGGAAATCGACGCTAAGATGTTTTCCAAAATGTTCTTAGCTGCTGCAAAAAGCCTGGAAAACAAAAAAGAGTGGATCAACGAGCTGAACGTATTTCCCGTTCCGGACGGCGATACGGGAACCAATATGACAATGACCATAATGTCCGCGGCAAGAGAGGTTTCCGCTTTGGGTGATTCGGCGGATATGGAGTCTCTCTGCAAGGCAATTTCCAGCGGCTCCCTGCGGGGTGCGAGAGGAAATTCCGGAGTGATCCTTTCCCAGCTGTTCCGTGGATTTACCAAGAGGATCAAGACGGAGAAGGTAATGACCATACCTGTGCTTACAGAGGCATTTGACAAGGCGGTGGAGACTGCTTATAAGGCCGTCATGAAGCCCAAGGAGGGTACGATCCTTACGGTTGCCAGAGGAGTGGCGGACAAGGCAAAGGAACTGGCGGCTGAAGGCTGTGAGGATATGGAGACTTTCATATCCTCGGTGCTTGAACAGGCAAGGTATGTACTGAGCCAGACACCGGAGATGCTGCCCGTATTAAAGCAGGCCGGAGTGGTTGACTCCGGCGGTCAAGGTCTGGTGGAGGTGCTTTCCGGTGCCCTTGACGCATTCCTGGGCAAGGAGATCGATCTGACTGTCCCGGAGGCATCCAATGAGCGGGCCGGCAGAGGATCCGCTTCCGAAGCGAAGGAAGAAGCAGAGATCCGCTTCGGGTACTGCACCGAATTTATCATTATGCTGAGCAGGAACTTTAACATCAAGGCAGAAATGGATTTCAAGGCTTATCTGGAGTCCATCGGCGATTCCATTGTATGTGTTACGGATGACGACGTTGTCAAGGTGCACGTACATACCAATGATCCCGGCCTGGCGATACAGAAGGCCCTGAAGTACGGCGCACTTTCCAATATTAAAATCGACAACATGCGTTTGGAGCACCAGGAAAAGCTTTTTCAGGAGAAGCAGGAGCAGAAAGCGGAGCCGCCGAAGGACTACGGCTTTATTGCCGTTTCCGCCGGTGACGGCCTTGGTGAGATCTTTAAGAGCCTGGGCGTGGACTATATCATTGAGGGCGGCCAGACCATGAATCCCAGTACCGCCGATATTTTAAGCGCTGTGGATAAAGTAAATGCAAAGACCATATTTATCCTGCCGAACAACAAAAACATTATTCTGGCGGCAAATCAGGCGGCGGAGCTGACCACCGACAAGGATCTGCTGGTGATTCCCTCCAAGACTATTCCCCAGGGCATTACGGCGATCATCAATTTTATGCCGGAGCTGTCTGCGGACGAGAATGAGGAGAATATGATCCGGGAAATTGCCAATGTGCATACCGCCCAGGTGACATATGCCGTCCGGGATACCGTGATAGATGACAAGGAAATTAAAAAGGGAGATTATATGGGGCTCGGCGATCAGGGCATTCTCTCTGTGGGCACCTCTGTAAACGAGGTGGCAAAGGCGGCCGTAGCCGAAATGGTGACGGAGGAATCCGAGCTGATCAGCATTTATTACGGCAGCGATGTAACGGAGGAAGACGCGGAGGCTTTCCGAAGCCAGGTGGAGGAAGCCAACGCTTCCTGTGACGTGGAGCTGCAATATGGCGGCCAGCCTATTTACTATTATGTAATGTCGGTGGAATGATAAAATGCGGGATGATAAATCCTGTTTAAAAGCATGCCCGCCATTGCAGTCCGCAGCCCGCTGCCCAAGGCGGCTGCGGCTGTAATGGCGGGCATGTTTTCGGCTGTCAGAAAGAGGGGGATACCGGAATGAACCGTGACACTCCCATCATAGAAGTTAAGGGCGTGGGGGAAAAGACCCGGAAGCTTTTTCAAAAACTGAACATTGAGACGGTGGGAGACCTGCTCCACAGCTATCCCCGGGATTACGAGGTTTTTGAGGACCCCGTTCAAATTGCCCGGGCGGTATCAGGAGAGATTCAGGCGGTTTATGCGGCAGTGTGCGGCATTCCTAACGAAAAGAAGATCCGCCGGCTCACGATACTGAATGTCAATATTGCCGACGAAACCGGCACCATGGTATTGACCTTTTTTAACATGCCCTTTTTGAAAAAGGTGCTCAAGCCCGGAGGGTTCTATGTGTTCCGTGGCAATGTCCAGCGTCATGGCAGTCATTTTACCATGGAACAGCCCAGAATTTTTCCCCTGGAGGAATATAAGAAGCAGACCCACTGCCTGAATCCCAGGTATGCCCTGACCAAAGGGCTCACCAACGGGGCATTTCGCAAGGCGGTTCGTCAGGCATTGTCGGACTTTGTATTTGAAGAGGAGTATTATCCGGAGGAGTTTTTAAGGCAGTACGGGCTGGAAGCGGAACGCCGGGCCGCCGAAACCATTCATTTCCCGGCGGACAGGGAGTCTCTGGCAGAGGCCAGGAAGCGCCTGGTTTTTGACGAATTCTTTTCCTTTCTGTTTCTGCTGCGGCAGAATAAGCGATTCAGCGACGGCCTGGAGAATCGTTTTCGGATGTTCGAAACCGCGGACACGGTACGTTTCCTGGAGCAGCTTCCTTTTCCCCTCACCAGGGCACAGAAAAAGGTGTGGCAGGAGATCCGGGATGATCTTGGCGGGAACCGCTGTATGAATCGTCTGGTTCAGGGGGATGTGGGATCGGGGAAGACGATTCTCGCGGTACTTGCCCTGCTGATGACAGCGGCGAACGGATACCAGGGAGCCCTCATGGCGCCCACGGAGGTCCTGGCCATGCAGCATTACGAAACCATCTGCGGTTATGTGAAAGAATACGGTATTGCCTTTCGGCCGGTCCTGCTGGTGGGTTCCATGACGACGGCGGAGAAAAGGGAAGTATATGCAAAGATTGCCTCCGGGGAGGCTAATCTGGTAATCGGTACCCATGCTTTGATTCAGGCAAAGGTGACATACAGGGCGCTGGCCCTGGTGGTAACGGACGAGCAGCACCGTTTTGGGGTCAGGCAGCGGGAATCTCTGGCGGAAAAGGGAGAAAGTCCCCATATCCTTGTGATGAGCGCCACCCCCATTCCCAGAACTCTCGCCATTATTTTATATGGAGATCTCCATATTTCCGTAGTTGATGAACTGCCCGCCAACCGGCTGCCCATCAAGAACTGCGTGGTGAATACTTCCTATCGGCCCAGGGCTTATCAGTTTATCGCCAGGCAGGTGGAGGAGGGCCGTCAGGTATATGTCATCTGTCCCCAGGTGGAAGAGGGGGAGATGGAGGATCTGGAAAACGTTGTGGATTACGCCGAGAAGCTGGCAGGTGTCCTGCCGTCCCGGATCAGGGTATCCTATCTCCACGGCAGAATGCGTCCGGCGGACAAGAACCGGATCATGGAGGAATTTGCCGCCCACTCCATAGACGTGCTGGTATCTACCACGGTGATCGAGGTGGGGATCAACGTGCCGAATGCTACGGTAATGATGGTGGAAAACGCGGAGCGTTTCGGCCTGGCCCAGCTTCACCAGCTCAGGGGACGGGTGGGCCGTGGAGAGCATCAGAGCTATTGCATTTTTGTCAGTGCCCAGGAAAAGGAAGAAACCCTTGAAAGGCTTCAGATTCTGAATCGATCCAACGACGGATTTTTCATTGCCTCCGAGGATTTAAAGCTTCGCGGGCCGGGAGATATGTTTGGCATCAGGCAAAGCGGTGAATTTGCATTCCGCATGGGGGATATTTACACGGATGCCGCCGTTTTGAAACAGGCATCGGATGCCGTTGACCGGCTGTTTCAGGCAGATCCTGAGCTGCAGCAGCCTGAAAATCAAAAGCTGCGGGAGCATTTGAAGAATGCCGCCGCGTCTCAGGTTGACTTTCGGAGTATTTAACGATAATATGAATAAGGATCGATACATCCGAATCGGAGATACCGTTTATTGAAAAAGGAGAAGGATATAATATGCCTACTATTGCAATCGTCACCGACAGTAACAGTGGAATTACCCAGGCCGCCGCAGGGGAGCTGGGCATTTCTGTCCTGCCCATGCCGTTCATGATTCATGAGCAGACTTTTTACGAGGATATTGACCTGACCCAGGAGCAGTTTTATGAGAAGCTGGCCTCCGGC
Source organism: uncultured Acetatifactor sp. (assembly GCA_910577035.1). Lineage (GTDB taxonomy): Bacteria > Bacillota > Clostridia > Lachnospirales > Lachnospiraceae > Acetatifactor. Next base: position 25,550 of record CAJTKW010000054.1, read on the forward strand.
GCCGACATCTGCACCAGCCAGCCTTCCCCCGAATCTGTGATGGAGCTGTGGAACCGGCTTCTGAAGGATTACGACGAAATTGTGCATATTCCCATGAGCAGCGGGCTTTCCGGCTCCTGTCAGAGCGCCGTTATGCTTGCGGAGGACTATGACGGACGGGTGCAGGTGGTAAACAATCAGCGGATCTCCGTGACACAGCGCCAGTCCTGCCTGGATGCAAAGCATCTGGCTGCCGAGGGAAAGAGCGCGAAGGAAATCAAGGAAGCCCTGGAGGCGGACCGTTTTAACAGCAGTATCTATATCATGCTGGATACCCTGTATTACCTGAAAAAGGGCGGCAGGATCACCCCGGCGGCAGCTGCCATCGGCACTATGCTGAAGCTGAAGCCGGTGCTGCAGATTCAGGGAGAAAAGCTGGATGCCTTTGCCAAGGCACGGACCGTAAGCCAGGGAAAAAGTATTATGATTAACGCCGTTAAGAGTGATATGGAAAACCGTTTCGGGGGCACACCGGATCCCGCAAAGCATTGGATTTCCATGGCTTACACCTATGACAGGGAGGCGGGAGAGGCTTACCGGGCGGAGGTTCAGGAAGCATTTCCCGGCTTTGAAATCCATATGGATCCCCTCTCCTTAAGCGTTGCCTGCCATATCGGACCGGGGGCCCTGGCAGTGACATGCTCGAAAAAGCTCGTCTAAGGATGCACTGCAATAGCTTGTCTGACAAAGTCAGCGGTTCCGTCTCCGCCGGCTTTGTCAATATTGTTCCGGAAGCGTTCATCACATACATACAGTTCGCCCAGGCCGTTCAGGATTTCATCGGTACATACATAGTAGTGATCGGTTATAAAATCCTGTAATGCAGTGATCTTCTTTTGTACCTCGTGGGCATCCGGCGCTAAATGCTTCAGCGCCCCCAATTCGGAAAACATTGTCATCAGCTGGTCCGCAAGCCTGCGGTAATTGTCTTCCTTTCCGTCGGCATCCTTTTGGCGGTACTCCTGGTAAGCTTTCGTATGTCCCCATTTTGCTTTGACCTCCGCCTCATACTTTTCAATCTCACTCTTGTCAAATACATCAAAATCCATGGTGTTTCCTCCTTTTTGTTGAATTTCACGGGCAAAGGCAATCAGCTCCCCCATGTGTTGATATTGCAGTTCCAGCAGCCTGATCTGCCGGGCAATTGCTTCTGCAGGGTCAAAATCCGGGCTGTCAAGAATTGCCTTGATTTCCTTTAAGGGAAATTTCAATTCCCGAAACAGCATAATGTTTTGCAGCCGGCAGAGTGCCGCATTGTCATACAGACGATACCCCGCTTCCGTTACCTCCGCCGGTTTTAAAAGCCCGATTTCATCATAGTAATGAAGGGTGCGGGCGGTGATACCGGTTAATCTGGCAACCTCATGGACAGATATAAGCTTCTTACTCATTCCAAAAATCCTCCCCGGCATCTAAAATTTCCTGTGCGGGTAAAAGTGTCGCTTCCACCACATTTTTACCGGTTTTCTGCAGATAATGCTTTATAAAATGATAACCGCAGGCATATCCGGCACAATAGGGTAAACCGACCCGGGGATAATTCTGCAGGGCAGCCATTTCGTCACCATAAAGGTAAGCATTGAGATTCTCCATGCCCTGAACCCTTAAGCCCTCATGAATAATCGGCTTAATGTAGTCGTGTAAGGTCTTAAGATCTGTTTTCGTCACCCAGGGGCCGGCTTTCTCTTCACCATACAGAAAGGTGGCAAAATTTTCCGCCAATCCTTCGCTGACCATCATTTCCCCGAGAGTAATATCAAACTTCCATTTCTCGAATTGAAATCGCACATTGTGATTTGCTTCATGGGCCAGTGCAGCCGGAAGATGGCTTAAAGTATGTTCATCAGGAAGCAGCCAGGAAAAAATATATCCGGGAATGCCGCCATCTCCGCAATAGCCCTCATTCAGTATGATATAAGGGTCTTTACAATCTGCAAGTAAAATGGTAAACAAATAGTCCTGAACAGGTAATTCAATCCCCTGTTCCGTAAAACAGCTTAACGATCTTTGGATTGACCTTTCACATTCATCCCAAAGAGTATCATCGGAAAGAAGGCTGATGGCATGCTTTTGTGTTTCGTCTACTTTCGTTGGGGCGATGTGCCCAAGCCTTTCGCTTGCCATAATAACATCATAGCCGCCGGGGGCTTTCGCCTTCATGGGAATATGATAGCAGGCCCATTTCCTTTCAAACGGCATCATCAATTCATACCGATAAATATCATTCCTTTTTTCCAAAGGTGCACTCATAATCTTTGCATAAACTCTGTCTGAGCGTACAGCAGATACTTTCATAGCTTTTTTCTCCTTTCCCGTTTCCTGTATCATAAACTATGACGTAACGTGAAAGTCAAGAGGAAATTGTAAAATGAGACGTGTACAGCGAAAAACGTATAAGCTTATCTTAGGAAAGGGCAGAGCGACACTTGACACAAATCGAATAATATGGTTCACTTTAATCTCAAGTTTGGAAGCAAAATCGGCGTAACCCTTATAAACACTGGGCTGCGCC
>CAJTKW010000055.1:0-7229 GCA_910577035.1 uncultured Acetatifactor sp.
TCTTCTTGGAATTTTTCAGGGTTGCATTGCTGTTCGTTTGTCAAGGTGCTTTGCCTGTGCTATCGCCTTGGGCGACAGCTCATTTAGAATACCATATCTCTTTCTTCTTGTCAACAACTTTTTTTATTTATTTTTTGTTATCGATTTTCAATTATGAAAGGCGGTACTCTTAACGACGAAAATGAGTATATCATTTGCTGCTCTCGTTGTCAACTGTAAATTCCCATTTTTTTTATATTTTTCTACAATTTGTTAAAACAGCCGATTTCCCCCTGTTTCCGGGCCTTTCGACTGTTTTAACACTTTATTGCCTTAAACATTTAACTGCATATATTCCTATTTAAGTTGAATTGTATATGCTTTTGCTTCATTTTTCAGATTAAGGGAAATAGAAGTGACCTCCTCCATGCTTCCCTGTTCTACTTCAATAATCAGTACCGCCTCCGTACTTCCTCCCGCCGGTATGGTTTCTTTCAGGATCGTCATGTCATCCAGAAGCCCGGTAAACATTGCATTCCTCCTGTAAGACTCATTGACCGTAATTCGAAAGCCCAGGCCCGCCTGTGTCTGGGACGCTATATCAATCACCTGATCCTGGTCTGTCCCGTTGGCAAGCCGAAACCGCAGTACCAGAAGCTTTTTGCCCTCCGATGCCCTGGAGACAAACACACCCAGTTCATCCCCCTCCGGATAAGTATCGAGAAGGGACGCGTCTACAAAGCTGACACTCAGGCCTTCTGCCAGCTCCAGCACTTCTTCCATGCTGCCGGGAGCTTCCTGTGCAGGCAGATCCGTAACCGGCGTATCGTCCACAGGCTTCATGCCGGACGGCTCCTTGGTATTTACAGGTGCCTCCGGCTCTGTCTGCGTCGGAATGTCCGGCTCCTTTTCAGGCGGCAAAGTCACAAGGCGGCTCCTGTTGCTGGCATCGTATTTCATTAATGTTATAGCGGCATACTCACCGATAATCTGCGTTTCATGATCCGTCAGCTCCGGAATTGTATTTTCCCCGCAGCCGGTCAGGCCAAGGCAGAGCACCGCTGCCGCCAATCCGGCTGTAAACCTTTTTGTTCCCATAGCGTTCCTCACTTGGTATTAGTATCTGCTTATACTATACCGCACTTTATTCACACAGTCAACCATGAAGCTGTCCGCGGTACCCCCCGTACCTCTCCGCATCATACTTACGGCAGCTCACCTTCAGGCGCACCCCGGATTCCGTATATTCCTGTTCCAGCACCGTAGCATTCTCCCTGAAAAAGGACACAACATTTCCCTTATCAAAGGGCAGCAGGAATTCCGCCTCCACCCGGTCGGCATAGAGCTCCTCCTGAATCATCTCCACCAGCTCCTCCAGGCCGATGCCCTGTCCCGCCGCCATGTAGATCCGGTTGTCCTTCCTCTGGGGAATATCCGTCATCCCGCATTTATCCGCTTTATTATATACTGTTATCATGGGAATGCCGCCGGCTCCCAGCTCCTTTAACGTCTGCTCCGTGACCTCCATCTGCTGCCGGTAATGCTTATCCGAAAAGTCTACCACCTGGATCAGAAGATCCGCGTATTTTACTTCCTCGAGGGTCGAACGGAACGCCTGTACCAGTCCGTGAGGCAGCTTATGGATAAATCCTACCGTATCCACCAGGAAAAAGGGCTTGTTGTCATCGGTACAGATGCTTCGCACGGCGGTGTCCAGGGTGGCAAAAAGCATATCCTTTTCTTCCACGGTTTTATCCCTGCTTTCACCGCTGTCTGCCACCAGCCTGTTCATAATTGTGGATTTCCCTGCATTGGTGTATCCCACCAGCGCCGCCTGGGGTATCTCCGAACGCCCCCGCTTCTTACGCATGACTTCCCTGTTTTTAGACACTGTGGCAAGTTCCCTTTTCAGCTCGCTGATACGGTGTTCTATTCTGCGTCGATCCAGCTCCAGCTTTGTCTCACCTGCACCTTTATTACTCATGCTTCCGCCGGTGCCCCCCTGACGGCTTAAATTTTCACGCATTCCCACCAGCCTTGGCAGCAGATACTGTAATCTGGCGGCTTCCACCTGCAGCTTTGCCTCCCCGGTTCTGGCCCGAAGGGCAAAAATATCCAGGATCAGATTATTCCTGTCTAAAACGGGCAGCTCCAGCTCCTTGCCAAGATTCCTGACCTGGGTGGGTGAGAGTGCATTGTCAAATATAACCTCCTCCGCCTCCGTCTGCGCGGCATATGCCTTCACTTCGGCCGCCTTTCCCGTTCCGATATACAATGATTTGTTCACTGCTTCCATGCGCTGTACGACAATGCCCACCACCTGCCTGTAATCGGCCTCTGCCAGGCTGGCAAGCTCCTCCATGGAATGTTCGAAATCCTGCTCCTCCCCCGTATCAACTCCCACCAGTAATGCCCTTGTATACTCTCTCTGTTCTGTTTCACCAGTCATACTCTCCTCCTCAGGTCACTTATCATTCCTTTCAAACTTCCCCACATGCCACCGTTTCACCCTGGGCATTTTCCAGCTCAAACCAAAACAGCACACCGCCTTCCCGGTTCTCCACACCGTACCGGCGGTTCATGGATTCCATGATCGCCTTGACAATGGACAGCCCCACGCCGCTTCCGCCGTACTCTCTGGTCCTGGCCCTGTCCACCTTGTAAAATTTCTCCCACAGATGGGGCAGCGACTCCTCCGGCACCGGATCCCCGGTATTAAACACACCTACCTGCACAAATCCATTCTTCTGCTCCAATGTCACTGTGATGATTTTCTCTCCGCCGCAGTAATTGACCGCATTGGAAAAATAATTCATAAAGACCTCTTCGATCTTGAATTCATCTCCCCAGACATAGTAAGGCGGATACTCCTCCATAACAACCTGAATCCCGTTCTGCTTCGCCAGAATCCCCGCGGATTGTATATAATTCCGTACCAGGGCCGTAATGTCAAAGCGCTCCATCTTCACCACATCATTGCCGCATTCCAGCTGGTTCAGGGTCAACAGCTCCTGTACCATGAGATTCATCCTGGAAGCCTCGTCCATAATGACCTCACAGTAAAAGCTGCGGCTCTCCGGATCGTCATTAACGCTTTCTTCCAATCCTTCCGCATATCCCTGGATCAACGCAATGGGCGTCTTCAGCTCATGGGATACATTGGCAAGGAATTCCCTGCGCATCTCATCTATCTGTTCCTTCTTTTCAATATCCCTCTGCAGTTCGTTATTGGCAGTCTTTAATCCGGATATGGACTGCTCCAGGGAGCTTGACAGCTTGTTAATATTCTCCCCAAGCATGCCGATTTCGTTTTTTTCCTTACCGCAGTATCTTGCTTCAAAATTAAGATGCACCATCTGCTCCGAAATATTGTTCAACGTCTGAATGGGTCTGGTAATCCTGCCGGAAACAAGCCAGATGATGATGCCGCCTGCCAGCGTTCCCCCGATTCCCACATAGGCAAAGAACCTGTTTGCAATATCCGCACTCTCCCGGATGCTTTCAATGGGGGTTCGCATGATAAAGGAAATTCCCGTACTCAGCCTTCCGAACATTACCAGGAATTCACCCTCGCTGAAGGCCACCCTTTGAATCACATAATCCTCTCCCTCTTCCAGCACTCTGGCCGGCCTTGTCTGAAAGCCGAAGATATAACCCAGAAGCAGTGACTCCAGCTCCTGCCCGCCATTCACGGATTCGTATTCATACCACATCCGGGAATTGGCATCCATCACCAGGGCCGATATATTGAACACCTTACATACATCATTCATCTCCCGCACAAACTCTTCCGAGCTGTAGGACTCACTGCCCGTCACCCTGCGGATTGTATTGTAAGCATCATAGAGCACCCTGGTCTTGCTTCTGATGTAATACTCCTCCAGAAACAGATTATTGATGATCCAGCAAAGCAGAACCGTCCCTGCCATCAAACCGATAAATATCAAAGCAAATTGCTTCCTGATTGAATGCTTCATAACTCTCACGCTTCCCGACATGCCGCCTCCCGCAGCACAAACAATCCATGAAACCAAAACGCAAAGGCCGCGCAAAGACATGGTACATGGGCCCCATATTACCTGTCCTCCTCCAGCTTGTAGCCCATGCCCCAGATCGTCTTAATCATATCGCCCCTCACCCCCATTTTACTGCGAAGCTTTTTCACATGGGTATCAATCGTGCGGGCATCTCCGAAATAATCATAGTTCCACACGTGATTCAGTATCTTTTCCCTGGAAAGTGCAACTCCACGGTTCTCAACAAAATATGCAAGCAGCTCAAACTCCTTAAAGCTGAGTTCAATTTCCTCTCCGTCGATCAGGACCCGATGTGCCTCCCTGTCAATCTCGATTCCCCCGCAGCTCAATGAGGATTCTTCCGCTGTCTTGCCTGCCCGGCGGAGGATTGCCTCAACCCGTGCCACCAGGATCTTGGGACTGAAGGGCTTTGAGATATATTCGTCCACTCCCAGCTTAAAACCCTGCAGCTCATCCTGCTCGTCCCCTCTGGCCGTCAACATGATAATCGGTATTTTCGAGTAGGAACGCAGCTCGCGGCATACCTGCCACCCGTCCATCTTCGGCATCATGACATCCAGTACCACCAGTGCAATATCCTTCTGCTGAAAGAAAACATCAAGCGCTTCCTCTCCGTCCCCTGCTTCCAGCACGTCATATCCGGCTTTCACCAGGAAATCCCTGACCAGCTTACGCATTCTGCTTTCATCGTCCACCACAAGAATCTTTAATCTGTCCATATCGATCACACGCCTTTCCCCACAGATCATTGGTTTCCTCAAGTATAACGCATATCTATGTCTATTCTGTGAAATCGGCGTAACAGTTCAGGCAGGTCACCCCACCGTTACAAATCATCCGTATTATCATTTATCTTTAATTCCCGCTCCTTCTCCCTGACCGCGTTTTCTCTCTCCGTCAGCTCCTGCTCCCACTGAGCGTACCTGTTGGTAAGCACACGCTCATAATTCAACACATTAGGATTGTCACTCCTAATGGTTATCGTAAACATGGCAATGACTGCCAGCACCAGCAGCACATTCAGTATCACGGAAATTTTATACCCGGAAACCCCTTTTCCCTCCGACGGCGCCTTGATTCTGTTTCTTGCAGGATTCCCCTTTTCCCTCACCTCCCCGCTGAAGGTGCTGTACAACGGAATTGCCGGTACCCTTGCAGGCTCTATTCCCGGCTGGTCGAGCAGATAATCCCGCAAACCCTTTAAATACTGGAATCCCACCGGAGTTCTGAATATTCTCTCATGTATTGACTTTTCGTAAACCGTCAAAATGCTGTCCGGTTTGGAATAGTCTATCCGTTCTTCCAGATACTCTATTTTCTTCAGTTCCGTAGCTGCAAGCTGTGCATCCTTCTCCGTATAAAAACGGTACCCGCCCACAGACAAATTTCTGCCATCCTCTGCCATCTTATGTCGCTCCCTGTCATATTACCTTATTTCATATATTGCGCCTTATACCGGCACCAAACTTGTAAAACAAACGAACATTGCTGCCGGAAGCAGGCTGTAAACCTCAATATTGGCAGCGAAGAAGAAAATCAGCCTCGAATATACAGACCACAAGGCGGAGACAGGATATAAATCCAGATGAATGCGTTTACGCGATAAGAGGAGCAGCGGGGGAGCCTGAACCCAAGGGGTTCGACTCTTTCCCTGTATTCTGCCGATGGAGTAGAGGGGAGTCGAACCCCTGTCCAAAAGCCCATTCCCTGTCCTTCTACTATCATAGTTCGTTTTCCCGGGCGGCCCTCAGCCGCCCTGTTCCCCCAATGCAGCAGAAAACGAACAATCTGCCGCCTGGGGTAGCTTCATGGTACGCCCGTGCGGGCAAAGCTTAACGCACGTCGTTTCTCACATAGTCGACGCCCGGATTCCGGAGTGTGAGTGCCCCGGAGCGGACGAGCGCCGTAAGGCGCGTCACCTGCAGCGGTTAGGCTGCAAGTGCTAACTGAGTATTATCTTCAGCGTTTAGTTTAATTGTGCGATTAACGTGTCGCAACGGATAGCTTCTCCAGCTGCAAGACCCCTGTCGAAACCTTTACTACCCCTGATTTCCTGCTCCCTATAGTATACCGAACCGCATTTATCCTGTCAATGGGTTTATCGGCTAATTGCTATCTGTTTTTATCCTTAAATTCTCTCTCGATTTCCCTTCTGGCATCCTTTTTTGCCAGATCTTCCCTCTTATCGTAGAGCTTCTTGCCTCTGGCAAGGCCGATCTCTACCTTCACCCTTCCTTCCTTAAAGTATACCTGCAGGGGTACCAGAGTATACCCCTTTTCTGCCACCCGGCCTGCCAGCTTATGAATTTCCGCCTTATGCAGCAGCAGCTTTTTAACCCGCAGCGGATCCTTGTTGAAAATATTACCTTTTTCATAGGGACTGACGTGCATACCATAAACAAATACTTCCCCGTTTTCAATGCGGATAAAGGACTCCTTGATACTGCACTTCCCCATGCGCATGGACTTTACCTCTGTTCCATGGAGGGCTACCCCTGCCTCATAGGTTTCATCGATGAAATAATCATGATAGGCTTTCTTGTTGTTTGCAACCAGCTTCCGCTCCTCTTTCTGCCTTGCCATTCACATCTCGCCTCCTGTCTCTGTATGTCCTGATCTTTCTGTTTCCGCCAGGGAAAAGTCAATGGTTTTGTTGAACCTGTCACAGCCCTCCACTGTGATCCGCACCGGCATTCCCAGCTTATAGGAGCGTCCCGTCCGTTCTCCCACCATCTCACATTCCTCTTCGTGATAACAATAATAATCCCCGGGCAGCCTGGAGACATGTACCAGGCCCTCCACGGTATCAGGCAGCTCTACATAAATGCCCCAGCTCACGACACCGCTGATGACACCGTCAAAGCTCTCCCCGATATGCCCTTCCATGTATTCCACCTTCTTAAGCTTCTCTGTCTCCCGCTCAGCCTCGTCTGCACGGCGTTCGGTTTCCGAAGAATGCTTTGCCACCTCAGGGAGAATCCCCCGATAATGCGCAATTCGTTCTTCTCCCAGCCGGCCCCGGAGCTGTTCCTTGATAATACGATGAATCTGCAGGTCCGGATACCGCCTGATAGGAGACGTAAAATGACAGTAATAAGGGCAGGCCAGCCCGAAATGCCCCGTACACTCCACACTGTATTTTGCCTGCTTCATGCTGCGCAGCGCCATGCGGCTGATCATAGCCTCCTCCGGCTTCCCCGCGCTCCTGGCCAG
>CAJTKW010000055.1:7239-8158 GCA_910577035.1 uncultured Acetatifactor sp.
CTCGCTGCCCACCTTGCTCCCCCGCTTATCCGTGGATTTCATATAGTATCCGAAGTTATTGATAAAAGCTGCCAGCTTCTGCAGTTTTTCCGGATCCGGTACCTCATGCACCCGATATACAAAGGGCAGCTCCAGCCAGTAAAAATGCTGCGCCACCGTTTCGTTGGCCGCCAGCATAAAATCTTCAATCATGTCCGTAGCCACGGTTCTCTCATAAGGCCTGATGTCCGTAGGATGGCCTTCCCTGTCCAGGAATATCCTGCATTCCGGAAAGTCAAAATCCACGGAGCCCCTTTCCTGACGCTTTCCACGCAGCAGACCCGCCAGCTTTTCCATCTCCCGAAACATGGGAAGAAGCTCCTCATATTCCCCGGTGCTTTCCCGCAGTCCTTCCAGCAGCTCCTTCACCACGGTATAGGACATCCTCCTGTTCACGTTGATAACCGATTCGCAGATCTCATAGTCCGTGATTTCACCCCTGCCGTCCACCGTCATCAGACAGCTTAAGGCCAGGCGGTCCACTCCCTGATTCAGGGAGCAGATACCGTTGGAAAGGGCATGGGGCAGCATGGGAATCACCCTGTCCACCAGATATACGCTGGTGCCCCGCTTTACGGCCTCCCTGTCCAGAGCGGAATTTTCCTGGACATAATTGGTCACATCCGCAATATGCACCCCGAGATGATACTTTTCACCATCAAAGGAAACGCTCACCGCATCGTCCAGGTCCTTGGCGTCTTCCCCGTCGATGGTAACCATATCCACATTCCGCAGGTCACGTCTGCCGGCCATATCCGCCTCAGACACCTCTTTGGATACCCGCTCAGCCTGCCGTAATACCTTCTCCGGAAATTCTGACGGCAGCTCAAAGCCTCTGACAATGGACATAATGTCCACTCCAGGATCGTTCACATGTCCC
>CAJTKW010000055.1:8168-21976 GCA_910577035.1 uncultured Acetatifactor sp.
ATGGAGATCTGGGAAAACTGCTCCCGGTCGATGCCCAGGATCTCCACCACCGCCGCCTCCGGGCTCTGCCCCGAGGCGCCGTAACCCGTAATCTCCGCTACCACCTTGTGACCGGTTACGGCTCCCCCGGACCGCTCCCCGGGAACATAAATATCCCGTGGAATCCTGGGGTCGTCAGGAACCACAAAACCGTAGCTTTCCCTGCTGCGCTCATAGGTGCCCACAATCCGGCTGGTCCCCCGCACAAGGATATTTGTCACCCGGGCCTCCTGCCGTCTCCCGGAAGATCCGGGCAGCAGCTCCACCTGTACAATATCACCGTGGAATGCGCCTCCGGTATTATCCTCGCCAACAAATAAATCTTCCTCCCACCCTTCGGCCTTCACAAAGCCAAACCCCCTGGCATTGCCGATAAAGGTTCCCGTCAGAATTTCCGTTTTTCCTTTTGTTCCAGCCTTTTCCTCACCGGTTTCTGTCCTTTTCAATCAATTCTCCTTCCCTGTTTCCGAAAAAACAAAACACCTCTGTGGTTATCACAGAAGTGTTCTTAAGCAGCTATACTCAAAAGACGTTCAGATTCAGTATAATCGCCAAAAGCATAAACAGCACGACGAGGATCTTTGTATAACGTACCAGCCGCCCTTCCATGGAGCGTCCTTTATTCTTGCCCCAATACGTTTCGGCTGCACCGCTGATTGATCCAAGCCCTGCAGACTTGCCCTCCTGCATCAGCACCAACACCACCAATGCCAAACAAACCAATATGAAAATAACTGTCAAAACAATTCTTAATATTCCCATTTTACACCTCCTAATGCCAAGCAGGTTAAATCATACCACATTGCACGGAAAATGGCAAGCGGTTTTCTCATATTTTGCAGGCTTCCTGCCAGAATAAGGAAAAGACCAGGCTCAGCAGGAAGAAAATAATGCCCGCAATCATCATGTGTGCAGTCGGACGCCGCCTTTCACCTTTTGCCTGCTTATAATCGTAAAAGCTTCTGTAGTGCTCATTTCGGGCACTGGGACGAAAATGGTCGATAAACTGCCGGAATCCGTAGGAAAGCATGTCAAAGAGTCCGCCGTTTGCGGCAAACACCAGAACACCGACCCCCCCCACCAAAGCGGCAGAAACAATACACGCATCCGAAAGCAGCCGGAAAATATCAGGCTTGCCCACCGTCCAGAACGAATTCATCACAAGGACGCTTACGGAAATCAACAGACAGGCCCCCAGGCTGACCAGCAGGGAAGGACGCCTTCCTGTCTGCTTTCCATCCTTCTTCATTGTCCTGCCTCTATTTCCGCCTTATATTTTTCAAATTCGGCATTATTGCATTGAATCAGATGGCCGGGGGTGATCTCCCGCATCACCGGCTTGTCAACCGAGTAATCGTGCTCCGCAATGGGATTATAAACGATACGCTTCCTGCCCTTCTCAAACTCAGGGTCAGGCAGCGGAATCGAGGAGAGCAGGGACTTCGTATACGGATGCAGCGGATGGGCAAACAATTCATCCGAAGAAGCCAGCTCTACGATTTTCCCGTAATACATGACCGCAATGGTATCCGAAAAATATTTGACCACCGACAGATCATGGGCAATAAACAGGATTGTCAGCCCCAGATGATTGCGCAGGTCGTTCAGAAGGTTAATCACCTGCGCCTGAATGGAAACATCCAGTGCGGAAATCGGTTCGTCGGCAATGATAAAATCAGGGTTGAGGATGATGGCCCGGGCAATACCGATACGCTGGCGCTGTCCGCCGGAAAATTCATGGGGATACCGCCCCGCATGTTCCGGCACCAGCCCTACCAGGTCCAGCATCTTATACACCAGCTCGTCAATATATTTTTGATTCCTTATCCCGCGGATTACCAGGCCCTCGGCAATAATATCCTTTACCGTCATACGGGGGTCAAGAGAGGCGATAGGATCCTGAAAAATCATCTGCATCTTATTCATGATGCGGTCCTTCTTCGCCAGGCGCAGATCCTCCTTATACTGGGTCTCAAGCCGTGTCCGCAAAGCCAGCGCCTCCGTGTAGGCGTCCTTCTTCGCGGCTCCCGCCTTTTCTCCGCCGGCAGCCTTAAGTGTCCCCCCGGCCGCGCTGATGCCGATAGCCTTTCTGCCCCTCTCCACTTCCTCCACAACGCCTTCCACCAGCCTGAGAAGATTCCCTGCCGCAGTTCCGGCATGATCCGGATCGCCGAATTTGTCAAAAGCCTCTTTCACCCGTGCAAGGCAGGGATCATAGAGCTCCCCCACCCGCTTTACCTGTTCCTCGGCATATTTCTGATTACACCGCTTCTGGTCTTCCCTGGCGGCACGGATATTTTCATTCTGTTCGGCTATTGTCCTGGAAAGCTCTTTTTCTGCCTCTTCAAGACGCTTCCGATACGCCTCCTCGTTTCCGCCGGCTTTGATCTGTGCCTTGATCTCGGCAGACTCCCTGCGGTACTTTTCTTTCGCGGTGCGGATGGCATCCTTATAAGAACGAATCCCTGCACAGATACGCTGCCCCTTGAAGATGACATTTCCGGAAGTAATATCATACAGCCGGATAATGGAGCGGCCGGTGGTGGTTTTGCCGCAGCCGCTCTCTCCCACCAGTCCGAAAACCTCTCCTTTATGGATCTCAAAATTTACGTCGTCAACGGCCTTAAGCTCGTTGGCAGGCCCCATTTTAAAGTATTGGCAAAGGTGCTCCACCTTCAGCAAAACTTCACGGTCCTTATTCTTCTCGTCCTGCATGATCAGCACCCCTCTCCTCTGCTCTTTTCTTTCATCCGTTCAATCCGGTCAAGCACCACCTTCGGAGGATCCACCTTGGGCGCGCCGGGATGCAGCAGCCAGGTTGCAGCCTGATGGCTGTCCGAAATCCGAAACATCGGCGGCTCCTGCTCAAAATCAATCTTCAGGGCATACTTGTTACGCTTTGCAAACGCATCTCCCTTGGGAGGATATATCATATTCGGCGGCGTCCCGGGAATTGCCTCCAGCTTTTCCTTCGTATCCAGATCCGGCATGGAAGAAAGCAGCGCCCAGGTATAAGGATGGGCGGGAGAATAAAACACATCCGCCGCAGTGCCCACTTCCACGATCTTGCCGGCGTACATCACGGCAACCCTGTCCGCCATGTTAGCCACCACCCCCAGATCATGGGTGATAAAGATAACCGAAAGCTTACGCTCCTCCTTGACCTTGTTAATCAGCTCCAGGATCTGGGACTGGATGGTCACGTCAAGAGCCGTGGTAGGCTCGTCACAGATCAGGATGTCGGGATTTGCGGAAAGGGCGATGGCAATTACGATTCGCTGACGCATACCCCCTGAAAACTCGAAGGGATACTGGCGGTATCTTTTACGGGGCTCGGAAATGCCCACCTCCTCCAGCAGCTTAATGGCACGGTTCTTGGCCATCCGGCGGGTCACCTTAAAGGCAACCGCCGACGCCTTTTCCTTGAAGTAATCGATCAGCTCCACTACCTTTGCATCATAATCCGCCCCGGACATGACCCGGATGCTTCGCTCCAGCTCGCTGCGGGTACGGCTGATAACATTGACAATATCCTGGCGCACGGTATCCAGGTCCACCAGATCCTTCTCCACCACCGCATACTCCGGGTTCTTGCCGGAAGCTACCTGCTTCTGATAAAGCGCACTCTGCTCCGCGTAGCGCTTTTCCTCGGCGGCATTGCGGACAATGCTCTCAAAGTATACATCAATGGCCGTATTCAGGCTGGTGGCAAAGGTATAAAGCACATTGTTTTTCACAGTATCGAGCCGGTTGATGGATCGTTCCACCGCGGAGGTAAGGGTCTTCGCCACCTCCACCGCCTCCTTTTTCTGTATGCCGGGATTGCGGAAAAAGTCCATCCTGCCGTCAAGCACCGAAATTGCTGACTGCATGTCGGTAATGGATTTTTCGTTGGAGTAACGGACCCCTTCCCTGGCAATGGAGAGGAAATCCAGCATAAAATGCTCATCCAGGTATTTCCGCAGGAATTTATTCAGCTCTTCGATTTCCAGCTCCGGAAGAGGTTCGTCGGAAAAGGTCACGTAATACCCCATGGCAAAGAAATTAGGTTTCACATACCCTGCCGCCTCTTCCAGTATTTCCTTCACCTTGGCCAGTTTCCCGGAAACCGCAGCCCAATCGGCATCGCTGGCCGTATCCTGTCTCTCTCCCCGGTTAAAGAGCGCACGGAAAAAGCCTCCCATCCGCTGAGTAAGCGGAATCCTGATCAGGGACTTTATCTGGGCCAGAACGGCAGTCAGCTCGTCTGCCCGGCGATGAACCACATAGCGCTCCCGGGTATGGTAAGCCAGCTTAATGATTTCTCCAATGTCCCGGCGCAGGTTTTTGTATGCGTGCTTTTCAATGCGGAAGATACTATCCCCGATTTCGTCCAGCACATCCTCCATCGCCTCCCGGGCCTTATTATAGGAATACTCCAGATCAAGGTTCTTATAGACAAATCTGTCAAAATCCTTACATTTCTTACTGTTCTCCGCCCTGGTGGCACTGCCCCGGGCCTGGTCCATGCACCGGTTCAGCAGCTCCAGCTTTTCATTGAAGGCCGCCCTGCTCTCCCTGCGGGCAACCTTGCCCTTGATGAGAGTGGCCTCCGTCATCTGCTTGCCCACACGCATGATAGGGTTCAGGCTGGACATGGGATCCTGAAAGATCATGGCAATTTTGTCTCCCCGCAGCCTGTGGAATTCCTCCTCCGGAATCTTCATCAGGTCCCGGCCGTCATAAATAATTTCACCGGCCTCCTTGATGGCATTCCCGGCAAGAATCCCCATAATGGCACGGTTCGTCACCGACTTGCCGGATCCGCTTTCGCCTACCAGCGCCAGCGTCTCCCCCTTGTACAGGTCAAAGCTGATACCGCGGACAGCCTGTACCTTGCCGCCGTCCGTGCGGAAGGAAATCTTCAGATTATTTACCGACAACTTAATTTCTCTATCGTCCATATCAGCCCTCCGAACCACGTAAACTTGGATTAAATGCGTCTCTCAGCCCGTTTCCGAACAGATTAAAGGATAGCATCAGCAGCGCCAGGAATACCGAAGGGAACAGGGCCACAAAGGGCGCCGTCGCCAGGGACTGCTGGCCTGCCGCGATCAAAGTACCCACGCTGGTCACATTTCCCGTCGCCAGGTTGACGATTCCCAGATAAGACAGGCTGGTCTCGGAATAAATCATACCGGGAATCACCAGGGCACAGCTGGTAACCAGCGTCCCGATGGCATTGGGGAAAATATGCTTGAACATCAGCCGCTTGTCCGAAGCTCCCAGGGTGCGGGCAGAAAGCACATATTCCTGGTTCTTGAAGCGGTAGAACTGCATCCTCGTCCGTCCTCCCATGCCGATCCACCCGGTGAGGAAAAACGAAATGAACAATACCAGCGCCTGGCTGGAACCTCCCATATGAAGCTTTAACAGCGTAATCACCACCATACTGGGAATCGCCCCCAGAATATCGGTGATCCGCTCCATAACCAGGTCAAGGCGGCCGCCGTAATATCCGGTCACGGCACCGTAAATGGCGCCCACGAACAGATTGCTGACAGCCACAACGATGGCAAAGATAAAGGAAAACCTGGCGCCGGAGGAAAGACAGGTAAGAATGTCCTTGCCGGAGCCGGTGGTGCCGAACAGGAAGCTCGGATTCCCGATGCCGTCCTGCAGTACCCTGGAGTGGTAATAGGTATAATATTCATAATAGTTGATCCGAACCTGCACGCCGCTGGGGGTCATCAACGCATAAGAGTAATAACAGGTCTGATCGTCCTTGAGAAAGCCTTCGTCCCCTTCCACCCGCAGGGAATCATACTGATCCAGGCCCACTCCGTTTTCCATAATGCTGGCAGGATAAGAATTGTACACCGGAATGATATTGCCGTCCTTGTCGTACTGGAACTGTGTCTTACTGGCTTTTTCCTCCGTCTTGTAATAGATGTTGCCGTCCGGCTCATAGTCTGCAGCCGTAGGACGGTCCCGCTTTGCTACCATGGGATAGATCACCTGGATACCGGTTTCATTCTGATACTCCTGCAGCGCCAGATATTCCTCCAGGGAAAGGTTCTTGTACACCACGCCGTTCATATGGTAAGTGTCCAGGCGGTAGCGGTAGTTCCCGTCCTCCGTCACCGTATACTCCTGATTCTTCACGGCGTTATGGCCGGTCTCCTGCCCCATGGCATAATAATAGGTGAAGGTCTTGAGATTCGTCTCCACCTCCTTACAGCCGTCCCAGAAGCTTGTATTTTCAAACAAGCTGAATTTCGGCCGTGTATATGCGTAATAGGTGTCGAAATAAGAAACCGTATACTGGGTGCAAAAGGGAACAATAATGGCAAAAAGGAGCATAATCAAAATGATAACCGCAGCAACAATAGCACCCTTATTCTTGGCGAAACGGCGCATGGCATCCTGCAGATAGCCCACCGGCTTGGTCTCCGGCTTCTTATCATGGGTAAGATCCTCCGCCTGTGCAAACTCAAATTTTTCCAGAGGAATATTGTCATACCTGTTCGTCTTTTCCATCTTACTTCGCCCCCATTCTGATTCTGGGATCAATGAATCCGTAGCTGATGTCAATCACGATGCCGCCAAGCAGGCCCACAAGGGTGTAAAAGCCCGAAAGCATCATAAAGAAGTCATAATCCACTGTATTTATGGCATCCAGGTACAGCCGCCCCACCCCGGGAACCGAGAACATGCTCTCAATAATCATGGAGCCTCCCAGCACACCGATAAACTCACTGAGAATCGAAGGGAAAATTACCACCATGGAATTGCGCATGGCGTGGCGCAGCGTAGCCTGCCCCCGGGTCAGGCCCTTGGTCCGGGCCAACAGCATGAATTCGTTCGTCAGGACTTCGGAAAGCTCCGCCCGGGTATACCGGGCATAGCCTGCCACCGACCCGAGACAGAGCGACAGCACCGGCGGCAGCATGGAGCGGAACATGCTCCAGGTAAAGTAATCATAGCCGGAATTCATGGTAGTAGGGAACCATCCGGCCCTGAAACACAGGAAATATTGTATAATAAGCCCCATGACGATAGCGGGCATTGATACCAAAAGTATAATCAATATATTTATCAGCTGATCCTGCCACTTATTCTTCTTCAGGGCAGCCAAAATCCCCAGGCCCAGGCCGATGGGAACACCGATAAATGTGGAATACAGATTAATTAAAATAGTCGGCGGCAGCTTTTCCAGAAAGACGTCTACAACAGAACGTCCACGATAAGAAGGGATATTCACCCCGATTCCAAAGTCACCCTCCACAAAAATTCGCTTCACATAATTGCCGAGCTGGATCATAATCGGCACACGCTCGTAGCTCCAGGTCTGGGTAGCGGGATCCATGACCGCATTCTGAATATATCCCCGTCCCTCCAGCTGGCGGATGATAATATTCGCGTCCTGCCCCATCTGGACCGTGATTACAATCGGCAAAAGCTTAATCAACACAAAACACATGAACATGATGATCAGAAATGTGGAAACCATCAGCCCAAGCCTCTTCGTTACATATTTAAACATGTACATAGACAACAGCTCCTATCCTTTACGCTTCCGCGAAGCATTTGATAAATGAAGAAATACATGCTCCTGACGGAGCGGTTTCCTGCAGGGTAAAATCAGAGGCGGGCGAATGGACTCCGCCCGCCTCATTTCCGAGCTTAAGTCAGCCGGCATACCGGAAACGCCTGTGCAGGCGCTTCCTCCTTAATTACTCGACTTTCTTATATTCGGCGCTGAGATCATTGTTATTGGCCTTGACAAATTCAGCCCACTCCGCGTCGTCGTACATGGGACGCAGATACCGCATACCGCCAAAGTCCATAAAGGTATTGTACTCTTCGGTAATCTGCTGGAACTTCGCGCCGTAAACGGCTGCACTGTAATCTGAGGTGGTCATGATGGCGTAATACTTGCCCAGGAATAACTCCTCCAGTCTGGAAAGCAGCTCCAGCCTGACATCCGCGGGAGCAAAGCCGTCGCCCCAGTTATAGGTCTGTACACAGCCTCTTGACTCCGCAAGGCCGTTCAGGCAGCAATACCAGTTATATACGGACATGGTAAGCTCCTGGCCCGCGCCGTCATAATCGCCTGCAGGCATGGTATAGGTTAACGTCTCGGCATCCGGATTCCACCATACGGAATACATCAGGCCTCCGGAAGGATCCATATAGCACTGCAGGAAGCCGCAGGGGTCAAACGCACCGCCGCCGTAGCCCACGGTTACAGCCAGGTCATAAGCGCCGGCCTTAAAGTCCGAATTCCAGTTTGCACCAAAGGATGCGTCAAACTGTACCTCGATCTGTCCCTCAAGGGAAGTACCTTCCACCAGCTCGTTAAAGAACTTCACCATATAGTCATAAGCGCGGCGGGTACCTTCACTGTCAGTGGACGTACCATACAGCAGCGTAATCTTCTTGCCCGGGTCATAGCCGTACTTGTCCGGATTCCCCGTCATCTCGGTATAAGCCGCCTCAACCAGCTCCTTGGCAAGAGGACGGTTCATGCCGTTCATTACCTCGTAGGCATCCTCGTAGGTAGCATACTTGTTGGTACCGTCGGTCCAGGTACCGTCATCATTTTTGGTAAAGCCGTATACCCGCAGCAAACCTTCCTTTGCCTGCTGTGTGAATCTGTACACACCGCCGTTCTCCACGTCATGATAATAGGCCGGGCCCAGCAGACCATAGCAGGGCTTATGGGAAGTGAACAGGGTCGCATTGAAATCATCTCTGTCAAGATACAGGGAAATTGCCTTCCTGAAATCCAAAATGGACAGAATACCGTTGTTACGTCCATTGCTCTTCAGCACGTCAAGGTTCGAGTAAATCATGGTGCCGTAAGTACCGGTGCCGGGAGCATACAGCGTGTATTTGGAATCACGGTAATCCTCCTTGTGGTCCACATCCAGGCCGATACTGTCGGTCTCACCGCCCAGGAACTTGAGCCACCGGGTAGCGGCCTCACTCACCTGCTCACAGTAGATCTTGTCTACCAGATACTGATCCTTATAGTCCTCATCGCTGTAACCAAACCAGTACTCATTCTTCTCCATCTCATAGGATTTACCGGACTGGAAGGAAGTAAGCTTAAAAGGCCCCCAGCTGGCACTGGTCTCAAGGGAGGAATTATAATTGGTGGTCCAAAGGGTAGCACCTGCCTGAGGCTCCTTCTTGCAGGACTCGTACAGATCCTTCTTTACAAGGGGCAGGCCGCCGAAGCTGTAAGCCGCCTCATAAGAGAGGGAACCGTCCTCCTTCAGGCACTTGATGGGAGCATCCAGACAAACCACCAGCTCATACTGGCTGGGAGCGTAAAGTCCTACATCCTCAAAGGAATACTCGCCATAGACTACCTCACCTACCATGTACAGGGGAACATTCTCTACAGGCTCATGCCCCCAG
This sequence comes from uncultured Acetatifactor sp., assembly GCA_910577035.1. Lineage (GTDB taxonomy): Bacteria > Bacillota > Clostridia > Lachnospirales > Lachnospiraceae > Acetatifactor. The sequence goes on from CAJTKW010000055.1 coordinate 17,616, forward strand.
TTATCGGTGTCAATCAGCTTCGCCACCAGATCAATGGTTTCATCCGTAACCGACACATGACCGTCCTCGTCAGCCAGCTCCTGCAGGGCTGCCAAGGCGTCCGCATCAAGATACCCCATCTCCGTCAGTTCTGTTACGGAATAACCGCTGCACTGCTGCAGGGTATTATCCGTGAGGGCAAATTTAACGGCACTGCCGTCTGCCTGCGCATAGGTACCGTCCTCACCCTTCACAAGGTCTGCCACCGTATAGCCGGGCTCACCGGTAGCTCCGTTGTCTACCCATACAGACTGGCCCTGGTCCACATAATTCCGGGCACCCTTAATCATAATATTATTGTAAAAAGATGCTGCACGCATGAGATGGAAATCCGGATCCAGCTGCTGCTGCATGGTATAGACGAAATCGTTGGCGTCAATGGGTGTGCCGTCGTCCCATTTCAGATCCTCCCTGAGGGTGATCTTCCAGGCATAGCTTCCTGCCGCCTTCTGCTCGTCGGTATAGCCCCACTTGGCATCCACTTCCGAAGTCACGTCCTCCAGCTTAACAGCCGCGGCATACTTGACTTCAAATTCGCCGGGAACAATCCCTTCTGCATTGACGGTGCCGTCGTCCCTGTACTTCTTCCCGTCCTCAAACTTGAAATCATACGTGAAAAAGCTGGATACGATACGGTCCATAATCTGAGTATCGTTATCGTCCTCATAAGTCATCTCGTTCCAGTTACTGGGCATGACAGAGGTGGTGGTGCGATAGGTAACGGTACCCTTGGATGCCGGCGGAGTATTGGTATCCCCTTCCCCGGAGCCGCTGCTCTCGACAGGTGCGGAGCTGCTGCTTTCCACAGGTGTGGAACTGCTGCCGTCGCCGCTGCCCGAAGATCCGTCATCTTTGCCGCCGCAGGCCGCCATACTAAAGACCATGGCTGAAGCCAGCAGCAAACTTAATACTTTCTTTTTCATAATCTTCTCTCCTCCTGTTAGATTTACTGCATAGGAGTTCCACTGCACACTTCTACGCTTCATCGTTTTAAACTGACGCGTATAACAAAAAGGAATGAAACACCCCTTCACTCCCTTGTGAATACCTGTATACAATTTCCCCTATGCAATTTGTACAATTTAGTATAAATTACACTTTATAAAATGTCAAGGAATTTTTCGAAAAAGCGGAGCAGATAACACGCCGGCGACAAAAAACAAGAGCTTCCTGTCGCCGGTTATTCGGATACCCCTATCCTTTTATTCATTTCTGCGAAACAGCCACATACCGGGATAATCCGCCGCCGTTTCCAGCTCTTCCTCTATTCGTAACAGTCTGTTGTACTTTGCAACGCGGTCGCTTCTGCAGGGCGCACCGGTCTTGATCTGTCCTGCATTCCAGGCCACGGCAATATCCGCTATGGTGGAATCCTCCGTCTCCCCCGACCGATGGGAAATCACTGCCCGGTAGCCTGCCTTGTGGGCCATATCCACCGCTTCAAAGGCTTCCGTTAAAGTACCGATCTGGTTCACCTTCACCAATATGGCATTGGCACAGCCCAGCTTGATGCCGGCATCCAGCCGTTTGGTGTTGGTGACAAACAGGTCGTCTCCCACCAGCTGGATCCTGTCTCCCAGCCTGGCCGTCAGCTCCTGCCACCCGTCCCAGTCATCCTCCGCCAGCCCGTCCTCAATGGAAATAATGGGAAAACGCTCCGTCAGCTGCTCATAGTAAGCAATCATATCCTCCGTGCCCCGGATCACCTCCTTGCCCTTAAGCCTGCTCTCCCCGGGGAAATGGTACATTCCGGTCTTTTCGTTGTAAAGCTCGCTGCTGGCGGCATCCATGGCAATGCGCACGTCCTCCCCGGGAACATAACCCGAGGCTTCCATGGCATCCACCAGGAACTGCAGCACGCTCTCCGCATCCGGCAGGTCCGGCGCAAAGCCGCCCTCGTCTCCCACTCCGGTGGAAAGCCCCTTTTCGTTCAGCAGCTTCTTCAGATTATGGTAGATCTCCGCACAGATGCGCAGTGCCTCGGCAAAATTCTTTGCCCGCACCGGCATAATCATAAATTCCTGAAAGTCCACGGTGTTGGCCGCATGCTTGCCGCCGTTCAAAATATTCATCATCGGCATGGGGAGCAGCTTGGTACAAATACCGCCCAGATAGCGGTATAACGGTACCTGCAGTGCGCAGGCAGCCGCCTTTGCACAGGCCATGGACACGGAGAGTGTGGCATTGGCCCCCAGATTTTCCTTACTCTCCGTTCCGTCCAGCTCCACCATCATTTTATCTATGGCCGTCTGGCAAAGAGCATTCTTTCCCAGAAGCTGCGGGGCAATCTTTTCATTGACATTTTTTACGGCGTGCTGTACTCCCAGGCCGAAATACCGGGTTTCTCCGTCCCGCAGCTCCACTGCTTCAAACCGGCCCGTGCTTGCGCCCGAGGGCACTGCTGCCAGCCCCGCATACAGCCGCCCGTCCACGGGGTTTTTCACCGTGACCTCCGCCTCCACCGTGGGATTGCCCCTGGAGTCCAGGATTTCCCTTGCATGTACCTTCGTAATCTCAAAATATGCGGACATAATAACTCCTCCTTGTACAGTTTCGTTTTGGCAGAGTATGCCCGTACAGGGAGGAGGTTATACGTTATAATGCCTTACCTGCAAGAATTTCACGGTAATCCTGATAATTCTTTTCCAGCAGTGTGGGCGTATCCAGCCCATAGGGGCATTTTGACTTACATTTGCCGCAGTGGAGGCAGGACTCGATGCGTTTCATTTTCTCCTGCATTTCCGGCGTCAGCTGGGCGGCGGAAGGCGCACGGCGGATCAGCAGGCTCATACGGGCACAGTTATTGATCTCGATGCCCGCCGGGCAGGGCATACAGTAACCGCAGCCCCGGCAGAATTCTCCCATCAGCTCCTCCCGGTCCTTGGCAATCACCTCGGCCAGCTCTTCACTCATCACCGGCGGTTTCTCCACATAGGACAGAAATTCATCCAGCTCCCGCTCCCGCTGTATGCCCCAGATGGGAAGTACATTGTCATACCGGGCAAGAAAGGCGTAAGCTGCAGCGGAGTTGGTAATCAGGCCGCCGGAAAGCGCCTTCATGGCGATAAAGCCCATATCCGCCTTTCTGCACAGCTCCACCAGCTCAATATCCTTCTCTCCCGCCAGATAGCTGAAGGGAAACTGCAGCGTCTCATACAGGCCGCTCTCCACGGCCTCATGGGCCACGCTCAGGCGATGGTTGGTAATACCCACATGGCGTACCATCCCTTTATCCTTTGCCTCCAGCATGGCCTCATATAACCCGGTGCCGTCCCCGGGCTTCGGGCAGAAGCCGGGATTATGGAACTGATACAGATCCACATAATCCGTCTGCAGATTTCCCAGGGAGGTGTCCAGATCCTTCCAGAAGTCCTCCGCCGTCTGCGCCCCCGTCTTGGTGGCTATAAAAACCTTCTCCCGCATCCCCGCAAAGGCTTCCCCCAGCTTTTCCTCGCTGTCAGTGTAAAAACGCGCCGTATCATAGAAATTGACCCCTGCATGATACGCCTTACGCAGCAGCCTTACCGCCTCCTCCTTTGAAACGCGCTGAATGGGCAGCGCCCCGAAGGCGTTCTTTTCCGCAACCATTTCTGTCTTTCCCAGCCTTACCCGTACCATTCCCTGTCTCCTTCTCCCTGCCTATTATCCATGAAATCCTGAAACGAAAGCTTACGGCTCTCCAGGCAGCGGCATCCTCTCCGTTTTATAAGCTCAGCTCATAAACCCTGTGTCTCGGAATCCCCTCATACCAGCCGAAATAATCCGTGGGGATTTCCGTAATCTCCACCAGTCCGGCACCCAGGCTTTCTATGGTTCTGTATGAGGCAGTATTGTCCTCCTCGCAGGTAATATAAATTTTGTCCATTCCATGATGCCTGGCCACCGCCAGGACCGCCTTTGCCGCCTCCAGGGCATAATGCTGTCCCCGGTATGCCTCGTCTACCTCATAGCCCATATTCCCGTTATAATAGGAATGATAATTATGGCCGATTCTGATGCTGATCTTGCCTACGGGAATCAAATCCGGCTTTCTCGCAATCTCGTACCAGTAATAAGGTATCTCCTTCTCATTTCCCTGCTCTTTGGTGAGAATCCGCAGCTTCAGGCGCGGAGTATCCACCTCGTCGTAATCATTTTCAAATACAAAGGCCATATCCGCGCCCCCTTCTGCATAAAGCATTTCCTGCGCTCTATTTTTTGATCAGCAGCGATTTCCCCGTCATTTCTGCCGGCTGGTTTCTGCCCATAATCTGGATCAAAGTGGGCACAATATCCGCCAGGCAGCCGCCCTCCCGCAGACCGTAAGCAGGGTCCGCGTTCAC
>CAJTKW010000055.1:21986-23258 GCA_910577035.1 uncultured Acetatifactor sp.
GCCCTCCCTCAAACCATAGGCCTCGTCATAGTTTACCAGAATAAAAGGCACCTGATTGGTGGTGTGGGCCGTAAAAGGTTCGCCGTTGTCATAGTCCACCAGCTGCTCCGCATTTCCGTGGTCCGCACAGATAAACAGGACTCCCCCCGTCTCCTTCACCGCGTCCACCGCTTTCCCCACACACGCATCAACCGTCTCCACCGCCTTGACCGCAGCCTCCAGGACACCGGTATGTCCTACCATATCGGGGTTCGCAAAGTTGATAATAATAACGTCATACTTGTCGGAGTAAATTGCCTCGCAAAGCTTCTCGCAGACCTCGGGGGCACTCATCTGAGGCTTCAGATCATAGGTGGCCACATCCTTGGGGGAGTTCACCAGCACCCTGTCCTCGCCGGGGTTTGGCTCTTCCACGCCGCCGTTAAAGAAAAAGGTAACATGGGCATATTTCTCCGTCTCCGCGATGCGTGCCTGCTTTAATTGATTTGCCGCCAGCCACTGTCCGAAGGTATTGTCCACAGACTGCTTTTCAAACGCCACCTCCTTATTGGCAATTGTAGGGTCATAATCGGAAAAGCATACAAAAGTCACATCCTTCCTGGAACCCCTGTCAAAGCCCTGGAAATCGTCGTCACAGAAGGCCCTGGTGATTTCTCTCGCCCTGTCAGGCCGGAAATTAAAGAAAATTACGGAATCTCCGTCCTGTACAAGAGCCACCGGCTTACCCCCTTCAAGGGCCAGGGTGGGCTTTACAAATTCATCCGTCTCCCCCCTGTCATAAGATTCCTGAATGGCACAGATGCCGCAGTTTGCAGTCAGCCCCTCTCCCTTTGTCATGGCATCGTAGGCAAGCCTGACCCTGTCCCAGTTCTTGTCACGATCCATCACATAATACCGGCCCATGACGGAAGCAATCTTACCCACGCCGATCTTCTCCATCTCCGCCGTCAACGCCTCCGCATACTCCTTCCCGCTGGCAGGCGGCGTATCGCGTCCATCCAGGAAGCAGTGCACATACACCTTTTCCAAGCCGTTTCTCTTTGCCAGCTCCAGCAGGCCGTACAAATGTGTATTATGGCTGTGCACGCCGCCGTCGGACAATAAGCCCATCAAATGCAGCGCACTGCCCCTGCGCTTACAGTTTTCCACTGCTTTCAGCAGCGCCGGATTCTCGAAAAAGGTTCCGTCCTGTATTTCCTTGGTAATCCTGGTAAGCTCCTGATACACAATACGCCCTGCGCCCATATTCAGGTGTCCCACCTCGGAATTGCC
>CAJTKW010000055.1:23282-27555 GCA_910577035.1 uncultured Acetatifactor sp.
GCAGTCCTACCGCCATACCGCTGGCATTTCCCCTCACAAAGGGATATTCTTTCATCAGCCTGTCCATCACGGGCGTCTTCGCCAAAGCTACCGCATTTCCCTCCGCCTTCTCATTCAGGCCGTAACCATCCAAAATCATTAAAACTACCGGTTTTCTGCTCATTTTCCCTCTCCTTACCTGGATATTATCCTAATTTTTAAAGAATTAGGATAATTATAACACCAAAGACATTTTCCATGCAATACCGTCTGCCCGGGATTTTTCACTTCCTTGCATTTTTCCCTGCCCCCTGATATACTAAAGAAAAAGGATGTCGGTTATGATTACCTTACTGTCAAAATTATTTGTCAAAGATCGTGAAAACACCCGGGACCAGGCGGTTCGCCAGGCCTACGGAATGCTGTGCGGCGGAGTGGGCATTGTCCTGAATCTGCTTCTGTTTGGCGGGAAGCTTGCCGCAGGCTTCATCAGCGGCTCCATCGCCATTATGGCGGACGCCTTCAACAATCTGTCGGACGCCGGATCCTCCGTCATTACCCTGGTGGGCTTCCGGGTAGCCGGGCAGAAACCTGACCAGGATCACCCCTTCGGACACGGCAGGTTTGAGTATATCTCCGGTTTCCTGGTATCCGTCATTATCCTGCTCATGGGAGTGGAGCTGTTAAAAAGCTCCGTGGACAAAATCCTCCATCCCGGGGATCTGGTCCTCACCCCCGTCATCCTGGGTATCCTCGTGGCTTCCGTCCTGGTAAAGGGCTACATGTTCTTCTACAACGGCCGATTGGGAAAAAAGCTGGATTCCGCTGCCATGAAGGCAGCCGCCACGGATTCTCTGAGCGACATGGCCGCCACTACCGTAGTCCTGGCCTCCGCCCTGCTCTCCCGGCTTACGGGCCTCCACACCGACGGCTGGTGCGGCGTCCTGGTGGGGCTGTTCATCTGCTACGCAGGCTTCTGCGCCGCCAGGGATACCGTCAATCCTCTGCTGGGCCAGGCACCGGACCAGGCCTTTGTACAGCAGGTACATGATATTGTAACTTCCCATCGGGAAATTCTTGGCATCCACGACCTGATCGTACACAATTACGGCCCCGGCAGAATCCTGCTTTCCCTCCACGCGGAGGTGTCTGCGGACGGCGAGCTGGTGACCCTGCATGAGGTCATCGACACCATTGAGCATGAACTGAGAGATACTCTGGGCTGTCAGGCCGTCATCCACATGGATCCGGTCCGCCAGGGGGACGAGGAAACGGAACGGCTGAAAGAGCTGGTACAGAAAATTCTTGCCGGAATCGACCCCGCCCTCACCATGCACGACTTTCACATTGCCGTCAGGGCGGACCATACCAACCTGATTTTCGACGTGGCGGCCCCCTATGACTTCCGTCTTCCCGACAGGGAGCTGACAGAGCTGATTGCCCAAAAGGTGCAGACCGAAAACCCCGGCTATTTCACCATCGTCGATGTGGATAAGCATGTCTGCTGAAAGGAAAACGCCATGCCCCAAATCATTTATCTCACCCAGACCGAGACAAAGCGCCTGCAGACCCTGGAAAAGCGTTACCGCAGCGCTGCCAGGATGCGTATTGAACAGCGCTGTGCTTACTACAGGACCTTAACCGGCGGCTGCTATACCGCCGTCACCATCCGGGACCAGAAGACCCGCTGGGGAAGCTGCTCTTCCCGGGGCACCCTCTCCTTTAATTACCGCCTGATCTTCGCCCCGCCTGAGATACTGGATTATGTAGTGGTTCACGAGCTCTGCCATCTGACCCATATGAACCACTCCAAAGAATTCTGGAACAAGGTTGCCTCCGTGATGCCGGATTACAATACTCACAGGAAATGGCTGAAGGAGCACGGGGGTGAACTCACCCTGGAGCATTACCTGGAGTCAAGGGGCATTCCCATAAAGCTGACCTGAAAACCGTAGGTTCAGACAGGGCACTGCACTGTTCCTACGCCACACTTACAAAAGAACGCAGGCGAGTATCCCCGCCTGCGTTCACGTTTTACCGATTTCCCTTATTTAACTGTTTTCATCCACATAATTCTGCACTCTTCTCTGAATGACATCCGCCACATCCGCCGCCGGCTTCTGTCCCGTGAAGAAGCCTTCAATCTCTTCGTTAATGATATTCATAACCTCTTCATTGGTGTAGAACGGATTACGCACGGATTCGATAAAGGCAATGAGCTTGTCAAGCTGCTCCTGGTTCAGGGGATCATACTTCACCTGTTCGCCGTTGATGTATATACTCATTTCCTGCTCTTCCACATGGGTCTCCCCGTTTTCGTCGGTCCATTCATAGGTGGGACGCTTCAGGGCATCTTTTGACTTTTCGACAAAGAAGTCTTTCCGCGTGGGGAAGTAACCGACGTTCTCCTGTCCCTCATCCGTCAGATAGTAACGCATGAAATTCCACGCTTCGTCCAGGTTCTTCGACTTGGCAGACAGCACATATGTCCCGCTGCTCATCACATAGGACCCGTTCCCGCCATTGGTAGGAAACCCGACATAGCTGACCTCCTCGCCAATCTGGCCGTTGATCGTATAAGCCAGATTGTCAAATCTCCAGAAATTTGCTTCCAGCAGCAGTGTCCTGTTCTGTCTGTACTGTGACTCGTAGGTATCCCAGTACTCCTGCCAGTATCCTTCGTCATAAATGCCGGAGTTTTCACCCTCCCCTGCGGGAAGGTTCTTAGCGTACTCCATCATGGAGATGAAATCATCCGTGTTAAAGGCACATTTCCCGGTAGACAGATCCACAAACTGGTTGCCGCAGTACCGCATCACCATGTTCATGAAATCATTACGGGAGGTATTGCCGCTGAATGCCTTGGCCTCCTCACCCATGCCTGCCAGTACCTGCTGCATATCCTCCATGGACCAGGATTCCCGGTTCCCCACCAGGGACTCCTTGGCAATCACGGTATAAATTTCAAAGTCCGGCACGATATGATACAGCTTGCCGTCAGTACGATACGCGTCAAAGGCATTTTGCATGAACTCCTTCTGGGACAGCTCCTCGTCCTCGGCGATCAGCTTGTCAATGTCTGCAAGCAAACCCTTGGAAATGTAATTGCTGACGGGCAGCCCGTTATAGGAGTTATTCACCAGGATGTCCGGCATTTTCCCGGATATAATATCGTTATTCAGCTGTGTGATGCCTGCATTGTAATCGTCATAGCTGTTATAGGTATTGTATTCTTTCAGGACGATCCGGTACTCCGCGTTATTCCTGTTATATTCAATCACGCGCTTTTCCAGCGCGGAATCAACATAATTGCCGCCCAGCACCAGAACTTTCTTATCCTGGATGTCCTCCGGCGCCACATAAGTAAAGACACCGGCCCTGAGGCCGGAATTCCAGTCCTCCTGATAGAAACACAGGAAGGAAGTATCATCCAGCTCAACAAGTCCCCTGACACTTTGGATATACAGGTCAGAGTTAATATAATTCACCATCAGGCGGCCTGCTTCGTCTCCCTGATCCCAGCAGTAGATACCGCCGTTTCCCGTATAGATCAGATCATGGGTACGTCCGGGCAGCATTACATTATAATCATAGGTATAGGAAATGCTGCTGGGAAAGTCCTTGATGTCTCCCATGGTATCCGTTGCCACGTCATAAATGGTATAATACATCTTCGCCCAGTCATTGTCGTCCCGGTAAGAAATAAAGGTACTGCCGTCCCCCTTTGAAATAATCTGGTCACTGTTGGTAAATAACGGCAGGGTTTCATCGGACAGCTTCTGCCTCTCCCCAATGGTTCCGTCCTTGCCGATCCTGATCCTGTAATAACTGGATTCACTGTAGTCTTCATTGTTCTCCACCTGAATCAGATACAGCGCATCATCCGTTCCTTCCATCATGGCGGAAATCCACGTACGGTCGTTCAGTTCGCCAAGACTGGTCTCATGCAGCATCTTTCCTTCGGCATCCCAGCTGCATATGCTCAGCTCATTGGTTGTGACATAATTCTCCGGATCCGACGAATCCTGGATGCGGTGATTTTTAGCGGCAAAAACCGTCCCGTCCGACAGCATGGTAAAGGAAGAATAATTGGTATATTCATAGATATTATTGATTATGGGCTCCTCAACATCCGGTGCTTCCTCACCGGATGCGGCTCCGCCTTCCTCGCCGGATGCCTCGGTGCCGTCCTCTTCTTCCCCGTCGGGTGTCCCGGTGCCGTCCTCTTCTTCCCCGTCAGGTGTCCCGGTGCCGTCCTCTTCTTCCCCGTCAGGTGTCCCGGTGCCGTCCTCTT
>CAJTKW010000056.1 GCA_910577035.1 uncultured Acetatifactor sp.
GCTTGCGGGAAACGCTTTCATCAGCGTTTCCCTAAGGCAGCACATTTTTCTTCAGGCTGGTATATGCCAGCACAATATAAATCCCATAGATCAGAAAGAACATCCCCAGCGCCATACCGGTAATAGCGGCAGGACTGTTGATCCCCACCATGACCCCCGGCTCAGGGGCATTCGCCAGATGCAGGATAAAGGGGACGCCGATCAGCACCGGAGGGACGGCGGGCATGGCATAATAAATCGTAAATTGTTTCCGCAGTATCTTTGCCATTTCCCTGTGCTCCATACCCAGCTTGCGCAGCAGCTCAAACTGCAGGCGGTAGTGCCCGGACTCGCTGAGCTGCTGGATAGTCAGGATAGTCGCCGCCGTCATTGTCAGGGCCAGCGCCAGGAAGCAAAGGGGAAACACCAGCATGGCGGTGGACCATGCCATCTCTTCCGTCTGATCCGCCTTGGAAATGATCTGGGCATAGATCCGATAATCGTTTGCCGCGCGCAGCCGATCCGCAATGGCTGTCAGATCATAAAACTGCTCTCTGCTCACCGGCTGGACCGTCCGGGCCGCATAGGCCAGATGATGAACCGGAAGCCCCGTCACCGCCTCATCCGGAACTACCAGGATATACCCGCGCCCGTTGGCCACGCCGTAGCTCTGGGAAAAATACTCCGTGTAAAAACCTCCGAGCTCCAGGGTATCCTCCCCCAGTGTAAGCGGCTGGTCGTATTCCTCCAGCAGTCCCCTGACATAGTTTGTGCAATGGATCAGGTACTTTCCCGCCCCTGCCTCAACCGGCGGGTAGCCCGCCACCGACCGCAGGGCAGCATAATCGCTGTAACGCAGCACCGTGTCTCCCTTATAAAAAGCCGAATAATAGGCAGGACCGCTGAGATATTCTTTCACCTGGCCCTCTTCTGTCTCATAAACCCGGTACAGCAGCGCCTCCTCCACGGAGATATTTTCCCGGATATAGTCCAGATAGGAAGCCGGATCCCCATCGGCACCTTCCATGCCCACAAACAGGTCAAAGCAGGTATTTTCCGCAGTCCGGCCCTCAAACAGGCCATGGAACACCATCCCCGCCCCCTGGGAAATCAGCGTGGCGGTAAAAAGCAGCGCAATGGTAGCCATCAGCACTCCCATGGATGCCAGCCTGGCGGTAAGCGTGCGAAAGATCATCAGATTCTGTCCCCGGTATTTCAGGACAGGATGCCTGTCAAAAAAAGCCGGAACCCCGGAGGCAAAACTGAGAAAAAAGCCATAGAGAAACAGAATAATGCACCCTGCGCCGATAAACCCGGACAGCACATCCCCCGCCAAAAGCAATACCGTTCCCATAGCCCCCAGCACCAGCGAAGCGGCAAAAATCCATCGCCTCTTCCGGCCTGTGGGGATGACCTTGTCCTCATTTTGACGCTCCAGGTAAATCAGGTCGTATATTTTCATTTTACGGATCCGCTTCCTGCTCCTGCGCATGGCCAGGAGGTATATCAATGTAAAATATACAAAAGTCAGCCCCGCCGCCGGAGGGGAAAAGGTGAAAGCAAACCGGTAGGACTGCCTGAACAGGGTCAGCACCACGGCCCGCAGCATCTGATACAGAATCCCGCCAAAAAGCAGCCCCGCCAAAAAAGCTCCCGCCCCCACTGCCAGGTTCTCCTGAAAGAACAGCCTGGCCACCTGATTGTTTTCCAGGCCGGTGAGAATATAGGTTCCCAGCTCCCGGCTGCGGCGGGTAAGCATGAAATCGGCAGCATAAGATACCAGCCATCCGAAGATACCCACCACTACCATACTGGCCAGGACAATCATCCAGCGCACCTGTTTCATGCGTACGGACAATTCGGCAATCTCTTTGGAAAATACCAGCCCGTTAAAGGCATAGAGCAGCGCCGCCGCCAGGATAACGGTGGCGAAATAAATCAAATAATCGCCGGTCTGGCGTCTGGCATTCCGTAAAGCCAGCTTACAATACATCACTGACATCACCCCCCATCGCCGCCAGCACATCCAGTATTTCATGATAAAATACGGCCCGTGTGCGCTCTCCCTTATACAGCTCGTTAAAAATGCGCCCGTCCTTCAGGAACAGCACTCGTCCCGAATAGCTGGCGCTGTAAGCGTCATGGGTAACCATCAGTATCGTGGCTCCCATGCTCCGATTCATCTCCGACATGATTTCCAGCAGATTCTTAGACGCACCGGAGTCCAGGGCTCCCGTAGGCTCATCCGCCAGAAGCAGGGACTGTCCCGCCACAATGGCACGGGCACAGGCCGCGCGCTGCTTCTGCCCTCCTGACACCTGACAGGGAAACTTGCCAAGGATGTCGCCGATCCCCAGCTTCCCTGCCACATCTGCCACCCGCTTCTGCACCGCCCCCGCGTGTCCAGCAGATTAAAGTCCTGAAATACAAATCCCAGCCGTTCCCGGCGGAACCTGGCCAGCTCAGACGCCGGAAGCTCCGCAACGTTCTCACCGTCCAGCAGAATCTCCCCGGCACTCACCGTGTCAATGGTGGAAATACAGTTGAGCAGGGTAGTCTTTCCGCTCCCTGAAGCTCCCATGACGGCAATAAATTCCCCGTCCGCCACCTGGAAGCTGATACGGTCCAGCGCCCTGGTAACATTATTTTTACTGCCGTAATATTTTTCGATATTGTTTACCTTCAGCATAATCCGGCCTCCTTTTCCATAACGGCATCATACAGCAAAAGCCGGAAGGATGGTATCGAATTGATATGGATTTTCCTTACGATTCCGTAAGATTTCCTTTAGCCGGAAAGATAAGAGTGACTGCGGTTTCCCTGCCCTCCGCGGAAGCAATCTGCAAACCAATCCCCAGACAGTCTGCCAGCTTCCTGCAAAGATATAATCCCATCCCCGTAGAGCCTCCCCGGGCTCTCCCGTTGCTGCCGGTAAAGCCCCGTTCAAAGACTCTTGGCAGCTCATAAGACGGAATACCCATACCATTATCCCGGACGGTCAGTTGTACCTCCCTGCCATTCCGCATTGCAGACAGAGTAATGACAGGCTCCTCCCTCCGATAACGGGCTGCATTCTGCAGCAGCTGGCCCAGAATAAAGGCCGCCCACTTACCGTCAGTGAAAACCGTTTCCTCCAGGCCGGAGGTTTCCACGCGGACACCGCTTTGAATCAACAGCGTCCGATGCTGCTCCACCGCCCGGGATACGATCTCTTCCAGCTCTGCCTGCCGGATCAGAAAATCCTTCTCCGGGCTTTCCGCCCTGGCGTAAAACAGCGCCCGTTCCACATGGGCTTCGATCTGTGACAATTCCCCGGAAAGCCTGCGCCGGATTTCCGAATCCGTATTCCGGCAGATCAGCCCCGCCGCCGTAATAGGCGCCTTGATCTCATGCACCCAGCCTTCCACATACTCCCGATACTCCCGTTTAGCCGCCTGAGCCTCAGAAACCGCTGCCGTCATGGACTGTCCGGCCTGCCTGCACAGGTCAAAAAGACGGCGTTCATAGAGACTGCGGCTTCCTGATACACACTCGAAAAAGAGGTATTTCCTGTCCAGTCCCTCCATCACATGCGCCAGCTCCTTAAGATGCGCGCGGCAGCGGAAAAAATCACACATCTGTACCATACATAACACCGGCAGGAAAACCAACAGCAGAATCACAATGATACCCGGCTGTGTTCCCGTAGCCAGCAGGAAAAGGGCTGCCCCTCCGGCACAGGCCGCCACCATGAAAATCCGCCCCAGGCGGTCAGATAGAAATTCCCCCAATGTCATAGCTGATACCCCATTCCCCGGCGGGTCTGAATGCAGTCAGGCCGTCCTATCTCCGCCAGCTTTCCCCGCAATCTGGTCATATTGACGCTGAGCGTATTATCGTCAATATAGATCCGCTTGTCCCACAGTTCCTCGATCAGGTCCGCCCGGGATACAATCCGGCCCGCCTGATCCATCAGACAGGACAAAATCTGCAGCTCGTTGCGGCTGAGCACCACGGTGCCTCCCTCTGCGGATACCGTGCCCCTGGCCAGATTCAGCCGCAGGCCCGCCGTTTCCTTTTCCTCCGGCTTCTCCTGCCCGCTGCTCCGACGCAGGACCGCCCGGATCCTGGCCAGCAGCACGGGCACGCTGTATGGTTTGGTAATATAATCGTCACCTCCCAGGCTTAAGGCCCGTACCTCATCCTGGCCGGAGTCCCGGCTGGTCACAAAAATGACCGATACCCCCACACCCCTGCGCAGACCGGCGCAAAGAGCAAAGCCGTCCTGCCCCGGCAGACAGATGTCCAACAAAATCAGGTCAGGCGCCTCCTTCCGCACCTGACCCTCAATGTCCGTAAAGTCCGTAACCACCAGCGGACAATATCCCTCGTTTTCCAGCAGAAGCGCCAGCTCATCCCGAATTGCCCCGTCATCCTCCACAATCATTACCTTCTGCATAGTTAAGCCCGTCCCCGTTCTGCTCATAGCCACCTCCCTGTCACCGCCCTGCCGTGACACAGGATACTCATTCACATAATTCCAGCGCCTCATACACTCGTAAGAGCTCGCCCACACTCCAGGCCTGGGCAAAGCATCCTTTGGAGGAAACCGGGTGCTCCCCGTCGTAGATTTCCGGAAGCTGTCCGATGCAGCCCTCCCGCAGGGCTGCCGTGATGCTCTCCAGCTGTGCCCTGACATGAGCCTTAGCCTCCTCCGAGTAATCATTCACCTTCAGGTACGCAAGATAATAGGCTCCCAGGGGATACGTCCATACCGTACCCTGGTGGTAGGCCAGATCCCGCTTCAGCTGCTCCCCCCCATATTCGGGCTGAAATTCCGGATCCCCAGGATCCAGGGTCCGCAGGCCCAAAGGCGTATACAGCTTGCGAAACACCGTCTCCACCACCTGCTTCTCCTGTTCCCTGTCCAGCAGCGAAAAGGGAAGCGAAACCGCCCAGATCTGATTGCAGCGGATCTGGGTATCCGGACACACCTTGTTGTGTTCCGCACCGTCCTTCTGCTCATCTGCCTTCCCGTTCTTCTGAACTGCCTCACAGCCTGACTCCTGCCCCGTTTTCGTTCCCTGCGCACCGTCCTCCCCGGACAGCACATCCTTCAGGCAGCCTGCCGCCTCATTCCAGAACTTTTCCCGGAAGCTTTCTCCCGCCTGCTCTGCCAAGGCCCTGTAATCTGTATCATCCTCCGAAACCTCACCTTTAAGCTCCCTTTGGAAAAAATCCATGATACAGAGGGCGTTATACCAGTACGCATTGATCTCCACCGGCTTGCCGTGCCGGGGGGTGGGCAGAATCTCCCCCACCCTCACATCCATCCAGGTCACCTGGTCATATCCTTCCCCTGCATGAATGAGGCCGTCCTCCTCCATGGCAATGTTGAAATCCGTTCCCCGCCGATACCAGTCCACGATGTCCCGCATGACTGCCCAGGCCCCGGATACGAAGTCCTTATCCTCCGTCCGCCCGTAATATTCATATACCGCTATGATAAACAAAAGGGCCGCATCCACCGTATTATACCGTGGCTCCTGCTTCCCCTCCGGGAATAAATTGGGCATCAGTCCCTTCCTGCAATACATCATAAAGGTCTTCAATATGCTTTCTGCCACATCATACTGCTTCGTGGAGATACAGCATCCCGGCAGGGAAATCATAGTGTCCCTCCCCCAGTCCTCAAAAAAGGGATAGCCGGCCAGGATCGTCCGATTATCCGTGGAAGACCGCCAGGATATAAACTGGTCTGCCGCTGCCGTCAGCGTCCGGGCCGTTTCATCCCGGAATCCTGCCTTTTGCCGCAGGGCTTCTCTGTATCGTGCCAGATCCTCCGCAATCCGCAATGCGCCGCCCGGCCCCGGCCGCAGGCTCCAACGCCCGGATACAGGTGCCGTACTGTAAAGGATCTCCCCTGAAACTCTTTCTCCCGGCCGGATCCGAAATAGAATCCTGTGATTTGCAGCCGTACAGCCGGTGGCTTTCCTGCCGTCGCAGAAATCATGCCTGTAATAAAGACCGCACTGAAGGCTTACAGGCTGCTGCAACAGCAAACCGTTGGTCTCACAGTAAAGGCTTCTTCCGTCAGATTCGATCACCGCGGAAGCAATCTTCTGTCCGGCTGCTTCCACAGTACTCATGCCGGAAAAGGAAAAGCCCTGCTCTGCTGTAAGCTCCGCCCCCTTGGCCGTAAACTCCATCTGCGGGATCACCTGCAGCTGCGCATCCTCCTGGGACCGGTTCCTTATTTCATAGGAAACGCCCACCGTGTTCTCCCCCGGTGCCAGCGCCACCTTCTTCACAATCTCAATCCCCTTCGTCTCATAACGCCAGACGGGATAGTCTTCATACGTAAAAGACGCCAGGAAGCGGTAACCTGTCTCTTGCTTTTCCGGTGTGGTAAAATCCTGGGTGGAGAGATGAATTTCCTCCGAACCCTGACGCAGGATTTCCTCCAGCCTGTGTATCATGTTAAAACGATGGTTCGGTGCCTCCGTCTGCTCGCAGCTCATAAGCAGGGCATGGTCGTTTCTGGTGCAGGAGCCGGCCATGGTAAGCGACGAAAAGCCTCCCAGGCCATTGGTCATCAGGTAGCAGTTTTCCTCCCCCCGCTCCATTGTCTTAAAATCCTGTCTTCCGAATATAAATTTCACTGTCATACCTCCACAGATCCCTGTTACCGAAGCTCCCCTGAAACCGCCGAAATCCGCTCCGGCCCCAGCATTTCATACATCCCGATTAATGCGATGGTATCACAGAATTCTTTCTCAGTCAACGAATCGATTTGGGTTTCGAAACTATTTGTTGATATTTTTCGTTGTGCAATGATTGATTTTCTGGTATAATAGGCTGGATGCGGAAACTGCGTTTTGAAAGGGAGTTTCGTAAACCATGACTACAATCAATGACATTGCAGCAAAACTGGGTGTTTCTAAAAGCACGGTCTCCAAGGGCCTGAACAATGCCACGGACATCAGCGACGAAATGCGCAAAAAAATACTTGAGACCGCAGTAGAGCTGGGCTATCACAACAAACGGCTGCTGAGCCGTGAAAAAAAGCTCTGCATTATCATCGAAAACATGGACTATCGGACCCAGGACCAATTTGGCTATGACATCATCCTCGGTTTCCGGCAAATGGCGGAGCCGGAAGGCTGGACCGTAGAAATAGTACCTGTTGACAAAGAGTTTCAGCGTCAGATCCCTTATGGCGTATTTATGATACAAAACGGTTATCTGGGCGCCTTTATCCTGGGATTCTCCCTGATTGATCCCTGGATGACGGAGCTTGCCACCAGCAAAATTCCCGCCGTCCTTTATGACAACCAGATAGAGAGCAACCCCAGGATTGCTTCGGTGGGATGCGACAGCCAGGAAGGCTTTGACCAGGCAGTAAAACACCTTCTCGGCCTGGGACACAGGAAAATAGGCCTTCTCTCCGGGCCGCTGGAATCCTATATTTTAAAGGCAAGATACAACGCCTACATAAATGCCCTGTCAAAATATAACCTGGAGATCAACGAAGACTATATCGGTCTCGGCTACTATGTCTGTGACTCCACCAGGGAGCATGTACAGCGCATGTACGATCTCGGCGTGACAGCCATTATCTTCTCCCACGATATTCGCGCCATCTCCGCCATTACGGAATGTGCGAACCGCGGAATCCGCATTCCCGAGGATTTAAGCATCATCGGCTTTGACGATCTGCCCATGACTGCCCTTACGGATCCTCCCCTGACCACCATTCGCCAGGATCGTATTGCTCTGGGCAAGGCCGGCTGGTATGCCATGTCCTGCCTGCTGAATGATCTGCCCATCAGCTCCGTCATGCTGCGGGCGCCGCTGATTGTCAGGCGCTCTACAGGACCTGTGCGAAAGCCCTTTTAAACCAGGAAGCCTTTATTTTTGAAAATAATACATCCTGGCCTCATAGGGGCGCAGCCTTTCCCGCCCGTGCCCTTTCCCATTGTCCGAATAATTGGACAGCAGAAGCTCCATGCCCTGCTGCGCTTCAGCGTCATCGTACACTGCCAGGCACTCTGCAGGGCAGTCCGTCTCCTCCCCGAAAAAGTTACAGATCACCAGCAGCTTTTCCTCCGTGGTTTCCCGGGTATAGGCAAACACCCGCGGATCCTCCCTGCACAGCAGCGCAAATCTGCCTTCTGCCAGGACAGAGTACCTTTTTCGGAACTCAATCAGCTTCCTGTAAAAGCTCCACACCGACCCGGGATCCTCCACCTGCTTTGCCGCATTAATCTCCCTGTAATTCGGATTCACCTGAATCCAGGGCGTTCCCCCGGTAAAGCCGGCGTTTTCGCTGTCGTCCCACTGCATGGGCGTGCGGGCATTATCCCGGCTTTTTGCATAAATACTCTCCATCACGGATTCCTGTGAATATCCTGCTTCCAGCCTCTCCCTGTACAAATTAACGGTCTCAATATCCCGGTACTCCTCCGGACGGAAACGCACATTTGTCATCCCCAGCTCTTCCCCCTGGTAAATAAAGGGGGTGCCCTGCATTCCATGCAGAAGAAGGGCAAGCATCTTGGCGCTTTCCTCCCGGTATTCGCCGTCATTTCCCCAGCGGGACACAATCCTTGGCAGATCATGGTTATTCCAGAACAGGCTGTTCCAGCCGCAGCCGTAAAGCTCGGTCTGCCACTTTGCCAGGACCGCCTTGAGCTTTAGAAAAGGCAGGGGCGCCAGGTCCCATTTTTCCTTCCCGGGAATCTGGTCCAGACAGATATGCTCAAACTGGAACACCATGGAGAACTCGCTGCCGTCCGGGGCACTGTACAGCTTTGCCCGCTCCACATCCGCTCCCCAGGCCTCGCCCACCGTGAGGTAATGGCCCTTCTGAAAGGTCTCCCGGCTCAATTCCCGGATAAATTCATGGAGCCTGGGCCCGTTACAGGTCACCTTCAGCTCCGGATCCTTGGCTATCTGGTCTATTACATCCAGTCGGAACCCCGCCACTCCCTTATCCAGCCACCAATGAATCATATCATAAATCTCTCTGCGCACTTTGGGGTTTTCCCAGTTTAAATCCGGCTGCTTCACGGAAAACTGGTGAAAATAGTATTGCTGCAGCTCCGGTACCCACTGCCACGCAGGACCTCCGAAAACGGAGCGCATGTCATTGGGATACTCCCCTTCCGCCCCGTCCCGCCAGACATAGTAATCGTGATAGGGGTTTTCCCTGCCCTTTAGCGCCTCCTGGAACCATCTGTGCTCGTCGGAGCTGTGATTCAGTACCAGGTCCATCAGGATACCGATCCCATGCCTTTCCGCCTCGGCAAGCAGCTGCTCCATGTCCTCCAGACTGCCAAACATGGGATCAATATCCTGATAATCAGATATGTCATATCCGTTATCATCCTGAGGCGACCTGCAGACCGGAGACAGCCAGATACAGTCAATCCCCAGCTTCTCCAGATAGGGCAGCCTGCCGATCAGCCCCTGTATATCCCCGATCCCGTCCCCGTTGCTGTCCTGGAAACTGCGGGGATAGACCTGATAGATTACCGCCCGCTTCCACCAATCCTTTTCCTGCTTCATAAACATACGATTACTCCTTTTCACGTTTTTGCCTGCAGCTTTCTTTTCCATCATCGATGGCCGTCTCCGCATCAAAATTATACTTATTATAACATATGATAGCCTGAAGTGCAATTTTTCTTTTCCTCTGGCAAATCTTTGCCCCCTGGGTTATACTATAGATAACAACTGCCGCGTTCCGGACAAACTTGTGCAAGCCCGGACAGGACTTTCCCTGAACTGTCGGGTATAATAGTCTCACACAGGAGGGATCGAATCGATGTCACTGCATCTGATACAACAGGCAATCTGCTATATGGAAGAGCACCTTTTTGAAGATATTGGCTATGCTGAGGTAGCAAAAAGCGTGCATATGTCCTGCTACAATTTTCACAGGACCTTCAGCTTTGTCACGGGAATGACAGCTAACGAATACATCCGGAAACGACGTCTCACATTGGCGGCCCAGGAGCTGCAGTCCACCGATATTTCGGTGATCGATGCCGCCTGCAAATACGGCTACGAATCTCCGGAAAGCTTTTCCAAGGCATTTTCCCGTTTTCATGGCTCCACTCCCAGGCAGGCCAGGCAGAAAGGTGCCAGATTACATTTATTCAATCCGCTTGTGATCAAAATAATTATGGAAGGCGGTAGTATTATGGATTACAGAATGGAGCATCAAAAGAGCCAGCAGTTTCTCACATTGACGAAGTCTTTCCCCATTGAAATCATCAATGACGACAATGACCACAGCATTCCCGATTTCTGGGATGAATGCTGGAAAAAGAATCTCATTGATCCCATGAAGCAGCTGCGGAAAGAGGGGAAAAGAGATCTGTACGGCTTATGCAGCCCCACAAAGGACGGAGAAACCCGCTTCGATTACGGTATCGGCATTTTACTGGATGAAAATACCGACATTTCGAAACTGGAACAGTTTACAGACAACGGGTATTCCCTCTGGAAGACAAACGCTGCAGACTACGCTGTATTTCAGTGCTTCGGGCCTGACGGCGACTGTCTTGGCGAGACCTGGAGCAGATTTTTCAAAGAATTCTCCCCTCAGACCGGGTATGTGCAGACAGACGACTCGGATTATGAGATCTACTTCGAAAAGGGAGCGCCCGGACTGTTCTGCGAGCTGTGGGTTCCCGTTGAAAAGAAAGGATCATGAATCATGTACGATAACTACATCTTTGACTTATACGGCACACTGGTGGACATACACACCAATGAAGGCAGACCCTCCCTGTGGAAATATATGGCAGGCTTTATGACCCTGCAGGGTGTCCCTTATACCGGACCGGAGCTGCGCAAAAGATACAGGGCACTGATTGCTGCCCTGCGCCTGAAGCAGTATGAAAAATACAAAACACAGTTCCCCGGCCTGACGCCGGATGAGGTCGAGGTGGATTTATCGGAAGTGTTTTCCCTGCTGTACGATGAAAAAGGCAGGGCCGCAACGCCGCAGATGCTTGCAGACTGGGCGCTGATGTACCGTACCGTTTCCTTGCAGCGCCTCCGCCTCTTTGAAGGGGCGGAAACGCTGCTGAAGGAATTACGCCGCCTGGGAAAGGGAGTCTATCTGCTCTCCAATGCCCAGCGCCTGTTTACGGAGCCGGAGCTGCGGCATCTGGGAATCTATGATCTGTTTGACGATGTACTGATTTCCTCGGACATAGGCTTCATGAAGCCCTCTCCACGCTTTTACGGTGCGCTGACGGAGAAGCACCTCCTTGATCCGCAGGCTTCCGTAATGATCGGAAACGACTGGAAGGCTGACGCCTGGGGCGCTTACAACTGCGGCCTTGCCTCTATGTATATCCACACGGCCCAGTCCCCTGAACTTACCGGCCTGCTTCCTCCGGGCTGCACGCGCCTGGACACTATCCTGGATGTGCTGTCACACTAACCTCCATAGGCGGCTTCGCCGCGGCTGACAATCCCGGGACCGACAGGCTGTCCCGAGAAAAACGCCCTCTGGCGTGAGCAATCGGAAGTTCTCTTCCCTACAGCCCCAGCCAGTTCTTCAGCGGGTTCACTTCTCTGGCCCGCCGAAGAATGTCATCCCTGTTCTCCCTCACATACCGGAACAGCTTCGTGATCTCTTCCTCGGTAAACCCCTGTCGTTTGTCCAGGACTCCGTCCGGCACGATAAATTCCGCGTACTCTTCTCCCCGCGTAAAGCTGATGCGGGCAAATTTCCGCCCTTCCTTTGTCAGAATACCAGATATAAAGGTCTCCATCTCACCCTCCTCCCGGCAAGTCATTCTTTGGAAAAGGATAGGCTCTGAAAGGCTCTGTCCGCAGTTTCCAGGTCGGCAAGGCTGGCGGCCACCATGCCTGTGGCAGTTCCGTCTATCCAGATAATGAAGTTATTCTCCATTCCCGCCGCTCCGTCATAGCTGTATGAAATAAAGGTAATTCCGTTCTCAGTCCCCTGCCGGTTGATCACTACGCCTTCCTGGGTCTCTGCCGCGTCCATATACTGCCGGTAGACGGCCTGCTCTACAAAAAAGGCCTGTAGAACAGTCTCGTCTCCTTCCGTCACGGCGTACCCCCCGTCTGTCTGGCTCAGCCTCAGTCCCCCGGAAGTGTCCAGCGTTACTTTAATATTGTCCCCTGTTCCCACTTTAAAGGTAAGGCTCATATTGCTGTAAGTACTGCAGCCACACAGCATACAGACACACAGAACCACTCCTGCCATAATTGTCTTCATTTTTCTCATGTTACTCATTTTCCCGTTCTCCTTCTACGTTGATTTGCCTGCAGCTCTTCACTTATGGACTGCCTGGCCAGGTTCTGCCCTGGTTCCGGGAAAGGGGCAGGCCTCCCAAATCCCCCAGAATGTCTGTCACCTGCACGTGCCCTTGGGCATTTCCCTTATTCCAGATACTGTCTGAGCAATTCCATCAGCTTTTCCAGTTCAAAGGGCTTCGCCAGATGGGCATTCATTCCCGCTGTTTTTGCCTCCTGTACGTCATCCGCAAAAGCATTGGCTGTCATGGCCACAATGGGCACGGCAGCAGCATCCTCCCTCTCCAGGGCACGAATGGCAGAAGTAGCTTCATAACCGTTCATCACCGGCATCTGTACATCCATCAGAATCAAGTCATAATAGCCCACGGGAGAAGCGGAAAACATATCCAGGGCCGCCCGGCCGTCCTCAGCCTCTTCCGTCCTGATTCCTGTCATTCCCAGAATCTCTCTGGCAATTTCCCGGTTCAGCTCAATATCCTCCACCAGCAGAATCCGTTTATCCGAAAAGTCGGTCTTTAATACCGCCTCCGCCGGGGATGCCTCACTGCTTTCCGTATGTCCGCCCTTCAATTCACGAAACAGTCTGCCCAGCCCCGATTGAAAGACCGGCTTGCTCAGGAACGCATTGATTCCTGCCGCCCTGGCTTCTGTCTCAATTTCCGTCCAGTCATACGCGGAAAGAATCAACAGCGGTGCTTCCCCGCCTGCAGCACCTCGAAGCTTCCCCGCGGTTTCCAGACCGTCCATGCCCGGCAGCTTCCTGCCCAGAATCACCGCATAGAGGCTCTCACCCGCCTGTCTTAAGGTCTGAAGCCGCTCCACCGCCGCCTCGCCGGATGGCGCCCATTCACTGTCCATACCGATTTCATCCAGCATCCTGCAGATTGACTCACCGCAGACAGGGTCGTCATCCACAACCAGCACCGAAAGACCCGACAGCTCGTCACAGGCCGTTTCCTCCCTGTCCTGCAGCCTTAAACAGATGGTGACGGTAAACCGGGAACCCTTTCCCGGCCGGCTCTCTACCAGAATGTCGCCGTTCATCATACGCACGATATTCTGGGTAATGGCCATTCCCAGGCCCGTTCCCTGAATCTTGCTGCTGCGGCTGTCCTCCGCCCGGGAAAAAGGTTCGAATATATGCTTTATGTATTCCTCCGACATGCCAATGCCGTTATCCTCGAATACAAATTCATAGCATCCCGTCATCTGTTGGGAAAGCGGCTTTTCCCTGACAGAGAGCCTGATGCTGCCGCCGTCCGGCGTGTATTTCACCGCGTTTCCCATAATATTGATGAATACCTGCTGGATGCGGAGACTGTCTCCCACCACATCCTCATGCTTCAGATTCAGAATATGTACCTGCAGCTCATGCTTATGTTCCTTTATCTGAGGCTGTATCATTACCAGCAGCTCATTCAACAGATCGGATAAACTGAATTCTTCTTCGTTCAGTGTGATTTTTCCCGATTCTATTTTACTCATATCCAGCACTTCGTTTATCAGCCCCAGCAGGTGCCTGCTGGATGCGGTGATCTTGCCCAGCGCATCCCGAACCCGCTCCTTATTGTCAATATGGGCGGTAGCAATGGCTGTCATACCGATAATGCCGTTCATGGGTGTGCGAATGTCATGGGACATTTTGGACAGGAAGTCCGACTTTGCATGGTTCGCACGGTTTGCTGCCTCATAGGCCTCCTGAAGGGCCTGCTTTTTCTTGTTTTCCTCCCTGGCCAGTTCATCCACACAGCGGAAGCCCAGCACCATGACATGCTCCTCAGCATCCTCGCTCACATCCGCATAATGAATCTCATAATATTCATGATGCAGTTCATTCGGCTTCACCTGGTAGCGGACGGAAAAGTCTTTCTCCCTGCCGAATCGCTCTATGATCGTCTCCGGTCTTGACAGGGCGCTCAGGGTATCCTGATATTCCGGCAGCGCCAGCGCTTCCATGTATTCCCTGAATGCCATGGAAAATCCCTTCTTGTACCCGCTCTCCGCGTTCGCACCGCTCCTCAGCGTATCCGCCACACTGATAATGGTGTATCTGTCTTCATCCAGATTGACATAGTACACGACGGCATAATCCCGGCTGAGGGCGGCCACAATCCTGAGCTGGTGCCGTTCCTTCTCACTGCTCTCCCGAATCAGCTTCCTCTGCCTCTTCCTCACATTGTATATCAGGCTCCCCACCACCACAGCCGCAGACAGGCCCACCAGGGTCACCACCAGCATGTATCGGACCGGGTAAATATAATCCGCAAAATCCGCCATCCTGTAGGGCATATTCAGGCTGGCATCAATGATGTCTCTGATCTCTTCCTCCGTCAGTGACTCCAGAGATTTATTCATGGCAGAAAAGGCCGCCTCATCAATATCGGAATACGCAGTCATACATGCCCAGGATTCAAACCGGTAATTTTCCCACTGAACAAGCTCCGAAAACCTTGCATTCTTTGACTGGTAATTATACTCGATGGTATTGAGCAGCGTGGCATCTGCCCTGCCGCTCCGCACGGCCTTGAGACATTCCTTTGCCGTCTTACAGTAGACGATTTCTATCTCCCCCAAGTCTGACGGCATATTGCTCTCCCAATAGGAGCGCCCTTTCGTAAGCGCCATCCGCATCTTTTTCTCCCTGCTTACCTCATGGTCCCTCCCGGTAACCAGCACGCTTTTATACTCCATAAAGGCGGAGGTAGTCCTGAAATCCTGATCCTTTGAGGTCATTACCAGGGAAGATCCGATGTAGAAGTCAATCACCCCATCCCGCAGCAGCTCCTTCCAGTCGTCCTCCCGGCTGATGGGATACAGCTCAATATTCAGGCCGGTCTTGTCCTTTATCCTATTAAGCAGCTCCACATAAATACCGCCATAAGTGCCATCAGGAGAAACAAAAGCCAGCGGCTCCGTCTTCTCATAAAAGCCTACCATGATCCGGCTTCCCTGGGCAATAAACTTTCTCTCCTCCGGGGTATACGCAATATTATTCCTGTTCGCGCCCGTGATACAGCTCCCCAGCATCCGGCTCATCAGGTCAGGCTCATTCATGGTAATCTGCTGCATACCGCTGTTCAGCTCAGCCAGAAGGTCCTGATTTCCCTTCCGCACCGTATAATAAAAGGGAGTGGCATTCAGAACGGATACCAGCTTGGAATTGGGCACCTGGTTCGCCGCACTGAATATAACCATATCCACCTCTTTGTCCTGCAGCGCCCTGATCTTATCCTCCATTGCGCTGATATAAACCGGCTCATAGGTAAAATCATGCTCCTCCGCAAAGCGGGCCAGCTCCATATTGTTGGCGGAATCTTCTGTGACCGCTATGACGGCGCCGTCAAAGCTCTCATAATCATTATAGTAGAAACCGCTGTCCTCCGTCGCAAACAGGCCGGGTGCCATATAACCACCCACGATAGCCGAGAAATCCATGTATTCCTCGCGCTCTTCCAGCCATGTAGTGGGCAGGAGAATATCAATCCTGCCATCCTCCAGCATTTGTACTCCCTCAGACCAGTTACACTTCACATATTGGCATTCCCAGCCATTGATTTCCGCCAGTCGCTCAATATACTCCTTACAGTATCCGGCGACATTCCCTTCCTCGTCAAAATACAACAGCTCATTAATACCGCAGGAAATCCGCACTATCCGCCTGGAACCGCTTTCTGCCGCCAGCGCAGGCGCCCCCGCTAAAGCCAGCCCGACAAGCATGGCCAGTAATGAAAATAAATATTTTACATGGCAGCGCCTTCCCGTCCGCCTTTCTTTCCTGTTATTCCGCTTTCTCATCGACTTGTCAACCATCCTATATTTTTCAACAATCTTTAATCCCGTAAAGCAGGCCGCTTATTTTTTGTAAAACTATTTGTATTTTATCATCAAACAATCGTTTTGTTAATCCGTTTTCTAATCTTTTCTGAAATCCTCCCGGCCGAAAGGCGCACCCCACGCAAAAAAGCAGCAAACCGTTTTCAAAATACAAAAACAATTTTACTGCTTTTCTTTATATTATTCAGTTACCGTGGTTATGCCGGTACAGGCCACGCTTCTATGATTATCTGAAAATTTACGCTTTCAGGGCCGGCGGATGCCGCGCACTCAGCCCTTGACCGCCCCTGCCGTCATGCCGTTGACCATGAATTTCACCAGACAGAAATAGAGGATGACAATGGGCACTGCAATGAACACCGCCCCCGCCGCAAAGCGGGCAAATTCCGTGTCCCCCAGGCTCATCAGCCCCACAGCTACGGTGTAAAGATCCTTTTCCTTCAGCAGCAGCTTGGGAAGAATAAAATCGCTCCAGGGAAAGGTAAAGCTGGTCAGGGCCGTGTAAACGATTATGGGCATGGAGATGGGCAGGTTGATCCGTGTAAACACCTGAAAATTCGTGGCCCCGTCAATCCTGGCCGCTTCGTCGATAGAAGACGGAATGGTATCAAAGAAGCCCTTTTGTGTCAGGTAACCCATGGGGGCATTGGCACTGTAAATCAGGATCAGCCCCCACATATTGTTAATCAGGCCAAACTGGGTCATAATAATATACACCGCGATCATTCCCATAAAGGAAGGAAACATGCCCAGCAGCAACGTGGTCTTCATCATGGTCTTTCTGGCCTTAAACTGAAAGCGGGACATGGTGTAAGCCGTCAGGATCGTGAGAAAGGTGCCCACCAGGCAGCTCATCACTGCAATAAACAAAGTATTGCGGAACCACCGGGGATAATTGTACATGGCAGTATCCGTAAACAATGTTTTAAAAGTATCCAGGCTGTACGCACTGGGAAAAAATCCCTCAAAGGAATAGATGGAGCCCGACTTGCTGAAGGATGCCAATATCAGCCACAGACAGGGAAAGAAAAAGATAAAGCACACGGCAATCAATATCAAGTAAGTGACACATGTGTCGGCTATTTTCGAAGCTTTCATTATTCCTCTCATTCCGCCGCGCAAGCGGCATCTAAATTTGCGGGAACTTTGGGACGCGCAGCGTCACAAATTCCGAGATTGAAAATTTCAATTTTCAATCTTACCCTCCAATCGGACCTTTAACGGAACGTGTCCTCTTCCTTGTACGACGCGCTTCTGGTATAAATCACCAGAGAGATCAGAGAAGTGATCAGGAATATCACCAGGCTGATGGCGGCGCCAATATTATAATAGTTATTGCTGATGGACAGGTTATAGAGCCAGTTTATCAGCAGGTCCGTATCGCTGGCCAGAAAATACCCGTCTATATACAATCCGCCTCTTAAAAAATAAAATACACCAAAATTATTGAAATTGCCGATGAACTGACCCAGCAGCACCGGGGTGGTGGAAAACAGTACAAAGGGCAGGGTAATCCGCCGAAACTGCTGCCAGGGAGTGGCGCCGTCGATCTTCGCGGCCTCCATCAGAGTCATATCCCGGTTGGACAGAATCCCGGTGGCCAGCAGCATAATAGAGGGAATGCTGACCCAGGCGTTGACCCCCAGGCCGATCAGCCGGGCAATCCACTTGGCATCAATGTCCAGAAAACCAATAGCCCTGTGGCCCGCCCCCGTAATCAGCTGGTTGATGGGGCCGCCATAGGAAAACATAAACTTAAAACCCAGCAGCGTAATAAATCCCGGAACCGCATAAGCAAGGATGGGAAAAGACCTCCAGAATACCTTACCCTTTACACAGTCCTTGTTCAGCAATAGCGCCAGTCCTAAGCCCGCAAAGTAATTCAGGGCCGTAGAACAGACCGCCCAGAGCAGATTCCAGCCCAGAATCCTGCCAAAGGTAGGCGCAAACTGAGACAACGTGGTAATCTGCACGAAATTATCCAGCCCCACCCAGTCTACCAGCTTCGGCGGTACGATACTTCCGCCGTAATTGGTAAATGCAATGGCGATCATAAACACAATGGGAAGAATATTAAAGACACAGACGCCAAGAATCGGCAGGAATAACACGGTTTTATAAAATTTCCTGTCCAGGAGCTGCTTTGCGTCCTCCTTAAAACGCGCAGGCCTTCCGCCTCTTTCCAGACGCCTCTGAGTCTCTCTGGCATCCCGTACATTGGATACATGGACCGCCAAAAGGAGCAGAAGGGCAATCACCGCCAGGATGCCCATAAGCAGCATAACCACGGAATTATCTCCTGCAATCCCCAGCCAGGTGTCCCCTTCCCTGGTCCCCAGGGTAAACAGCCCCGCCAGATCCGCTCCGCCCCGGAATACAAAGTAAGCAATCCCTAAGGCCAGGACTGCCAGGTAAAGCAGCCCTTTCCCCACCTGGCCGTACATAAGCTGCCCCAGCCCCATCAGGCACATGCTGGCTTTCACCTTGCTATTGGGCATATCTTTACCAGACTTTTCTTTATGTGGTGTACAAGTATCTGCTATCCTTTTGGCCGGCATTTTATTATTTTTGTTCTCCATATATTCTCATGCCTTTCTGAATCTGTCCGTTTGTTTCTGCCGAACCGGCCGCTGATCCGGTTGTGCTGACCCGGCCGCCGATCTGGCCCTGCTGACCCGGCTTCTGATCCGGTCCTGCTGACCCGGCCGCCGATCTGGCCCTGCCGGCCCGGCCGCCGATTTGGTTCCTGCCGGCCCGGCCGCCGTTACCCTGTCAGTTCGTTCCTGCCAGCGTATGCACTGCGTCATAGATCTGGACGTCCACGGAAGCCAGCCCGTTCTTAATGTCCTCCAGCGTCTTGTACTTCTTCTCCGCCTCCGGCCGGAATGCGTCCTTGGCAAGATCCTCAAAGAAAGTCTGACCCGGCGTCCAGATCTGCTCCACCGCCCGGATGGAGGGCATGACCACAATATTACCGGCATCCAGATTATGATACATAATCTCCGACACACCGCCAACCGCATCCGCCACGTCATTTCTGGCCGGCACAATACCCAGCATTTCGTTTCGACGAAGCATCATCTCATAGCCTGTGGCAAACTCCACAAAGGCCAGGCAGGCATTGGGTGACTTTGTATAGGCACTGATGGCATAGCCGTTGACACCGCCCATGGCCTTTAAGGGAATCAGCTCCGGGTCCTCTTCCGTCAGGTCGCCGCTTGCCGGTAACTTGGGGATTTCCGTGATTACCAGATTCTCCTCCGCCAGGGCCGCCGCCTCTTCCTCGCTCATTCCCTGCGCCTGATAAGCCAGCCGCAGCTCCTTTAGAAACAGGGTATAGACATCCGGAGTGGTCATGGTGGCAAAATACGTTCCGTCTGCCAGCTTGCTGTAAGCGCTCACCGTAATGGAATCGTCGATACAGCCCTCGTTCATCAGAGCTGCCTGCTGCAAAAGCACATTGGCGCCAATCTCCGCATTCCCTGCGGAAAAGCCCAAATCATCCGCATTGGTATTTTGATCCCCAAATACATAGCCCCCGTAGGAAAAGAGAAATCCGGAGGAGAAATACACATCATAAAGAGAGCGCATATATCCATAGCAGCCGTCGTTCCTGGCCACAATCTCCTGGGAATATCTGTACATATCGTTCCAGTTTTCCACCATGTCCGGCACCTGATTGCCGTTTTTATCCCAGGTAGCCTCCCAGTCCTCAGGCAAAAGATCCTTTCGGTAATACAGCATGGAGGACTGCACGTTTACCGGCACCCCCATGTAATACCGAACGCCGTTTACAGTTGCCTGATACGCATTCCAGGCATTTTCCGTGATCTGGGAGAAGCACTCCAGACGCTCCGCGGGAATGGGATAAATATGCTTTCCCTCCACATACTTCATCAGCACATCATTGGCCTGATAGAGTACGTCAGGACCGTATCCGTAAGGGCCGTCATCCGCCAGATTGCTGTATTGGTCCATATTGGCGTCCACCGCCACGATCCCGTACTCCGCATATTTTGCGTTGAAAGCATCTATCAGCTCCTGGAAATACCCCTGCTCAATGGCCGTATCATTTTCCAGAACCCGGATCGTCACGTTCCGCTCCAGCTCACCGCTGTAAATATTGCTCAAATCCACGCCGCCGGCATTTTCCCCCGTGCCGGTTACTCCCCCGGCCTGCCCTGCTCCTGACTGCCCTGTGCCTTCTCCCGACTGCTGTCCGCCTTCGCCGCCGCAACCGCAAAACAGTCCTGTACACAGGACACCTGATAAAACCAGCGCTGTTATCTTCTTTTTCATTTTTCCTCCATTCTGAAACAATCTATGCCGAAGAACGCGGGCAGAATATCAATTCTGCTCTGCGGTCATGGGGATTTGTGATGCTTCTGCACAAATCCCCGGTCTCCGGGAATGCCTTCTGCGGAGGACCACAAAGCCCTCAGCCTCCAGGCAGCCTTCCGCATAACCGTTTCCGACGATTGCTTCTCCCTCTGCTGCAATCGTCCTTGTTTCCTTCGTCCGATTGCAGTACAGTGTCAATTCCTCTTCCTTCAAAAAACGCTTCAGCACAAACAGCTCATTCTTACTATACAGCCGGATGCTGCCTGTCTGCACTGCCTTTTCCTTTCTCAAAGCCAGCAGATCCTTGATTTTTTCCATGCAGTACCTATCCCAATGGCTTTCCTCCCAGTCGAAACAGCGCCGATTGTCCGGGTCGTAGCCTCCCTCCAGCAGAATCTCCGTACCATAATAGAGGCAGGGCGCTCCCACAAACATAACCATCACTGCCACCGCCGAAAGCAGTCTGTCCCGGTCACAGCCCACCCAGGTATAAAACCGGTCCGTGTCATGGGAATCCAGCAGGTTCATCATCATCCGGTTCACCTGGTCCGTATTGCGCATCAGCAGACCGTTCAGCTTCCAGGCAAACTGCTCCGCATCAAAGGCGCCGAAGGCATAATAATCCAGGCAGGCCTTGGTAAAGGCATAGTTCATAATACTGTCATACTGATCTCCCCCCAGAAAAGGATTGGCATCATGCCAGTTCTCTCCGATCACGGCACAGTCCGCTTTCACTGCTTTCACCCTTTTGCGGAACAGACGCCAGAAATCATGGGATACTTCGTCGGATACGTCAAGACGCCATCCGTCTATATCATACCTTTCAATCCAGGATACCCCAATGTCCAGCAGGAACTCCTGTACCTGCGGATTGGAGGTATTGAACTTCGGCATATAATCGCAGAAGGAAAACACTTCATAATTCAAAGGCTCCTTCTCCGGCCTCTCCCCCCGGATGATGAACCAGTGGAAATAGGGTGACTCCTTTCCCCTCCTTACCACGTCCTGAAACTGGGCCAGATTCTCGCTGCAATGGTTAAATACAGCATCCAGTACTACCCGGATTCCCCGGATATGGGCTTCCCGGACCAGCCTGCCGAAATCCTCGTTGCTGCCGAAATGACTGTCAATATTGGCATAGTCCGAAATGTCATATTTGTGATTGGAGACGGATTGAAATACCGGAGTAAGATACAGGGCATTGATCCCCAGCCCTTTCAGATAATCCAGCTTGCGGATAATTCCCGGAAGATCCCCGCCGGCAAAGCTTTTCGGGTGAGGCTTCTCCCCCCATTCCATATTGACATATGTGTCATCTTTATCCTGCAGGCCCCTGCAGAAGCGCTCCACAAAGATCTCATAAAACACCGCACTTTCCATCCAGGGTACTTCCCTGTGAATGTCTGCCGAATTTATATAAGGCAGCTGGAAAAAGTTAAAATACGCCAGAGAGAAATCATAGGCATCGCTCAGTCCGTCCTCCGAATAATACAGCTCTTCCCCCCGGGCCTTCAGCCGAAAAATATAACTGAGCCTTACATCCTCCAGCTTCAGCTTCACCTCATACCAGGCAAACAGCCTGTCCTCGTACTTCCGCTCCATTTCTCCGCTGAGCTGACGCATCTGAATCACATATTTACTTTCATAGATTACCCATACCTCATCCAGCGGATCCCTTTTGTCCACACGAAGCCGCAGTATGACCTCTTTCTCCGAAACCGGGAAGCAATACCGGGAATCCGGTATATGTAAAATTGCCTGTTCGTTCATATTTTACTCTTTCTCCTGTTCTGCTGTTCCTTTATTCTGCCGCTTCTTTTCCCATCTGCTCCGCAATCCGCTTTCAGGCAGTTATTTGCGTTTTTTGCCGGCCGCATTGACAAAAGCCGACATGCAGTATATAAATAAACTATGAGCAAAAAATATACCATTCGAGATATTGCCAGACAGGCAGGGGTCTCCGTAGCCACAGTGTCCTATGTGATTAACCACCGGGAAGATCAGCGCATCAGCGAGGAAACCAAAAAGAAGGTATGGCAGATCATTAATCTGCTGGACTACAGGCCCAACGCCTCCGCAAAGTCTCTTGCCACCAATAAAACCTATAATATCGCCTTGTTCCTGCGCCGGGAAACATCCCTTTACAAGCGCTCCGAGCAGCTTGCCGTTGCGGATGCCCTGGCCTCGGTGCTGCAGTCCCACGGATACCATCTGCTGCTGGAAAGCGAGGAAAATGTCTCCCGAATCGACTATGCGGACGCTATTCTCTGCTATGACACGGACACGGATTTCTTTAATCACGTGGGGGACAACAACCTGATTCCCCTGATCGCCATTGACAGCCTCACCCCTTTGCAGATCTTTTTCCAGGTGTGCACGGACTATGCCGGCATCAAGGCCAAAGCAGCAGAACATTTCGGCAGTGACGATTTCCGCTATCTCTGCCTTGCCCCAAATAACGCAGAGCTCGGCAGGCTGATCCGGAGCACCTTTCCCTCTGTGATCTTCGTGCCGGATAACGATTCCGGCCCTTCGGGAGAACTTCCGGCCCTTTCCGGAAATATCCTGTACAGCCAGCAGGCCCTTGCTCCGCTGGCAGGCCCCGGCGGCTTTTATGCCGCCTGCTGTCTGCGGGAAAAGATGGAGCAGGTCTTTGCCTGTTTTGAGCTGGCCGTAAACCGCGTCCCCGATTGTGAACATAACCTGTTTATCTGACATGCCCCTGCCGCAGAAGCTGCGGCAGGAGCTTTCTTTTAAATCCTGCCTGCCTTACATTATTTCCCTTCAAATCCCACCGTAAGCTGAGTCGTTGCCGGGTCATAGGTAAAGATATAGGTACCGGCAGCCTTTGCCACAATATTGTAACTCTCCGTGCCGTCCACGAAGGCAAGGGATTCCTCATCCGTAATATTGCTGTAACGGACATACTCATTTCCCACGGCGGAAGTATCGTCTGCCGAGGTCACCAGAGTGGTCAGCAGGAATTCGTCCCCTTCTTCCAGATCAATTACCAGGGTATGGATCCCGTTCTCTTCCGTAAACCGATACTGTTCGTCATATTTATCCTGCCATTCTGTAACCTTGGCCCCCTTGATATAATAAGCGGTGGTCAGTTCACCCATCTGTGCCTGAATTTCCCCGTTGTAGGTAAAGGTGATCTTATCATAGGGGTTGGAATTATAATTTTCTTTGGTCTCCTCGGTGTAATAGCTGTTTGCCGTATCATATACGTCGGCACCGGGATAGGTGGTCAACGTGAAGGTATAATTTCCGTTCCGCTGACACTTGATGTTAGCCTTTTTCGTACTGTCGGAAAGACCGCCGGACACACTGAAGCATTCCACGCCGTCCGCCTCCGTAGTCTCCAGATAACCGCCGCCCCGCTGATTACACCAGGAGGTGTCAATGGCAAACTGGAATTCGTCGCCTTCACAGAGATCGACGGTAATCGTATAAACATTCTCCCCTTCTGCCTTTGTCAGATAGTGCTCGTCATTGATTACCTTTCCCCAGCTGGAAACCGCCAGCAGAGGGCTCTTGCCGCTGCCTAAGATGGCAAAGGTCCTGGTGTCTTCCTTATTTTCCATAAAGCCCGCAAACACCGAGGTATCTTCCGTAACCGGCTGGGAAAAATCAAACACATGGCCCATGGACGGTGTTGCAAACCATCCCATAAATACCTGACCTTCCTTTTCCGGAGTATATTCCGTGGGAGATGCCCCGTCCGCCACCTCTTCCTCGGACAACACCGTAGTACCGTCCGAATCATAAAAAGTCACCTTGTAAGATGCTGCCTTGGAATCGCCTCCGTCCTGCACGGTGCCGTCCGCGCCGCCCTGCACGCTTTCCTGACTGCTGCCCTGCTCCGTTCCTGCACCGCTGCTTCCTTCTTTCCCCTCATTCCCGCAGGCCGCCAATGAGAAAACCATCGTTGCTGCCAATACCATACTTAACACTTTTTTCTTCATACTAATAACCCTGCCTTTCCACAACCTGCGAATTCTTGACGACGAAAAGCACAGGCTTTTTGTCGTATGAGCCGCAGGCACAAATTTGCGTGTGAAAATTTATTTTTCACACTAGCCTCCCTGTATTTTGATGCCGCCATCAGCTTAACCAGTTAAGTTTACAGGCAAAAAATATAGGTCATTGCGTTTGCTTAACCAGTTAAGTAAATTATAATAAGAACCACGCAAAATGTCAACTTTCGTTATCAACAAAAGCGATCCCTCATATTTAGTAATATTAGACAAAAAGAAAATCGTCAGCATTTTGTGCTGAACAGCATGAAAAAGCTACATGACTATATCGCATCTGCCCTGGTACAACAGGAAACCACAAAAGCAAGATACGTTTCGATCTGCCGCGGCCTGGTACAATATCAGGAAGAATTTCCTTTCTATTTCAAAATGGTGTTGGACAAAATCAACATTGACTTTGAGAATCCCGGCTATCTGCCGGAAGAGAAGGAAACCTGGCAGAACGGCGAGGAAATAAATGAAAAGCTGAAACACTTCTTACGATCCGGTGTGGAAAAAGGAGATTTACGGGACGACCTGGATATTATGCCCGCCATATTTAATTTCTGGGGAATGCTTAACGGTATGATCCAGCTTGCCACAAACAAAGAAGAATATAACAGCAAGTCAATGGGAGTATCGAAACACGAATTTTTGGAAGATTGTTTCATAAATTGTTTGTGTACAGAACGGTGTCATTACCGGCATTGATATTCTGGAACATAAAAACGGACGCGGGGAACCCGCGGAAATCATTACGGAGCGGATCATCGCGGAACAGAAAATAGAGGTTGACGCAGTGTCAGGTGCAGCAAATTCAAGTATTGTCATAAAGAAAGCTGTTGAAAATGCACTTCTGGGAGGGAAGTAGGAGAAAGGCTTTACTTTCCCTCCTACGCCCTCAAAAACTCCGCCAAAGGCGTCAGATATTTCCGATCCGTCCAGTCACAGCTCTGTCCGGCCGCACTCATCAGCGCCTTCATCCAGGGCTCATAGGTGTCAGGATCCTTTTTCGCCACCGACTTCTGCAGCATTTTGCACAGGGTCCTGTCTATAAACTTCATCCGGCTCATATCCCATGCCCCCCGCCCATAGAAAAGGGGAATTCCTTTCAGATCTCCGGTGAGATTATGCTCCCTGACAGCCGCAAGGGCAGCCTCGTCGTAAGGAGAAGCCCCCACACACAGTATGGCTGTCTTTTTACCCTTCAGACCGGAAAAATTCTTCTTGAAAAAGGACAGGCCCGCAATTCCGGAAGCATAAATGCCGCCGCACAGCACTACAGTTTCATACTGCAATACCTGCTCCGGTGCGGCCTTCGGCGTCTCCACACAGTCAAAATCCGTCATCTCCTGCAGCCAACGGGCGTACTTTAACGTTGCTCCATATTTAGACTGAAATAAAATAATTCCCTGCTTCATAACTGATTTTCCTCCCGTTGCATTGTAAATCTTTACTTTATGCTTCCACTCCGCTAAACCCCGCATTCCCATAACCAACAAGTCAGCAAGGCGAAATTCTTCTCACATTTCCCGACATGCCGCCTCTTGACCGCTTAATAAATCTTCAATTCCGTTTCCTCCAGCGCCTGTCTCATAAATGCCTCGTAAGCGGCTTCCTGCTGCGCATATATCTCATCCGCTGAAATACCCGGCGTGGTCACGGAAAAAATCGTACCGATCCCTATAGTATAAACCAGCATATTCAAATGCAGCTGTTTCGCCCGTTCCAGGCTGATCTGCAGATGGTCCGCAATCCCTTCCGCAATGTGCGCCCCGGCCTCCGCCTGATACAAATCGTCCAGTGAAGAAATTCCCCTGCGCCGGTGTAAAATGAAAATTCTGAACAGATGGGGTTCTTCCTTTGCCAGCTGTACATAGGATCTGCCTGTACTGCGAAACAAATCATTTGGGTCGGTATGCGCCGATACATACTCCCGGATAAAGCTGCGCACCTGCGCTGTCACAGCTTCCCGCAAACCCTCCATATTCTCGCAATAACTGTAAACAGGCTGTACCGAGCAGCCCAGCCTGTCGGCTATATTTTTTACCAGGACCTGCTCCATCCCGTCCCTTCTTGCAATTTCAAATGCGGCATTTACCACCATTTCTTTGGTAATTCTCTGCTTCGGCATTTGTCTCCTCCCGGTAATGATACATTTATATAAACTATTTATATAAATAGATTATATATTATGCCGTGTTTTCTGTCAAGGAGTCAAGACCACCGGCTTAGCCGGTGGCTTGCATTGCCCCTATAAGGGGCTTTTA
>CAJTKW010000057.1:0-11827 GCA_910577035.1 uncultured Acetatifactor sp.
ATCTGTCTATGGCATTTCCCATGGCAATGGAGAGAGAGGCTTCCTCCAACATAGGGATATCCGGTTCCTGGTCACCAAAAGCAATTGTTTCCTCTTTTCTTATCCCTTTCTTTTCGCAAATTATGCGAAATGCCATTCCTTTATTTACTCCTCTGGGAAATATATCCAGATGATTGGGGGAAGTATGAGTAATTTCCACATCTTTTCGATTTTGAAGTAGCTGGAAAATTTGTTCTGCCAGAGCAGTTTCTGCTCCAATCAATAGTTTATTCGCTCCTTTCCCCTCCTTTTTCCATTGGGGGAGGACTTCTTCTGCCGAGATAAGTTCTGCCGAATAATGTACGATTTTTTCCTCGTCCGTGATAAATCGGTCTTTTTTTGTGACAAACCACTGCTGATCCCGATAGATCGAGAGGGGGATGTTGAACTCCTTTATACTTTCATATATTTCACTAAGAGTTTCTACTGACAAATACTGTGCGTAAAGATAATTTCCTCCTTCCATAATACAAGTGCCTCCACTGCAAGCAATAATACAGGGAATCCCTAATTCTTTGGCGATCGGCTCTGTGACTGTCGGCATTCTGCTAGTGACCAGAGCAATTTTCATCCCCTGCTCGCTGACCTGTCTAAGTGCGGCTCGATCGGACTCCCTTATCTTCTTATCATCGGTAAGCAATGTGCCATCAAGGTCTGTGCATAGAAGTTTGTATTTCATCGTCCTGCTCCTTCCATTCATATGTCAAGGCATGATACGCGCCCCGCAACAAGAACGCCAGAGGCATTCTTAAATGTTTACATCGATTTACAATTTTGAAATTTATTTTATCAACGGCAGATTTGTACGCAGCAGTGTAGTGGCCAGAGCGGTGGAAGAGGGATATAAGGAATACCTTATGCAGCATAAATTTCCTTTCTGTGTACTGCACATCACGCTGGATACGGACCGGGTGGACGTAAACGTGCATCCCACCAAAATGGATGTACGTTTTACCAACGCCATGGCGTTCAGTGCGTTGCTCTGCGGCGCAGTGAAGTATACGTTAATGCACCATGAAATGATTCCGGATGCCCGGCTGTCTACGGAACGGGAGAGAAAGGCTGCGGAGAAGGCTGAGCAAATCCGGCAGGGAAAAGAGAATACACCGGAACCCTTTGAGGTGCATCGGAGAGATGCTTACCGTGTCATGGAAGAAGGGAAATATGAGAAGGCCGCCCCTAAAATGCAGGAATTTATTCAAAATCCCGTATGGGCGGAGGGGAAAAACGGTGAAAACAGGGTAAAAATGCAGGATAAATCAGCAAATTCTGACAGAACTCCCCGAGATATGACGGACGTGTCAGAAAAAGAGCCCTTTTTCACGGAAACCACGGAATCGGAAGAAGCTTATCCGGAAGCGGAGGAAAGATTGCCGCAGGCAGATGGGGAACTGCCGAAAGCGGAAGGAAATTTGCCGCAGGCAGATGGGAAACCGTCGCCGGCGAAGGGAGAGCTGCCGCGGACAGATGCCGGAGGGCCGGACAGGGTGCCGCCGGAACAGCGTTCCCTTTTTGAAAATAAGATCCTCACGGAGGACAACCGCAAAAGATTCCGGATGATCGGACAGGTATTCGAGACCTACTGGTTGATCGAATTCGAGGACAAACTGTTGATGATCGACCAGCACGCAGCCCATGAAAAGGTGAATTATGAGCGGCTGATGAAGCAATTCCGGGAGAAAAGCGTGGTATCCCAGACACTGATGCCGCCTGTTATCATCAGCCTTTCCGGACAGGAAGAGATGACGTTGAAAGAACACCTGGGGGTTTTTGAGAGCCTGGGGTTTGAGGTAGATACCTTCGGCGGCAGCGAATACGCATTGCGCGGCGTGCCCATGGATCTTTACGGCTGCGGAGAGCAGGAGATGTTTCTGGAAGTGCTGGACCAGCTTGGGGACGGAGGAGATTTTGGGGGGATCCGTGTGGTAGAGGAAAAAATAGCCTCCATGTCCTGCAAGGCGGCGGTAAAGGGGAATAATCCCTTAAGTGCGGCGGAAGCGGAAGCTCTGATCCGTGAGCTTCTGACCCTGGACAATCCCTATAACTGTCCTCATGGCAGGCCTACCGTTGTCTCCATGAGCAGGTCGGAGATGGACAGAAAGTTTAAGAGGATCGTACAATGAATACGGACAGATCGGCAGGCAGGCCGCCCCTGATCGTGCTGACGGGGCCTACGGCAGTGGGTAAGACCAGGTTGTCCCTGGCTCTGGCAGGGGCAGTGGGCGGAGAAATCATTTCGGCGGACTCCATGCAGGTATACCGCCACATGGATATTGGCACCGCCAAGATCCGGCAGGAGGAAATGCAGGGAATTCCCCATCACATGATTGACATACTGGATCCCCGGGAAGCCTTTAATGTGGCATTGTTTCAGGAGGGATGCCTGAAATGTATGGAAGGGATTTATGGGAGGGGGCACATCCCGGTGGTTACGGGAGGTACGGGCTTTTATATTCAGGCCCTGCTGAAAAGAGTGGATTTCACCGAAGAGCAGGAGGATCGGCGATACCGGGAAAGCCTGGAGCGCCTGGCGGCCGAGAAGGGACCGGAAGCCCTCCATGCCCTGCTGCAGGAAGCGGATCCGGCAGCGGCGGCGGAAATTCATGCCAACAACATCAAGCGTACCGTCCGGGCACTGGAATTCCATCATCTTACCGGCAGGCCCATTTCCGAGCATAACCGCCGGGAGAGGGAAAAGGACAGCGCTTATAATTCCTGTTATTTTGTATTGAATGACCGCAGGGAGCGTTTATATGCCGGAATTGACCGCAGGGTGGATCAAATGATGGAGGACGGCCTGGCGGAGGAGGTGGAACGGCTGCGGGATATGGGCTGCCGACGGGGGATGGTATCCATGCAGGGCCTGGGTTATAAGGAGATCTATGCCTGGCTGGAGGGTGAGGCCACCCGGGAGGAGGCAGTAGAGACTTTAAAGCGGGATACCAGACATTTTGCCAAAAGGCAGCTTACCTGGTTCCGCCGGGAGAAGGACGTAATCTGGATCAATAAGGACGAATTTGATTATTCGGAAGAACGGATGCTGCAATTCATGCTGGCGGAGCTGGCAAAGAAGCATATCCCCGTGTGAAGGGAAGAGCTAAGTCATTCTTGAAAGAAAAAGAGGAGGAAAAGCAGAAATAAATGGAGCACTTGGAGGAAATGTATGCCCGGATGGGCATCGGAAAACAGGTATATGAATACGGGGAAGCCGTTTCGGAAAGGCTTGCGCCCAGATTCAGGGAAATCGACAGGATCGGGGAGTATAACCAGATGAAGGTAATCGGCGCCATGCAGGACTGCCGGGTCAGCGAGGCCTGTATGTTGGGAACCACCGGTTACGGCTACAATGATCTGGGCAGGGATACCCTGGAAGCGGTATATGCCGGAATCTTCCACACCGAGGACGCCCTGGTGCGGCCCCAGATTACCTGCGGAACCCATGCCCTGGCCCTGGCCCTGATGAGCAATCTGCGGCCGGGGGACGAGCTGCTTTCCCCGGTGGGCAAACCCTATGACACCCTGGAGGAGGTCATAGGCATCCGGCCTTCCCGGGGGTCCCTTGCGGAATATGGGATTACCTACCGCCAGGTGGATCTGCTGCCCGACGGCAGCTTTGACTATGAAAGTATAAGGGCTGCCCTGAATGAACGTACCAGACTGGTGACAATCCAGCGTTCCAAGGGCTACCAGACCAGGCCCACCCTGTCCGTGAAGCGGATCGGTGAGCTGATCGCTTTTATCAAAGGGATCCGGCCGGAGGTACTCTGCATGGTGGACAACTGCTACGGTGAATTTGTGGAGACCATGGAGCCCGGTGACGTAGGGGCGGATATGACGGTAGGCTCCCTGATTAAGAACCCGGGGGGCGGCCTGGCTCCTATCGGCGGCTATATCGCGGGGCGGAAGGACTGCGTGGAGAACGCGGCCTTCCGGCTGACATCCCCCGGGCTGGGGAAGGAGGTGGGCGCCTCCCTGGGCGTATTAAAGGATTTTTACCAGGGTATTTTCCTGGCGCCCACGGTGACGGCATCCGCCCTCAAGGGAGCTGTTTTTGCCGCAAATCTCTATGAGCCGCTGGGCTTTGGGGTGGTACCGGATGCCAAAGAGAGCCGGCATGACATTATCCAGGCCATTACCTTCGGCACGCCGGAGGGTGTCATTGCTTTCTGTCAGGGTATTCAGGCGGCGGCTCCCGTGGACAGCCATGTGACGCCGGAGCCCTGGGATATGCCGGGATACGATGCGGAAGTCATTATGGCGGCAGGGGCCTTCGTATCCGGCTCCTCCATTGAGCTTTCCGCGGACGGTCCCATGAAGCCGCCTTATGCCGTGTATTTCCAGGGCGGCCTGACCTGGTTCCATGCCAGACTGGGAATCCTGAAGTCCCTGCAGACCCTGGTGGACCGGGGAATCGTATCGGCTGAACGGCTTTGCGCCGCGGCTTCCGACCCGGGTATCCGGTGATTTGCGCCTGTCGAAAAAGATAAAAATTAATTATTTGATTTTTGTATACAGTTTTTGCATTTTATGGTAGAATAAACCTTAATGTGAAGTCTTCCTTCCCCCGCACGGGCAGCGGCGGGCAGGATACATCCAGACAGTACGAATGAAAGGCGAGGATACATTTTTGAGAAAAGGAAACTGGCTACCGGTGCTGCTGGTGCTGATCGGATTTGTCATAGGACGGTTTATCGGATCTTTTTTTGACGGCACCTTTTTAAATTACGGGCAGTCCTTCGGGCTGAGTTCCCCAATTATTCTTGACCTTGGATTCTTTGTCCTGACCTTTGGGCTGACGATACACATTACGATTGCAAGCGTCATCGGCGTCGTCATAGCGCTGGTGGTATATCGCTTTATCCGTTGAGGAGCGGGACTCCGCAGAGCCGCGGACGAGAAGGTAGAAGGAGTATAAATGCCCGGGAAAAAGGCAAATATCACCCAGGAACTTCCTTATGAGAGATTCCTGCGCTTCGGACCGGAGAATCTGACAGAAGCAGAGCTTCTGGCGATCATTATCAGGACCGGTACGAAGGAAAAGAACGCTGTCCAGCTTGCAGAACAGGTGCTGCAGCTGGCCAAATATCCCAAGGAGGGCCTGCTTGGCCTCCATGACGTCAGTCTGGAGGAGCTTGAAAGCATTAAAGGCATCGGCCGGGTAAAAGCTGTCAAGCTGAAGAGCATCGCGGAGCTGTCCGTGCGTATGAGTGCTGCCAGCGCCAGAAGCGGGACAAGCTTTACCAGCTCCGGCCAGGTTGCCGCATATTTCATGGAAGGCCTGCGCCACAGGGACACAGAGTGCGTTCTGCTGGCAAGCCTGGATGCCAAGGGACAGCTGATCCGGGAAAAGAAGCTGTCGGAGGGCAGCGCCAGGATGGCATTGATTTCTCCCAGAGAAATCTTTCTGGAGGCCCTGGAGGCCAGGGCGGTGAATATTCTGCTGGTACACAATCATCCCAGCGGGGATCCGACGCCCAGCAGGAGTGACCTGGAGCTTACCGCCAATGTCAGAGAGCTGGGGGATAAAATGGACATTCCGCTGCTGGACCATATTGTGATCGGGGACAACCGATATTGCAGCTTCCGGGAATCCGCCTGGTTTGAAGGTGGGTAAGCCGGTGTTTTCTACCTTAAATTGAACAGTTACGACAAGAAAGGGGTTGTCATTTTGGCAAACAACGCATTTGGTATTGATCTCGGTACCAACAACATTAAGATTTACAGCAGGAGTGACGACAGTGTTCTGGTTGAGAAGAACATGATCGCCATCGAAAACAAGAACACGCTTTTTGCGTACGGGGATTCCGCTTTTGAAATGTATGAGAAGGCCCCCGGAAATATTCATATATCTTATCCGCTGTCCAACGGCGTCATTGCGGATATTAAGAATATGGAGACCCTGGTCCGTTACTTTGTGACGGACCTGCAGAAAGGGAACAGCAAGCCTGCTGACTTCTATATCGCTGTACCCACGGATGTGACCGAGGTGGAGAAAAGGGCTTTTTATGATCTGGTTAAGGATGCCGGGGTTAAGGCCAGACGTATCATGGTGGTGGAGAAGGCGGTGGCCGACGGGCTTGGGCTGGAGATTGACGTTAAGAATTCCCAGGGCGTGCTGGTGGTCAACGTAGGCTATGAGACCACTGAGATTTCCATCCTTTCCCTGGGAGGCATCGTCTTAAGCCGTCTGATCAAAACGGGAGGACTGCGGTTTGACGAGGCGATCCGTGCTGCCGTCAGAAAGGAATTCAGCCTGATTATCGGCGGAAAGACGGCAGAATCCGTAAAAATATCCCTGAAGGAGCTGGACGAGAGCGGCACAGGGGCCGTGGTTTACGGCAGGGACATTGTGACCGGGCTTCCCGTGGAGCGGGAGATTCCCACAAAGCTGGTAGACGACTGCCTTGAAGAGCATTTCAATACCATCATTGACAATGTGAAGGTGATTCTGGAGCGGACGCCTCCTGAGCTTGCCGCAGACATTTACCGCCACGGGATCTTTCTCACCGGAGGGGCTTCCCAGGTGAACCATCTGGCAGAGAGAATGGCTGCAGGCACGGGGCTGAAGGTAAATGTGGCAGACAATCCTTCCACCAGCGTTGTCATGGGCCTTGCCAAGATCATTAAGGACGACAATTATAAATCCGTAGCTTATGCAATCGAAGGGATGAGTAAATGAGCCCAGTAATAAAAAGAAAA
The DNA here is from genome assembly GCA_910577035.1 of uncultured Acetatifactor sp. Lineage (GTDB taxonomy): Bacteria > Bacillota > Clostridia > Lachnospirales > Lachnospiraceae > Acetatifactor. Next base: position 6,739 of record CAJTKW010000057.1, read on the forward strand.
GGGGAGAGATTTACTTTGCCGAGTAAATATCTCCTTTTAATTTTAACCATTCTGTGCACCCTGCTGATGCTGGTTACCTTCGGGACGGATGTGTTCAACAGGCCGTTAAATACGGTGGTGGGGTACGTGGTGGTGCCCTTTCAGCAGGGGATCGGAAAGCTGGGAGGCTGGATCTCCAAACGCTCTGAGGAGCTGGTGCAGATCCGTTCCCTTCTGGAGGAGAATGCCCGGCTGAAGGAGGAGGTTGCCGCGCTGAAGGAGGAGAATATCCAGCTTCAGCAGGATAAATATGAATTAAACAGCCTGCGTGAGCTGATTGATCTGGATGAACAGTACGGGCAGTACAATAAAGTAGGGGCCCGCATCATCGGCAGGGATACCGGAAACTGGTATTCCTCCTTTGTGATTGACAAGGGCGGTGACGACGGGCTGGCAGTGGACATGAACGTGATCGCGGAGGGAGGTCTGGTGGGCCGGATCACGTCGGTAGGGCCCAACTGGGCAAGAGTAACTTCCATTATCTCTGATAACAGCTATGTCAGCGGCATGACCCTTTCCACCGAGGACAACATGATGGTATCCGGGGACCTGCAGCTGATGGCAGACAACTGTATCAGCTTCAGCCAGCTGGTAGACAGCAGGAACCTGGTGGTGGAGGGGGATAAAGTGGTAACCTCCAATATCAGTGATAAGTTTCTTCCCAATATCCTGATCGGATATATCAGCTCTATAGAAAAGGATGCCAATAACCTGACAAAATCCGGATTGATTACGCCGGCGGTGGATTTTGAGCACCTGGGGGAGGTGCTGGTCATCACGGATCTGAAACAGAGCTCTGCGGGCTAGTTTGTGCCGCCAACGGCGGCATGACGGGAAGTGTGAAGTTTCACGCCGGGACATGGACGAAAGGAGGCCGCATGCTCAGGAAATTAGTTGTGATACTGTTCGTGATTTTCAGCTTTATCCTGCAGTGCAGTGTGTTCAGCCATATTGCTTTTGCCGGGATTATTCCCAATATGATGATTATTCTGACGGCTTCCTTCGGTTTTATGAGAGGGGAAAAGGAAGGACTGCTCATCGGCTTTTTCTGCGGGCTGTTAAACGATATTTTCTTCGGAAGCTTTTTAGGGTTTTATGCCTTGGTCCTGATGTACATAGGTTATCTGAACGGCAAATTCAGCCGCATTTTTTATCCGGAAGATATTAAGCTGCCCATGGCGCTGATCGTAACCAGCGATCTGTCCTATGGCACGATCTGCTATATCCTTTTATTTATGCTTCGGGGCAGGTTTCAGTTTGCATATTATTTTTCTCATGTGATCCTGCCGGAGGTGCTGTACACCGTTGTGGTTACTCTGTTCCTCTATCCTCTTGTTTTAAAGGTGAACGAAAAGCTGGAGGCCCGGGAAAAAAGGAGGGCACAGAGATATGTTTGACGAATTTAAAGAGAAGGTAATCCGTTTCTTTACCAGCCGGCTGACGATTTTCACCCTTGTTTTCCTGATCCTGGGGGGCATACTCATCTACCGCTGTTTTGACCTGCAGATTGTCCACGGTGAGGAGTATCTGGAAAACTTTGTGCTGGAAACGGAAAAAACCAGGGATATTGCCAGCACCAGAGGGAATATTTTTGACCGCAACGGCAACATCATGGCATATAACGAGCTGGCTTACTCCGTGAAGATTGAGGATGTGTTTGAATCCGGCACCAAAAAAAATGCAAACCTGAACGGCACGATCCTGAAGCTGATCCACATGATTGAGAATAACGGGGACCATGTAATTACGGATTTCAAGATCGTGATCAACGAGGACGGGGAATTTGCCTTTAATGTGGAGGGGACAAGCCTTCTGCGTTTTCTGGCTGACGTGTACGGAAAGAGGACCATCGAGGATCTGGACGATGAAATGCGGGCTTCCACCGCCGAGACGATTATGGAGAACCTTTCCGAAAAGAAGAAATTTGCCATCGGCGAATATGAGGACCCGGAGGACACCAAGAGCCGGTTTATTCCCGGGAAGGGCTACAGCAGGGAGGACTGGCTGAAGCTTGTCACCATCCGCTATGCCATGGATCTAACATCTTATCGTAAATATATCGGCACCACGGTGGCTGCCGACATCAGTGAAAAGACGGTGGCCGTCATTATGGAAAACTCCCAGGAGCTGCCCGGCGTCACCATTGTGGAGGACACCGTCCGCAAATATGTGGACAGTAAGTATTTTGCACACCTGCTGGGCTATACCGGCAAGATTTCTTCCGATGAGCTGGCGGCGCTGAACGCCGAAATGGAAGAACAGGGCAAGGGCAGCGATGTCTACAATATCAACGACGTGGTAGGCAAGGGAGGCATTGAGTCGGCCTTTGAAACCACCCTCCAGGGCATTAAGGGTTATGAGAAGGTGGTGGTGGACAATATGGGCAAGGTGATTTCCATCGAAGAGCGGGAGGAAGCCCGGGCAGGGCAGGATATATACCTTACCGTTGACATGGATCTCACCAAGGCGGTTTACAATATTCTGGAGCAGAAGCTGGCAGGCCTGATCTCCAGCCAGATTATTAACGCCAGGGAATATATTGCCGCGGCAAATTCCGACAGCGGGGATATTAAAATCCCCATCTATGACGTTTACTTTGCCATGTTCAATAATTCCATCATAGACCTGAAGCATCTGGCATCCGGGGAAGCAACGGAAACGGAGGCAGAGGTCTACCAGGCGTACCTCGCATATAAGGAACAGGTGTATGAAAAGCTGGAGTATGAGCTGACGGAAGGGAAAACGCCTTATAACAGGCTGACGAAGGAATATCAGACCTACGAGAGCAATATTGTATCGCTGTTAAACAGGAACGGCGTGATTATGAGCGATTCCGTGGATGCCGACGATGCGACGCAGATCGCGTGGGCTACGGAGGAGGTCATCAGCCTGAGCGAGTATCTGAAATACTGCATATCCAAAAACTGGATCGATGTGAGCAAGCTGGATATTGATGACAGGTATTCCGATTCCGGGGAGATATATGAACGTCTGCTGGAATATATCATAGCCACAGTGGACAAAAATACGGAATTCCAGAAGCGTTTTTACAAATATATGCTGCTTTCCGATGTAATCAGCGGGAAACAGGTCTGTATGATCCTCTGTGACCAGAAGCTGGTGGAAATACCCCCGGAAGATGTGGACGCGTTATACGCCAACAGGCTTACCGCCTATCAGTTCATGAAAAACCGCATAGACGGCATTGATATAACCCCGGCCCAGCTGGCGCTGGATCCCTGCAATGCCTCCTGCGTCATTACGGATACCAACAGCGGAGATGTACTTGCCATAGTTTCCTATCCGGGCTATGATAATAATAAGATGGCCAATTCCGTAGATGCGGAATATTATGCGAAGCTAAACGCGGACAAGGCAAATCCCCAGTGGAATTATGCCACCCAGTCCACGCTTGCCCCGGGATCCACCTTTAAAATGGTGACTGCCACCGCCGGCCTGATGGAAGGAATTGTCAATTCCAGGGAACGCATCAACTGCGTGGGTACCTTTACGGAAATCGGCCCTCCCTCCCCCCGGTGCTGGCGAAGGCGGGGACACGGCTATGAAAACCTGACTACCGCCATCCGGGACTCCTGCGACTATTACTTTTATGACCTGGGATACCGGTTTGCCATGAAAAACGGTTCCTATAACGATACGGAGGGCCTGAATGTTCTGTATAAATACGCGGATATGTACGGCCTCACGGAAAAGTCGGGAATAGAGATTGCGGAGGTTTCCCCCAAGGTATCCAACGAAGATGCCGTACGTTCGGCCATTGGCCAGGGCTCCAACGGCTATACCACGGTGGGGCTGGCAAGGTATGTGACTACCGTTGCCAACCGGGGTACCTGCTTTAATCTGACACTTCTGGACAAGGTGACGGATTCGGAAGGAAACCTGATTCTGGATCCGGAGCCGGATGTGAGAAACGTGGTGGAGATGCCCGAGGAATACTGGGACGTCATCCAATCCGGCATGAGGCAGGTAGTGGAGAACAAGATTTATTTCAGTGACCTGGCGGTGAACGTCGCCGGCAAGACGGGAACGGCGGAGCAGATTAAATCCCGGCCCAACCATGCGCTGTTTGTATGCTACGCACCTTATGAGGAGCCGGAGATTGCCGTAGCCATGAGGATTCCCTTCGGATATTCTTCCGATTACGCGGCCCAAGCTACCAGGGACATCATCAGGTACTATTACGGACTGGCGGAAGAAGAGGAATTAATCACCGGTGAAGCTGACGAACCGGATGAAGGAATTTCCGATGAACTGTAACAGCGGGACACGTAAGGAAGTGAGGAACAGATGAAGGATTTGGTATTAATCAAGAGCTTTCCCAACGGAATAGCGTTACATTTGGATAAGGACGCTCCCTTCGAAGAGCTGCTGGAAGAGCTTTCCTATAAACTTTCCGAGGCCAGGGCTTTCTTTGGAAATGCGTCCATGGCACTCTCCATTGAGGACAGGGAAGTGTCGGGAGCGGAGGAAATCAGGATTCTGGATGCCATCAGCAAAAACAGCAATCTGACCATTATCTGTATTGTGGGCAAGGATGAAGCCACAAACAAGACCTTTATCCGGGCGTTGGCCCACACGGAAAAGAAGCTTTCCAAAGAGGAGGACGGGCAGTTTTTTAAAGGCAGCCTGAAGAACAGAGAGACCCTGGAGACGGAGAACAGTATTATTGTATTAGGGGATGTCTATCCCGGCAGCGCGATTATCAGCGCCAAAAATATTATTGTTCTGGGAGGGCTTTACGGTGACGCCTATGCCGGCGGTAACGGACAGCCCGGGGCCTTTATCGCAGCGCTTGAAATGGAGCCGGAAAACCTTAAAATCGGCGATTTCAATTACATACCAGTGACAAAACAGTCAAAATGGGGGATACGCCCTAAGATACAGCCGAAAATCGCTTATATGAAGAACAATAAGATGATTATTGAGACACTTACCAAGGATTTGCTGGAGGGCTTTTAAACCTGTCCGGCAGAATGACGACAAAATAATATGGAGGGACAGAAAATGGAAAATCAATTTTCAAGAACAG
>CAJTKW010000057.1:11837-14381 GCA_910577035.1 uncultured Acetatifactor sp.
CAATTTTCCGCGGAGAAAAAGGGCTCCGAAGTCATTGTCGTCACTTCAGGTAAAGGCGGTGTGGGCAAGACCACCACATCCGCAAACGTAGGAACAGGTCTGGCAAAAGCAGGTAAAAAGGTCTGTCTGATCGACACCGATATTGGGCTGAGAAATCTGGACGTTGTTATGGGACTGGAAAACCGCATCGTTTATAACCTGGTGGATGTGGTGGAGGGCAGCTGCCGGGTAAAGCAGGCACTGATCCGGGACAAGCGTCATCCGGGGCTGTACCTTATGCCCTCCGCCCAGACCAGGGACAAGTCCGCCGTGACTCCCGGACAGATGGTCAAGGTCATCGAGACGCTGAAAGAGCAGTTTGATTACATTATCCTGGATTGCCCCGCAGGGATCGAACAGGGCTTTCAGAATGCCATTGCAGGGGCTGACAGGGCGCTGGTGGTAACAACGCCGGAGGTATCTGCCATCCGGGATGCTGACAGGATCATCGGGCTTCTGGAGGCCAACGGCTTTAAGCAGATGGATCTGATTATTAACAGGCTCCGCATGGATATGGTAAAGCGGGGGGACATGATGTCTGCTCAGGATGTGGTGGATATTCTGGCGGTGCCGTTGATCGGTATCATACCTGATGATGAGAATGTGGTAATCTCCACGAATCAGGGGGAGCCCCTGGTAGGAGGGGCGAGCCCCGCCGGACAGGCCTATGCAAACGTAGTACAGCGTGTTGAGGGAAGAGAAGTACCGTTTTTGAATTTCGAAAAGGGGATTTCCTTCTGGACCAGGGTGAGCGGAATCTTTCATAAAATATAGGGAGGAGCAAAATGAGAAATTTCTTTCGCAGAAAAAGCTCCTGCCAGATTGCCAAGGACAGGTTAAAGATCCTGTTGATCTCGGACAGGGTGAACTGCTCCCCGGAGATGATGGAGCTGATTAAAACGGATATTGCCAAGGTGATTTCCAAGTACATGAAGATCGATACGGAAAACATGGAAATCCAGATAAATACAAAGGGAAGCAAGGCGGAGAGGGGAAAACCCACTCTTTACGCCAACATTCCCATTGTCGATATGCTGAGCAGTAAGGATAACATTTGAGGTAGATATGTTTACAAGATTTAAGCTGCGGGATTATGATTTCAAACTGGTACTTATGGTGGCGGCCCTGGCTGCCATCGGTATCATGGCCATCGGAAGCGCGGAGCCGTCACTTCAGACCAGGCAGCTGGTCGGAGTGGTGGCGGGTATCGCGCTGATGATTATCATTTCCTTTTTCAACTACACATGGATATTGAAACTGAACTGGCTGATGTATGCGCTGAATTTGGCTCTGCTGCTGGCAGTGAGGTATCTGGGAAGTGAAGGGCGTCTCGGAGCCCAGCGGTGGCTGGAGATCGGGGGGCTTCGATTTCAACCCTCAGAAACTGCTAAAATCTTGTTGATTTTATTCTTTGCACAGTTTATTATGAGATATAGAAAGAGATTGAACACTGTCATGATTATCGGCAGCTGTGTCCTGCTTGTGGCGCTGCCCCTGTATCTTGTTTACAGGCAGCCGGATCTGTCCACCAGCATTGTACTTGTCGTTATTTTCTGTGTGGTGATGTTTGCGGGAGGAATCAGCTGGAAGCTGGTAATCAGTGTGATTTTAATAGCCGTACCGGCGGTGGCTCTTTTGATTTCCCTGGCACTGCAGCCGGACAGCAAGCTGCTGACGGATTCCCAGCAGAAACGTATCATGGCCTTTTTCAAGCCGGACGAATACAGGGATGCGGAGGCTTACCAGCAGCTGAATTCGGTGACGGCCATCGCCTCCGGCCAACTGGAGGGGAAGGGATATAAGAATAACGAGATCACTTCGGTAAAGAACGGTAACTTCATTTCGGAGGCGCAGACGGACTTTATTTTCGCGGTGATCGGAGAGGAGTTTGGCTTTAAGGGAAGTGTTGCGGTCATTGTATTGATCTTCGGAATTTCACTGGAATGTATTTCGGTGGCCAGGCAGGCGAAAGACCTCGCCGGAACCATCGTTGCTGCCGGCGTGGGAGGCTGGATTGCCTTTCAGGGCTTTATCAATATCGGTGTAACTACATTCATTCTTCCGAATACAGGTTTGACGCTTCCGTTTGTCAGCTACGGGCTGACTTCATTGTTAAGTTTGTTTATGGGGATGGGGTTTGTTTTGAACATAAGGCTTCAGGCTAAAAAGACAAAATAGAGAGGGGACTAGTTTATGAATATTGCACTGATTGCACATGATTCAAAGAAGAAGCTGATGCAGAATTTCTGTATTGCTTACAGGGGGATTTTAAGCAAAAACGACTTGTATGCTACCGGTACTACGGGCCGCCTGATCGAGGAGGTCACTAATCTGAATATACACAAATTTCTGGCCGGACATCTGGGAGGCGAGCAGCAGATCGGCGCTCAGATCGAGCATAATCAGATGGATCTGGTGATCTTTCTGAGAGATCCGTTGACGCCCAAGGTCCATGAACCGGATGTAAATAACGTGGTAAGGCTTTGCGATATACACAATATTCCG
>CAJTKW010000057.1:14391-26525 GCA_910577035.1 uncultured Acetatifactor sp.
TGGCCACAAATCTGGCCAGTGCGGAACTGTTGATTAAGTCCCTTGACAGAGGAGATTTAGAGTGGCGTGAAATGTACAAATAGAAGATATGGGACAGGCATCGCCTGTCTGCTGACGGCCATGGCCCTCACGCTTTCGGGATGCGGCAATGCCGCTTTTGACATGGCTTACAGTGCCGGTTCCAATATCAGCAGCTTTAATGTTATTTCCGGACAGGACACAGGGACTGCGGTTCCGTTTTCCAGGAACCTCTGTGTGGTTACGGGTGACGTGACGGAAGGAACGGATGCGGATATGTCCAAAACATCAGCCGCCCTTCTTTTGTCCGTAAATGATAATCAGGTTATCTATGCCAAAAATGTCCATCAGACGTTAAATCCTGCCAGCCTGACCAAGGTGATGACGGCGCTGGTGGTATTAAGGTACGGCAATCTTGACCAGCGGCTGACTGCCGGTAATTCGGTGAATATAACGGAAGCAGGCGCCGTGCTGTGCGGGCTCAAAAGCGGGGATACCATGACCATGGACCAGGCGCTGCGGATTCTTCTGATTTATTCCGCTAATGACGCCGCCATGCTGATCGCCGAGAATGTGGGCGGCAGTGTGGATCACTTTGTGGAGATGATGAATGAGGAGGCGGCCCGGATCGGTGCCACCAACACCCATTTTGCCAATCCCCACGGCCTGACGGATCCCAATCATTATACGACGGCCTATGACCTGTACCTGATGTTTAACGAGGCCATTAAGTACGAGACGTTTAACGAGATCATCCATATGACCGGATACCAGACCGTTTATTATGACAAGAACGGACAGGAGAAGCAGTTTGACCGGGCTACTACAAACCAGTTTCTCAAGACCGGTTCCGGTTACAGTGCGCCTTCCGGTGTTACCGTCATCGGCGGCAAGACCGGCACTACCAAGGCCGCGGGGCACTGCCTGATGCTGCTGGCCAGGGACGTGAACGGAGCGCCTTACATAGCCGTTGCCATGGGAGTCCCGTCTACACAGGAGCTGTACGTGTCTATGGCAGATTTACTGGAGGAGATTCAGAAATAGGGTTGTTTTTTAAGGGCATATCCCTTATAATTAATGTATCACATACTACAGGAGGGTTTCCAATGGTTCAATTAATTGTAGGCAATAAGGGTAAGGGCAAGACAAAGCAGTTATTGGATAAGGTAAACAGTGAAATAAAAGAGATTTCCGGTAATATCGTGTATCTTGACAAGAGCACGAAACATATGTACGAGCTCAATAACCGGGTGCGTCTCATTGATGTATCCCAGTATATGATTGAAAACAGCAGTGAATTTATCGGGCTGGTCTGCGGGATTATTTCTCAGGACCACGATCTGCAGCAGATGTATTTTGACAGCTTTTTAAAGATTGCCTGTCTGGAAGGACAGGATATTACGGCAACCGTGGATAAGTTGGAATCCCTGAGTAAAAGGTTTGACGTGACATTTATTTTAAGCGTTTCCATGGACGAGTCGGAGCTTCCCGCCGGTATGAAGGATAAGGTACTGATTTCCCTATAAAGAGACTAAGGTTGGAAAAGACAAAAGATAAGGTAGAAAAGCAGAAAGCCTCGGTAATGCCGGGGCTTTATTGTGAACGGAATGAAGATTTTCGCTTACGTGGAGGCGGCAGAGGGTGGCAAAGCAGAGTAAGATCAGAAAATATAGAAAGCCATTAAATCTGAATATCGGTATGATTATCTTCGGCGTTATTTTCATTTATGTGGTGGTTTGTGTCATCATATATTTTCAGACCGGCCATATCGTGCGTTACGAGGTTCAGGAGGGATCTCTCGCGGTAGACAATGTTTACCGGGGGGTGGTCCTCCGGGAGGAAACCGTGGTTTACAATCAGGCTGCAGGCTATGTCAATTATTTTGCCAGGGAGGGCGAAAGGCTGGCCAAAAACGGCCTGGTCTACGTGGTTGACGAGACGGGACGGCTCAGCGAGGAGCTGGAGGCGGCAGACCCGGAGACGAATACCTTAAGCAACCGGGAGCTGGCGGAATTTCGAAGCGAGATTATCAATTTCTCCCACGGATATGACAGTGCCAGCTATGACGTGGTCTATGACTTTAAAAATTCTCTCCGGAATACGGTGCTCAAGCTGGCAAATGTAAACATGCTGAAGAATATTGCCGATTTGAACGGGGCCGCCGGCGCAAACACCATTAATTATTATTATGCACCGGTTACAGGCGTGGTTGCCTACTGGGTGGACGGCTATGAGGAGCTGAAGGCCCAGAATGTGACGGCGGCCACCTTTGACACAAAGGAAAGCGGCTACGAAAAGAAGCAGATGCTGGGCAATTCCCTGATGGCGGTGAACGATCCGGTATACAAGCTGACTACCAGCGAGAACTGGTCCCTGGTAATTCCTGTGGATGCGGTAAGAGGGGCGGAGCTGATGCAGGAAGAATATATAAAGGTGCGTTTCCTTAAGAATCAGTATGAATCCTGGGCAAAGGTATTTATGATTACCAATGCCGACGGCAATACATACCTGAAGCTGGAGTTTAACAATTCCATGGTTACCTTTATCAACGACAGGTTCCTGGATGTGGAGCTGATCGTGGAGGATGAGACGGGATTAAAGATTCCTCTTTCCGCCATTGTGCAGAAGGACTTTTACCTGATTCCCGAGGAATTCCTGATTCCCGGGGGAAACAGCGGCGGAGACAGCATTATGCGGCAGTGCTATCTGGAGGACGGAACGATTTCCAGCGAGCAGCTGGAGGTGGAGGTTTATAACTATTCCTCCGAGACCAAGGAGTATTATCTGGACAGCTCCCTCTTAAATGCGGGAGACATCCTGTATAAGCTGGACGGACAGGAGACCTATGTGGTGAGCAAGCGGGCCATGCTGATCGGCGTCTATAATATGAACAAAGGGTATGCGGACTTTAAACAGATCAATATTCTGTATCAGAATGACGAATATGCCATTGTGAAGTCCAATACAAAATACGGCCTGAATGTGTATGATTATATTGTGCTGGATGCGGCGGCAGTCACGGACGACCAGTTTATCCAGTATCTGGAACAATAAGGCTGCGGCATGGAGGTTGGGATGAATCAGGAGACATCTTCCCTGCTGGAAGATTACATGCCTTGCGGCATGGAAGAGAGTACATTGCACCGAAAGGATACAACTGCATTGGAGAAAAAAGTCCGGCAGAAGTCCGTACATGACAGGGCCGTGCATGTATCCGTGAAGCAAATAGAAACGGAGCAGGAATTAAAGGACGTCCTTGCAATGTGTTATGATATTCTGGGAGCGGACAATTCCGGACTTTACGGATACGATGCCTGGTATCAAAGATTTCTGGACGGCAGGCAGCCGCTGGTATTTGCCGAAAAAGACGGAAAACCGGTTTCGGCGGTGTTGGGCCGCGCCGAGAATAAAGAAAGCCTTGTAATTGGCTTTACGGCATGCCGTGAGGAATACAGAAAGCAGGGAAATTACAGTGATAAGCAAAAAGAATAACAACAAGAAAATCAGGAGAGCTTTTTTATGTCTGCTTCTGTCATGGACGGTGTATTCTGGCTGCGGCAGTCTGGCGCAGCCAGAAGTACCGGAAACGGCGGTTTCTTCCGGGGCGGTGCTTATACAGTCCGGGGAGCAGGTTTCGGCAACAGGAACAGATGCCGGAACGATTTCCACAGAAAAAGAAGCTTCGGAGACTGCCGCATCAGATAAGGCTTCGGCAACAGAACAGGAGCTGCCCGAACCGCTGCCGGAGATCAGGCTTGTGATGGCAGGGGACATCCTGCTGCACACGCCATTGGCGGAAAGCGGGAAGAAGCCGGAAGGGGGCTATGATTTCAGTGCCATATTTGCAAATCTCCAGGAGGAAATCCGGGAGGCGGATCTGGCGCTGGTGAATCAGGAGGTCATTATCGGCGGCACAGAGCTTGGAGTGTCCGGCTATCCGGCCTTTAATGCGCCCTGTGAGCTGGGAGATGCCTTGATGGATGCGGGCTTTAATGTGGTGCTTCACGCCACAAATCACGCATTGGATAAAGGGAAACGGGGAGTTTTAAACTGCCTGTCCTTCTGGCAGGAGAATTATCCCGACACGCCGGTGCTGGGCATTCATGGCAGCAAAGAATCACAACAGGAAATCTACGTGTATGAACAGCAGGGAATCCGTATTGCCATTCTGAATTATACCTATGGCACCAACGGAATCCCGCTGCCGGAGGACATGCCCTATGCGGTGGACCTGCTTGAGGAGGACAGGGTAATCGAGGACCTGAAGCGGGCCCGGGAGCTGGCGGATTTTGTGGTAGTCTGTCCCCATTGGGGAAAGGAGTATGTGCTGGAGCAGACCGGGAATCAGGAAAGCTGGGCCAAAATCCTTGCGGAAAACGGTGCGGACCTGATCCTTGGCACCCATCCCCATGTGATAGAGCCCATAGAGCTGATAACCTCGGATAACGGAAATCAGGCGCTCGTCTATTATTCTCTGGGCAACTTTGTCAATTGGACCTCCGGTACCGGAACGGGTGTCGCCAACCGCATGGTAGGCGGCCTGGCGCAGGTCACCATTGGCCTGGATGAAAACGGGGACACAGTTATTACGGAGTATGGGGTGCTGCCTGTGGTCTGCCATTTGGAGAAGGGATTTGGCGGCGTGACGGTTTATCCTCTGGCAGAGTATACGGAGGAGCTTGCGGCCCGCAATGAGATTTCAAAACAGGACGAAAGCTTTTCCTTAGAGTATTGCCGGGAGCTTGCGGAGAGCGTATTCGGGGATGGAGTGAGATGAAGGGCGCTGACGGTAGGAATTCTTATGGTACAGGAGGGATTTCCACTATGAAAAAGTATGTCTCAGTATTGCTGTTTTCTTTGATCTTGACGTTTTTTTCCGGCTGCGGCCAGAGGGAGAATACCCCGTCTCCGGAGGAATCAGCGGATTTATCTTCCCCGTCGGAGGAAGGGCAGGAAACCTGGATGCAGGAAGGGTTTGCCCCACCGAAAAAAATAACGACAGATGAGGCTTTATGGGCAGGAAAATACCTGCCCATAAGCCATACATATGATGCCGGTAAGGAAACATACCTTCGGGATGCCGGTGTCTGCGGACAGTTGTTTTGGTATCTGTGCCACAGCAGGGAATCCGAGTCGGAATATTTTCTGGAACTATATGACACGGTCAGCGGCGAATCCAGAGTGAAATCTTTTACCCCGGAGGAATTGGGGTTGAAAGGAAAACGGGGTGCCCTGCTTGGCATGGACATGCTCGATGAAGCCCATTATGTATTCCGGTGGGCCGGCTTTGAGCAGGACGGCGAGGGAATGTACCGTCAGAACGAAGACAAGATGATTTACACGGATCTTGCAGGAGACAACAGGGCTGTGGAGTACTGGGAGCAGTATCTGGAAAAAGGGCTCGTCGCGCAGGAGGAAGCCCGGGAGCTGCTATTGTGTCAGGATATTGACTGGCGCTGTGACAGGGAAGGCAACATCTATGTGAGAAAACCGGAGAGTAATCAGAACGTCCGGCTCTTTCTGTTTGATCAAAACGGTGAACTCCTGTTGGAGGAAACCCGGCAGTTGACGACATCTTTACGTACCCCGGGGGGAGAAATCATTTTCCCTGTTTATAACCGTTCGGAACGATGCTATGAATTCCTGCTGGCGGACACAGCCGGGAAGCAGTTGGTCTCTATAGCCCGGACAGAGGCTTCTGCTTCTGACATTTGTGAGATATACGGGATGCAGGGGAACGATATATACTATAGAACCCAAACGATCGAAACGAACGGAATTGTAAAGTGGAATGTGGTCAGCGGCAAAAGAGATCTGGTGTTCGACCTGAAGGAGAGTGGTCTGGGAAACTCTTTTCATATATTGCTGGTGCCGCGAAAAGGGCAGACACCCGTTCTTTATCTGAGCAGCTATAAAATGAAAGAAGGCCAGCGGAAGGAATGGCTTATGACGCTGCAGGAACAGAAACCGACGGACTCAGAGGCTGTCCGGGTGAGCGATCTGGTTTACTTAGGAGAGAGTTCGGAACTGGTGATTGCCTGTACGCGCACTGCCTCCATGGAGACTCCGGCATTTTCCTATGAATATGAAAATGCTTCTGCGGAGGAGAACCGTGCCAGAATCCTGGCGGAGCTGACGCAGGGAGGGGGACCGGATCTGCTGTTTGTTTCCCTAGAGGATATGTACATGCTGAAAGAGAAGGGTGCTTTGCTTGATATTGGGGAGCTGCTCCCGGAAGCGTTTTTAGAAGAGCTTCTGCCCGGAGCCCTGCAAATCGGAACGATTGACGGAGCACTTTACGGAATCCCCCCTGCCGTATTCGCGGAGACTCTTGTGGCAGGCGCGGATGTCTGGCCGGAAGATACCTGGAGGCTGGAGGACATTATAGGCCTGATGGAGGAGGGAACACTGACCTGCGCACTTCGTGATTCTCCTTTTAACGGTATGGGAAAGTATATTGAGCCGGACACAGGCTTATTGATTCTTTTAAATTTCAGCCTGGCGGATTCCTTTCTGATAGACTGGGAAAACAGGAAATGCCATTTTGACGACGAAAGATTCCTTCGTCTGCTGGAGCTTTTCAGTACGGATCTGAGCCTTGCCAGTGTGAATACGGAGGATTGGCTGAATGAGGGAAAGGATCTTGTAAGAGGATATTTCCACTCTATTACGAATCTTTTTACATTTTATGAGCAGATCGGGACGCAAAACGGACGGATAATCGGGTATCCCACGGAAGGTACAGGAGGGAATTACCTCCAGGCCTATGGCGGAGTGCTGGTGGTAAACGTCAACGCAGATCCTGAGAAGGCCGCTTACTTCCTGGAGACCCTGTTTGGAAAGGAATTACAGTCGAAATCAATAGGCTGGCCCTGGTCCATGAGCGTCCGCAGGCCGGTCTGGGAGGATTACATAGTAGAGGAATCCGGCAGGTATCTGTATTGGTATAGTGAGAAGGAAATGCCGATGTTTGCGGACGGAGAGACTCCCTTCCATCAGGCGAAAGCGTTTCTGGAAAGCTGTACGGCGGCACCATCCGGTTATTCCCAGATCAGAAGTATTCTCATGGAAGAGCTCAGAACGATGGTAACGCAAAACAAATCTCCCAAGGCAACGGCGGAGGCCATCAATAATCGCGTTCAGCTATATTTAGACGAAAATACCTGAAAATACCTGAGAACGCAAAGCGATATATCTGCAATACCCTGTCGAAAGACAGGGTATTGTAAATTGCGGCAAATCGTATATAATAAAGGTATTGGCTCCGCAGGCAAATATCTTTTGCCCGCGGAAATCGGGAGAGCTGCCGGGGACGGCATGAGGAGAAGACAGTGGTATGATTCGGGAAAATATAGCGCAAACAGAGGAAAAAATCATAGAGGCATGTACGCGGACCGGACGGGACAGGGAGCAGGTATGTCTGATTGCGGTGAGCAAGACCAAGCCTTTAGAGATGCTCCGGGAGGCCTATGAGGCGGGAGTCCGGGATTTTGGGGAGAATAAGGTGCAGGAGCTGATGGAGAAGATGCCCGTTCTGCCGGAGGACATCCGCTGGCACATGATCGGCCACCTGCAGCGGAACAAGGTGAAATATATTGTAGGGAAGGTCTGGATGATCCATAGTGTGGATTCTCTGGAGCTGGCGAAGGAAATCAGCAAAGAGGCCGTGAAAAAACAGGTAACCGTCCGCATCCTTCTGGAGGTGAACGTGGCGGAGGAGGAAAGCAAGTTCGGCGTGACGGTACAGGAGGCCTGCGCCCTGGCGGAGGAAGCGGCAAAACTGCCGGGAATCCGGGTGGAGGGACTGATGACCATTGCACCCTTTACGGAGACACCGGAGGAAAATCGCATATATTTTAAGCGCCTGAAACAATTGTCTGTTGACATATACGATAAAAACATTGATAATATTAGTATGAATGTGCTGTCCATGGGGATGACCGGCGATTACTCTGTTGCTGTGGAGGAGGGCTCTACATATGTGAGAGTCGGAACCGGTATCTTTGGTGAGCGGAAAGGCATGGTAGTGTAAATATGGGAGTAATGGACAAGTTCTTAAATTACATGAAGCTGAACGGCGAGGATGACGACGAGTACTTCGACGAAGATTATCTTGACGACGATGAGGAGATAGAGGCACCGCCTTCCAGAAAGGCACAATCACAGAAGCTGAAGGAGGACGAGCCGGCAGACGACCGGGCCGTGAGAAAGACTGCCCCCACCAGCAAGATCACCCCTATCAAGCAGCCTGCGGCCAGAAGATCTGCCGGCAGCAACGGCATGGAAGTATGTGTGATTAAGCCGACATCCGTGGAGGATGCAAGAGAGATTACGGAGACCCTTCTGGCCAACAGGACCGTGGTCCTGAACCTGGAGGGGCTGGATGTGGATATTGCCCAGCGGATCATTGATTTCACCAGCGGTTCCTGCTATGCCATTTCCGGCAATCTGCAGAAGGTTTCTCATTACATTTTTATTATTACCCCTGCAAGCGTGGATATTTCAGGTGACTTTCAGGATATTTTCGGCGGTTCCTTTGATATGCCGATCAACAACAATCATTAGGCCGGTATCCTCCGGTCTGCAGGAATTTTCCTGTCGGAATGAGGAAACGTGAGAGTCCGCCCTGCGGGCTCTTTGAGTATCATATCATATTAGAATGAGTATCATATCATATTACAATCGGGAGAACGGAAACATGTCGGAGAGATTATCGATTCTGTATGAAAAGAAGCCCTGCTACGATATTGTATTTACCAGGGGATTTCAGGAGCTTTTGACGGAGCTGGAAGCTCTGGGGCTGGAAAACAGAAGGGTTTGTATTGTTACGGACTCCAAGGTGGATGAAATTTACGGGGACCAGGTACTTGTTCTCCTGCAGGGAAAGTGCCTGAAGGCGGTAAAGTATGCTTTTCCCCGGGGGGAAGAAAATAAAACCCTGGATACGGTCAGGGAAGCATACCGTTTTCTGATCGAAGAGGAATTTGACAGAAAGGATCTGCTGCTGGCCCTGGGGGGAGGAGTGGTGGGGGATACCACCGGCTTTATCGCGGCCACCTACTTAAGGGGCGTAGATTTTGTGCAGGTGCCTACCACGCTGTTATCCCAGGCGGACAGCAGTATCGGCGGTAAGACCGGTGTGGATTTCGACGGATACAAGAATATGGTAGGGGCCTTTAAAATGCCAAGGCTTGTCTATATGAATCTGGAAACTCTGACGACCCTGGAAGACAGGCAGTATTTTTCCGGTTTTGCGGAGATTATGAAGCATGGGCTGATCCGGGATGCGGCATTTTACGAATGGCTGATTCAAAATATGTATGAGATCTGCGAGAGAGATATGGATGTGCTGCAGGAAATGCTGATGCGCAGCTGTATGGTGAAGAAGCTGGTGGTGGAAAAGGATCCGACGGAGAAGGGTGACCGGGCGCTGCTGAACTTCGGCCATACCATAGGACATGCCGTGGAGAAGGCAAAGCATTTTGAATTGTTTCATGGCGAATGCGTGGCTCTGGGCGCGGTGGCTGCGGCGTACATTTCCTGGAAGCGGGAGCTGCTGTCCATGGAGGAGTATTACGAGATCAGGGATATGTTTGTCCCCTTTAACCTGCCTATTACAGTGGACGGGATCGATCCCAAGGAAGTCTTAAGATTGACGAAATCCGACAAAAAGATGGAATCGGGAAAGATCCGATTCGTGCTGCTGAAAAAAATAGGACGGGCGGTGACGGACACAACGGTGACGGAGGAAGAGATTCTGGCCGCAATCAATGAAATATATTTCAGTGAAGAGGATGCCCATGCTTAAAAAGAATCAAAAACGGATGAAAATAATTATGCTGCTGGTGGATCTGGTTGTGGCGGGGCTGCTGCTTGTGCTGGACCAGTTTACCAAATATCTGGCAATACTGCACTTAAAAGACAGTCAGGCCTATGTTTTGATCGACGGTGTGCTGGAATTAAAATATCTGGAAAACAGAGGATCGGCTTTCGGCATGCTGCAGAATCAGAAAGTTTTTATCCTCTTTGTCGGTTTCGTATTTCTGGCGGTGATCCTGTTTTTCCTGTTCAAGCTGCCCGTTGAAAAAAAGTTCAGAATCGTGCACATTCTGCTGGCGGCGGTGGTCGCCGGTGGGCTGGGAAACATGATAGATCGCTTCCGTTTTGACTATGTGGTGGATTTTATCTACTTTGTACTGATTAATTTCCCGGTTTTTAACGTGGCAGATTGTTATATCGTGGTCTCCGTAATCGGGTTGTTTATCCTGTTTTTGTTTGTGTTCCAGGAGAAGGATCTGGAATTTCTGAATTTTAAACAGAATAAATACAGGGAAATGAAATAGGATATGGACAGATTTTGCTTTGAAATCACGGAGAGGGAAGAAAACGAGAGAATCGACAGGTGCCTTGCGCTGCTGATGGATACCCTGTCCCGTTCGTATATTCAGAAAATGATAAGTGCCGGCAACGTCAATGTCAACGGTGAACCCGTGAAGGCCAGTTACAGGGTAAGGCCGGAGGACCGGGTGGAATTTGAGCTGCCGGAGGCGGTTGAGCCGGAGATTGTGCCGGAGAATATTCCCCTGGAGATTCTGTATGAGGACAACGATGTGATCGTGGTCAACAAGCCCAAGGGCATGGTGGTGCATCCGGCGGCGGGGCATTACAGCGGCACCCTGGTCAATGCCCTGATGTACCACTGCGGGGACAGTCTCTCCGGGATCAACGGAGTTATGCGTCCCGGCATCGTCCACCGCATTGACAGGGACACTACAGGGTCAGTCATTGTCTGTAAAAATGATGCCGCCCATAATTGTATTGCCGGGCAGCTGAAGGAACATACCGTGGTCCGGCGTTACGAGGCCATCTGCCAGGGTGTGTTGAAGGAGGATAACGGCACCATAGACAGGCCCATCGGCAGGCATCCCACGGAACGAAAGAAAATGGCGGTAAACGAACGGAACGGGAAGCGGGCGGTAACCCATTACAGAGTGCTGGAGCGCTTTCGGGATTACACCCATATCGAATGTGTGCTGGAGACGGGCAGAACCCATCAGATTCGGGTCCACATGGCCAGCATCGGCCATCCGCTGCTGGGGGATGAGGTCTATGCCGGCAGCCGGAAATGCCCTTACCGTTTACAGGGCCAGACACTGCATGCAAAGATCCTGGGCTTCAGGCATCCTTCTACGGGGGAATACATCGAGACCTGTGCGCCCCTGCCGGAGTATTTCCTGCATCTGCTGCATACGATGGCGGGGTAATGGCATCCGGGCTGCGCTGATTCTGTGATGCTTTTTTGCGTCAATATCTTGTGTAACGTGACAATTTAGTGTATAATTATAGCAGGTGAAGCAATTTACAGACTATAGGCGGAAGAGAGGTAGGCAGAATGAATACAGTGATTACAATCGGAAGGCAGTTTGGCTCCGCAGGGCGTGAAATCGGTGAAAAGGTAGCGGAATATTTCGGTATCACCTGTTACGACAAGGAGCTTTTGACCAGGGCGGCAAAGGAGAGCGGCTTCTGTGAGGAAATGATTCAGAATCATGACGAGCGTCCCACAAATTCCTTTCTGTATAATCTGGTAATGGACACCTATTCCTTCGGTTACAACGCGTCTTCCTTTGTGGATATGCCCATCAGCCACAAGGTTTTTCTGGCGCAGTTCGACACCATTAAGAAGATTGCCGAGGAGGGCCCCTGCGTCATTGTAGGCCGTTGTGCGGATTATGCCCTGGCAGACAGTGATAATGTGGTGAAGCTGTTCATATATGCCGACAATGAGACCAAGATCCGGCGTATTATGGAGAGATACCACTTAAGCGAGGCAAAGGCCAGGGATATGATTATCAAGAAGGATAAGCAGCGCCAGAGTTATTACAACTACTATTCTTCAAAGAAATGGGGCCGCGCCGACAGCTACGACCTCTGCATCAACAGCAGCGTGCTGGGGGTAGAGGGCACAGTGAGGCTGATCGTGCAGTACATTGAAGACTTTGAGAAGAGAAGCGCAGACACAGGCAAATAGATGTCAGGAAACATGGAAAAAAATTAAAATAGTGTCAAGCATTTTTGAAAATGTCCCGAAAAATTTGCAACAAAAGCCTTGGACG
>CAJTKW010000058.1:0-4473 GCA_910577035.1 uncultured Acetatifactor sp.
ATCTCACACGGAAAAACGCAAGAGCAGCGTTTTTCTCACGGATTGTTTGTGCCGTCAAAGACGGCACTGCCGCCGTTGGCGGTATGACGGGAAGCGTGAGAAGAATTTCTAACTGCCTACAGCAGTTTTCACTCGCAGCAAGGGCTGCTTCGCAAAGTCAGCAAGCTGACTTGGAAGTTCTAAGTCTCACACCGAGAAATGCCGGAAATACGGCATTTCTCACAGGCCAGCTTGCTGGCCTTGGGATTGTGAGTCGCGGCAGGGCCGCGACATGGAGGTTACGGGGGAGGATAAAACGAAAAGAGGATGAAAAAGGGGGTGGTAAGCCCCCTTTCCCATGTGAGCCTGGAAGCATATGTTTACAATGGGCCGGTACCCGGGCGCAGGCGGCAGGCGGCCAGGATCAGGTCCAGGCTGCGAATCTGCTCCAGCCATAGCTCATATTGATGGGCCCGGGAGGCCGGTACGGTGTCCAGGGAGTCGTGAAACAGTGTTTCTGCCGCAGCTTCACAGATGTCCCGCAGATCGGCATTCCTGCTGTATTCCCGGGAGAGAAGCTTTTCCAGAAGCCAGATGAGGCTGCCCGCCTGTGCGCTTTCCGTGAGCGCCGTCAGACGGGTTATATCCGCAGTGAAGCCGCCGATTTTAAGATAGCGCGCATGTTCAATCTGCACGCACTGCCCGCAGGAAAAATCCGTGCTTTCTCCGGAGAGGGGGAGAACCTTACGGTGCATCCAGGAATGGGTTCCGGTAACAGGCACAGAAGCAGCGGAGGCTGCAGCGGCGGGCACGTCGGTAACGGGTGAAGCCGCTGCACCTGGCCCGGCATCGGGAACGGGTGAAGTTGCTGCACCTGGCCTGGCATCGGTAACGGGTGAAGCCGCCGCACCTGGCCTGGCATCGGGAACGGGTGAAGCCGCTGCACCTGGCCCGGCCGGTCGAATCCGGTGGATCTGCCCGGTCACATCAGATACCAAGTAATCTTCCAGCAGCAGGACCCGGTCGGCGTATTTTAAGTATTCTCCGGAACCGCCGATGACAAGTACCGTGGAAATGCCCTGCTCCTTTAATTCCAGTATTCTGTCCGTGAAGGGGATAATGGGCTCGTTTTTGATAAGCCTGCGCATGGTTTCATCCCGTATCATGAAGTTAGCGGCACTGGTGTCCTCGTCGATCAGCAGACAGCGGCTGCCGCCATAGACAGCTTCCACGATGCCGGCGGCCTGAGAAACGCTGCCGCTGGCATGGGGTGTGCCAAAGCAGCGGGGGTCGTTATTTCCCGGCAGCCAGGTAAAAAACGGAGACAGGTCTGTGGATGACAGGTACCGGCCGTCTTCCGCGTATATTTTTACGGCACTTTCGTCTGAAATCAGATATTCCCGACCGTCACCGCTCACATGATGATAAATTCCCTGTTCCAGACAGTCCAGGAGGGTGCTTTTTCCGGAATAGCCTCCTCCGGTGATAAGGGTAACGCCACATTTTAAGCCCATGCCGGTGAGGACGCATCCGTCCCGGAGGTGCAGCGTAACCCGCAGGGAAGGCGGTGACTGAAAGGGAACCGCGCCGGGAAGGGGCAGCTGAGTGGTACCCTGTCTCGGCAGGATGCTGCCGTCCGCAAGGAAGGCCAGCAGCCCGTTTTCTTTCAGAAAGGCGCGGATCTGCAGCTGGCGGGAATAGAGCCGTACATGCTTTTGAAGAGCAGCCAGGTCTGCTGCTTCCAGGCGGTCGCAGATAAGATTCAGCAGTGTCCTGATTCCCTTATAGCTGTTTTTACCATGGACAAGGACTCCGTTCATCAGGGGGAAGCGGCAGATTATTTTCAGGCGGAAGGCCTGTCTGGCCTTCACATGGAGACAGCCGTTTCTGGTGAGAACCACGGGGCCCGGTTCCTGCATGGCAAAGAAGATTTTTTCCCTGGTATCCTTGTGGTCATTTTGAAAGCTTTCCGACAACGCGTTTACGGGAGCGGCCAGCAGCCGGAGAAGCCAGTCCTCGTATGCCGTGCGGAATAAGGAGCAGATGGTGGTCCTACTGTCAGCTTCCGGAGGCAGTGTGTTTTCCGACATATTTATATCTTCAGGGATTCGGGTGTTTTCAGGTGACAGGACATTTTCCGGTATCCATACATGGAGAATCATCTGCTCCGGTGTCCGGAAGCCCGTGCCGGTAAACTGGAAGGATAGTGTGCGGTAGTCGAAGATTTTCTCATCTTCAACGGGCTGGCAGGAGCTGGAGACAGAGCTGTAGTATATCTGTTTGTCGGTGTAGAGATCGTGAAGGCATGCTCTGTTTCTGGTGTGGTATGACTCCATCATGTTTTTGAATTTTTTCATCTGATACCTCTTTCTTTGTTCGCAAATCAATATAGTTACAGTATTGCAGATATTGGAGAACAAATGAGAGGGGCTTTCAGATCAAAATATTCAGATCAACAAAAAAGACATACCCTGCGGTATGCCATAGCTGATTTAAGGCCGGAATGCCGGTGCAATAAGGAATCGTCAGAACTGCAGAGGAGGGCAGGAATCAGCTAATATAACATTTCCGCTGTAGGAATTTGTCTTTCTTACATTTGTTCTCGTCATATTAACCACTTCCTTTCCGCATAGCTGCAATAGATAAATTTATTTTAACAATGTATATTTCGAAAGTCAATAAAAAAATGGCTGTTTCTTGACAGGACGGTAAAAAATGATATGATACAAGTAGTGGGAGAGAGCATCTGATGATCGCCTGCAGTTTTTGACGGCAGTAGAAGTGAGATATGGGATCCGGGGTCAATATAAGGAATGGGGGTACTCGAATATGGTGTGCCGCGTGATGACAGAAAAAGATATGGATGTGGCAAGTCGTCTTTACATAGAGTATTACAATACTTATGAAGAGGGAGCGTGGACAGAGGAGACGGTTTACAGGCGTATTCATCAGGTGTGGAGCAGGGAGGATTCCCTGTGTATGATGCTGGAAGAGGACAGTGAAGAGACAACAGGGGAAACAATCGGCTTTGTCATGGGATATTTTGAACAGTATGACGATATTCAGGCCTATGACCTGGTGGAGATTGTGATTGCTCACGGGTATCAGGGCAGGGGGATCGGCACGCGGTTTATGGAAATGCTTGAGGCGAAGGTGAGAGAATACGGCGGCTCCATGATCCAGCTTCAGGCAGTAAACGATGCGTGGCATAACTGCTTTTATGACAAGCTGGGATATAAAAACTGTAATAATCTGGTGTTGAAATCAAAGTGGTTAGTGTGAAAGGAATGAAGATTTTCTAAGGCGGCAAGAGGGGGCAAGCCCACCTTTTTAGTACCCAGCCTAAGAAAATCTAAATCATTCCTCGAAGAATCGCAAGAACGGCGATTCTTCCTGCTCGATTTCATGAATTGTTTGTGCCGGCATGTCGGAAAGTGTGAAAGGCGAAAAGGTTTTCTAAGGTTTCAAGAGGGTGCAAAGCACGCCTCATTAGTACGCCGCCTAAGAAAACCTGAGGAAGCGCAGATGAAATCGTCGCTTCCTTAAGAGCCTCCGGCGGATGCACACGGATTTGCAGGGGTTTTTGTTGGTTCGCAACGCAGAATCAGGAAAGCTGCTTAAAAAGCGGTACAGCAAAGGAGGGAGCGATGGGAAAGGATCTTCTTCTTGTAAATATTTATTTGAAAATACATCATAAGAAACCGCTTACTATGGATGAGCTGGGGTATTTGGCAGAATATGATCCTGAGTGTTTCGTGAAAACCTGCAAGAATGTTGTATATAATATTCCCGAAGCAAAGCCGATCATGGAACCGCCGGTTTCCAGGGCTCCCGTTGAGGATCCGAAGCCGAAGCTCACCGAACGTCAGAAGATTGAAAAGATTCTGGAAAATCTGAAACAGCTGGAAAAGAACGGTTATTATGCTGCCGGTGTCGATACGGAGAGGGTAAAAAGCCTGCTGGGGAACCTGTACATGGAATTGCTCTTTCCCCATAATGATAAGGAGGCGTTTATCGGTATGCCGGGAAATGAGAACGGTTCTTTGTTTGATAAAAAGGCATAGCGGGAACTTGCTTAAAGCTGCCGTGTCCGTTGTTTCTGCCGGCGGAATTATTGACTTTAAAGCATCACCATGCTATGATGATTTCAACAGAAAGAATGCAGATTCAGCAAAGGAGGCCTTAGGGTGAAAAAGGTATTGTCGGTGCTTGGTTTTGTAGCGATAGCTATATGTTCCGGTGTTCTGTTTTCTTATTATACTATGGGAAAAAGCCCGGTGATGGCCGGAGCCGCGGCACAGGAAGAAGTTGTGGACACGGCAATGTCGGGAATCCGGGCATTAAA
This sequence comes from uncultured Acetatifactor sp., assembly GCA_910577035.1. Lineage (GTDB taxonomy): Bacteria > Bacillota > Clostridia > Lachnospirales > Lachnospiraceae > Acetatifactor. Next base: position 4,325 of record CAJTKW010000058.1, read on the forward strand.
CATGGTAACGGTAGTGACCGGATCCGCAGACACGGTAATGGCGGGAGCCGGAGAATATGGGCAGGCAGTCAATCTAACGTCATCCTGCGGAGTAGCAGGCTGTGACCAGACCGGGGAGCACAGCCACGGCATGTGCGGGATAGCCGGGT
>CAJTKW010000058.1:4573-23876 GCA_910577035.1 uncultured Acetatifactor sp.
GCATATCATACCTGCGGGGTGGAGGGCTGTACCCAGGCAGGGGCCCACAGCCACAGCACCTGCGGAGTGGCAGGCTGTGACCAGACCGGGGAGCACAGCCACGGCATGTGCGGGATAGCCGGGTGCATGCAGATCGGGGAGCACAGCCACAGTGTGTGCGGGATAGCCGAGTGTACGGAAACGTGTGTACATCAGCATAACGGCGTGTACTGTTACCCACACAGCGCGGACGACGGCCACGCATATCATACCTGCGGGGTGGAGGGCTGTACCCAGGCAGGGGCCCACAGCCACAACATCTGCGGAGTAGCAGGCTGTGACCAGACCGGGGAGCACAGCCACGGTACCTGCGGAGTGGCGGGTTGTACCCAGACCGGAGAGCACAGCCATAGCACCTGCGGAGTAGCAGGCTGTGACCAGACCGGGGAGCACAGCCACGGCACCTGCGGGGTGGCGGGTTGTACCCAGATCGGGGAGCACAGCCACGGCACCTGCGGAGTAGCGGGTTGTACCCAGATCGGAGCCCACAGCCACGGAGGGCATGAATCCGGCGGGGGGCGTCATCACGGCGGTCATGGCGGCGGCCATCATTAATGGCTGGACTACAGGCAAGGGGAGGCAAATGATAGATTATAGTATTCAAAACAAAAAGGCATGGGAATATAGCGCATATGAGTTTTGGGTAGAGCATTCGGGGACACCGGCCGAAAGGGCTCGAATGGATGTGGAAGACCCGAAGGGGATGCTGAAAAGATATGCCGCTTACTTTGACACGTACAACGGTGTAAAAATTGCAAATATATGCGGCTCCTGCGGAAAGAAGGCTGTTCCGTTGGCGCTTCTGGGGGCAGAGGTTACAATTTTTGATATATCGGAGGACAATAAGAAATATGCCCTGGAAGTCGCGGATGCTGCAAAGGTTGCTTTGAACTTTGAAGTATGTGATATATTGGAAATTGATATAGAGAAGTATGGAAATTATTTTGATGTATTGTTTATGGAGGGAGGCGTGCTGCATTATTTTCATGACATTGATAAGTTCATGGGCATTATGTATGCGCTGCTGAAAAGCGGCGGGAAGATGATTTGCAGTGATTTTCATCCTTTTACGAAAATAGAGGATATATTAGAGCTTGAACAGCCTGCTATGAATTATTTTTCTACGGAAGTTTTTGAAGGCGAAATGGCTCATGCCCGTTTTTATGAGGAGAATATCCGAAAACAGATGCCACGATGCAGTTACCGGAAATATACAATCAGTGAGATTATTAACTCTGTGATCAACAGTGGTTTTATCCTGCGAAAGTTTGACGAGCATCCGGCATGGACAAATGAGCGGATACCGGGAGAGTTTACCGTAGTAGCGAATAAGGCGTGAGGGAAAGCGGCAGAAGCAGACAGGAATGTCCGGCAGGATATTTCCGACAGGAAATTTTCTGAAAGACACTTGAAATTTACCGGCAGCTATATTAAACTGAAGGTGAAGAAGGAATTTTATGGATCGGAAAGCGTCGGAGGAGGGGGTCATTCTCCGGCGGACAGATAAGGAGGTGCTGATTTGAGAATAGATTCTGTTCACAACACATTTTCCAATCGAAGCTCCCTATATGAAAAGTTATCCAGCGGGAAAAGGATTAACCGTGCGGCGGATGACGCTGCCGGGCTTGCGATTGCGCAAAAGATCTTAAAGGAAAACAAAGGGCTGGACATGGGGGCATCCAATATCCGCGACGGTATCAGTGCCGCTAATGTGGCGGACGGAGCCATCGGAACCATGACGGATTCCCTGCAGAGAATCCATGAGCTTGGTATTCAGGCATCCAACGGCCTGTACAGTGATTCCGACAGGAAAATGATTCAGGGTGAGGTGAATCAGCTTCTTCAGGATGTGCAGCGAACGGCGGTGGGGACGAGGTTTAATGAAATGTCCCTTTTAGACGGCAGTATGGCAGATATGAATATTGCGGCCAATGCGGACGGAACCGGTATGAAGATCGGTATGGAGAATGTGACACTGAAGTCTCTGGGAATCAATGGGTTTGACGTCACCAAGGACTTTGACCTTTCGGTAATTGACGAGGCCATCAGCAAGGTCAGCTCTGCCAGGGGCAGGCTGGGCGCCGCGACAAACGCCATGGAGCATGCTTACAACAGTAACAGGGTGACTTCTGAGAACCTGACAGCCTCGGGAAGCCGCATCGAGGATCTGGATATTCCCAAGGCGGTTTCGGAGAGGCAGAAAAACAAGCTGCTGCAGGATTACCGAATGGGAATGATGCGCAGAAAGATGCAGGATGACTCATCGGTTTTGAAGCTTTTTGGTATGTGAGATATAGGATGGGACTGTTGTAAAACAAGGATTTTGGCAAATATGGTTTTCAGAAAGGGATGTCAGCCATATTTATTATTGAATCCGAGTTTTGCAACAGTCTTATTTTGTTATAGGTTGATAATTTCGACGGCGGCAGAAAGCAGCAAACATTGAAAAGCAGACGGCATGGGCAGGAACCCCAAGGACGCAGGGAATAATGTGAGGAAGCAGAGGAAACCCCAAGGACGCAAGAGATAGTGCGAGGAAACAAAGGACAATGTAAGGAAAGCAAATAAAGAAGCAAATAAGGAAGCAAATAAAGAAGCAAATAAAGGAGCAAATAAAGAAGCAAATAAAGAAGCAGGAGGTTAAGGAAATGTACGAATTTAAGGAAGAGTATCTGACGGGGATTGAGCAGATCGATCAGGAGCACAGGAGGCTTTTCGAGATCGCGGAAGAGCTGTATGAGCTGAAGAATGAGGAGTTTATCCCGGATAAGTACGACAACATACGGCATATTCTGGAGGAACTGAGGGACTATACCCTCACCCATTTTGAGCATGAGGAAGAGTATATGAAGAGCATCGGGTACAAAAGGATGTTTACACAGGTGAGCCAGCATAATGCCCTGCGGGAAACCATAGGTAACTGGGATCTGGACGCCATCGACGAGAATCAGGACCAGGCCATTGACGAGATGCTGGGACTGATTACGGACTGGCTGGTGAACCACATTCTGAATGAGGATAAGCTAATCGTGTAACGAGAACTGCCTGTTCAATTTTTACATTTTAGATACAATTTTACAGTACCTTTGATACTTGTACCTGCTATAATGCCTGATATAGACAAATTCGTGATAAAGAGAGGAATTGACTATGTGTGGGATTTGCGGGATTATCAGGAAGGCCGGCAGGAAGCAAGGTGCTGGTATTTAACGGTGAGATTAATAATGATCGGGAGCTGCGGGAGACATAGCCTGGGAAAGGGCATGTCTTCCGCAGTGCTTCTGATTCGGAAGTATTGACAGCTTTCTGCTGTGGCATCGGATTTACTTTGAAGGAGAGCTATCAGGTTGGAAGAGATCAGAATTCTTATCATAGAAGACGAAAAGCCCATTGCGGACATTTTGAAATATGACCTGAGCGGAGAGGGGTACCGGGTGGATTGTGCTTACACCGGAGCCCGGGGAATGCTGGCAGTGGAAGAGTTCAGGCCACATCTGGTGCTTCTGGACTGGATGCTGCCGGATATAAGCGGTGTGGACCTGCTGAAATATGTAACGGAAGGGTATCATATCCCGGTGATAATGCTGACGGCCCGGGGAACCATTGAGGACAAGGTATACGGGATGTCCTGCGGCGCGGATGACTATATTACCAAGCCCTTTGACCTGCGGGAGGTCAATATCCGCATTCAGGCAGTGCTCCGGAGGCTGGGCAGGGTATTGGAAAAGGAGAAAAAGGAGTTATTTCGGATGCAGGATGTCCTGATTCATGCCGGGGAGCGGACAGCGATTCTGGAGGGAAGGCGGGTAGAGCTGACTCCCAAGGAATTTGACCTGTTGCTGTGGCTGGTACGGCATCCAAGGCAGGTTTTTACCAGAGCAAGGCTGCTGGATACGGTCTGGGGGTACGATGTTGAAGGAGATACCAGGACAGTGGACATCCACATTCAAAGGCTTCGGAAAAAACTCCATGTGGAAGAAGCGATAGTCACTGTCCATGGAGTGGGGTATAAATATGTGCCGGAAAAAGCTTAAGATCTGTCACAGCGTTTTATTCCGGATCAGTGTCTGGATTCTACTCATCGGGCTTACGGCAATGGCATTGGTCCATTATTTCATGGAAATCCAGATGCGGTATCAGATGGAAAACCAGATCACGGAAGAGCTCCTGCGGGTGCGGGAGAACGGATTGCTCTATATGCGGCAGACAATGCTCTTAAATAAGGGGCAGATGTTTGAGATGTATGGAGGCGAAATCGGGGAGATGCTGAGACGCGCAGGCTACCAGGAAATCTTTCTCTGTGATGAGAAGGGGCAGCTGATTTCCGGCGATAGGGAAGCATTTGTGCTGCGGCAGCAGGAGGAAGATTTCATACGGGCCGGAAAAGGAGAAAGCGTCTTTGTCATTCATTACGGGGGACAGGGACAGTGCAAGGTTTTCTTTTCCATGCCTGTGATGGTAAACGATGAGATGATCGGTACCATCAGCTGCTCCTTTGACTATGGGGAGCTTTACCGGGGGCAGCTGGATACAATCAGACGGATGACGGGGATCATTGTGGCAGCCTTTACTTTGATCTGCCTGGTGATCTGGCTGACGGTCTATCGGATCCTTTTGCCGATCCGGAAGCTGAGCCGTGGAGCCGCCGAGGTCTCTGCCTGTCTGGCGGATGGACGGCAGGGCAGCACGATTTTAAGCAGTCTGGGATTCCAGCGGCGCAGGGATGAGATCGGAGAGCTGGCTGCAAATTATCTGGAAATGCTGCGGGTGATCGAGGGCCAGATCGACAGGATCCGGGAAGATAAGGACAGAATCATCACATTGTGGAACAGCCGTCAGGAATTTTACAATAATGTGACTCACGAACTGAAAACTCCCCTCACTACCATTTCCGGATATGCACAGCTGATGGAGAAGAACGGCCCGGAAGATGAAAGTCTTTTTTACATGGGGACGGAGCATATCCTTAGGGAGAGCAGCCGGCTTCATCGGATGGTGGTTCAGCTTCTGGAGCTGCAGGATAAGGCGGAGGAGGCGGAGACGGAACGGCTGGATCTGGCAGTGCTCCTGGAAAGCGTGACGGAAGCCATGAGGATTAAGGCCGGGCGATATGAAAATGAGCTGCTGCTGGAGACAGACGGGGATAAAAGTTTTCCTGTATTGGGATATGAGGACAGGATTCGGCAGGTGTTTATTAATGTAATCGACAATGCCATAAAATATGGAGACAGAAAGAGGCCCATCTGTATCAGAATCGGGAGGCAGGAGGAGAAGATCTGCACCACGATAACAAACTGGGGCAGAGGAATCCCCGGGGAGGATCTGGAGAGGATCTTTGAGCCTTTCTACCGGGCAGACAGGGAGTTTTCCAGAGAAACGGGAAGCTCCGGCCTGGGGTTGTCGATTGCCGCCAGGATCATGGAGGAGCACGGCGGGCATATTTCTGCGGACAGTGTGGCCGGGCAGACAATATTTACGATCCGGTTTCCGGCAGCATGAGGGCGGAGACTGCCGGCGGAGGATGGCTGGCCGCCAGGTTTGAGTGCCTGCTGAGGCGGGCAGATGGGAGTTAGTATGAGGCAGGGAAAACGGAGAGCCTGCAGAGTCTTTCTGACCGCGGCTCTGGCGGCGCTGGTTATAGGAGGCTGTGGCCACAAAGAGAGAACCCGGGTCATTGTACTTCCGCCGATAGAAGCTCAGGCACCGGACAATGAAAAGTTCCGGATCAACAGTATTCGGGAATATGTGGGCAGCGGCAGGGAGGAAGAGCGGCTGCACCTGGCCTGGGGGGAGCCGGGGACGGATTTGCTTTACCTGATGAAGGAGGAGGACGGAAAATATCTGTACCAGACCATTGACACCCGCAGCAATACGGTGGCCGGCAGTGTCTGTGTGGAGGACCGGGCCGGGGATATGGCCAATGTTTCCATTGCGCCAGGGGGCGGATCCGTTTCCTATGAAATTCAAAATGGGGGGGGTGGTATGGAGCTGAAGGTGTTCTTCCCGGAGCCGGGGATTCGGCAGACTCTTCACACGTGGGAGGATTCGGAAGAAACATATTCCTATATCTGGAGTGATGACGGTACAAAGCTGATTTCCTGGCAGAACGGGGATACGAAAAATCCTTATGCGGACTGGCGTATAACGGAATATCATCTGGATAGCGTGCTTAAGGATACCCGGGAAGGCTTCTTTAACGGGAGGAGGACACAGTTTTTGATGAAGGGACAGGGATACTCCTGGCGGATTGTGCTCCCCAATGCAGACGGTTCGGAGATTTATGTGCGGGAGCAGTTTCGCACCTTCAATGATTCCATGACAGATGAGGGGGTGAATCAGGAGGACCAGGGGAAGGATGCCTTTAACTGGCTGCTGACGGAGGATGCTGACGTGACAGAACTGGCGGAATATTCGAAGGAGTCTGTTTATCCTGTCAAATACACGCCTGTGGGGCTGTATGTGCAGGAAGAGGACGGAAGCCTGTGCCTGGTGGACAATATCCGTTCGGAGCACCCGGTGAAAAAGGAGCTGCTTCCGGCTGCCCGGGAGCAGTATGTCTCCGTGCCTTGTATCTGTGAAAACGGCGATCATGTTTTCCTTACAGAGTGGCTGAATTATTCCCGATACCAGATCAGCGGAGTGCGGATCCTGGGCGGTGAGGCAGACGGGGATCCGGTGGTGATGTATCAGGATAATTATGACAGCCTGATCCGGATGACGGTTCAGCAGGATCAGGCTGTCATATTCTGGGGGAAGGAGTCCCTGGACGAAGAGCAGTATCATTATAAGGTTACGGTGTTGGAATACTGAGCCGTATGCGGACGAGCCGGTAGTCTGAACGATTACCGGCTTTCACTTCGGCTATTTCGAAGCAGGACGGTTAAAAACGGTTACGGCATTGTAATTTCCCGGAGAAACATGTATAATGGGGGTACGGAGCGGTCTTTGCGCTTTGGTTTCACGGATTGCTTGTACCTGCGGCTCAAATCCGCAGGTTACAGAAAGGAATGGATATTATGATGTCGGATATGACGCAGTTACTGCATTCCATGGAGAACACGATCAAGCTGCAGACCCGGGCCGGCGCCGAGAGAAGGGCCAGAAAGGCCGAGCGGGAGGAGAAGGAGTTTCTGGAGAAGCTTAAGCAGGCGGCGGCCGGCAAGATGGAGCTGGACGGCAGGGCGGCTAAGGTGAAGGGCGCGGAAGCGGCGGCACAGCGGGACCAGCTGATCGGCCTGATGATGCTTTGAGGCGTCAAACAGGAGAAATACTCCGGATAAATAAGAGAAAGGTGAGCCTGCCTGTGAAAACTGGAGGAAAGGCGGCTTTGTTAAAGCAACGCATCTTTAAAATCATTCAGATCGGAAACAGGACGGACATTTCCAGTATGTGCTTTGACATTTTCATTATCATTGTCATACTGGCTAATATTTCCGTTACTTTTTTACAGACCTTTGACGAGGCCGCCGGGTACGCAGGCGTCATGGGAATCGTGGAGCCGGTTACCATGGTGATCTTCCTGGTGGAGTATCTGCTGAGGCTCTGGACGGCGGACTGCCTGTACCCGGAGAAGACTTATCCGGCGGCAGTCCTTCGGTTTGCGGTGTCTTTTTACGGGGTGGTGGATCTGCTGACGATCCTGCCCTATTTCTGCCCTTTTTTTATACCCAGCGGGGCGGTAGCCTTTCGTATGCTGCGGGTGGTGCGGATCCTGCGTCTGTTTCAGATCAATTCCCGGTATGACGCCTTCAATGTGATTACGGAGGTATTGAAGGAAAAGAGAAACGCGCTGGTATCTTCCATTTTTCTGGTACTGGTGCTGATGCTGGCATCCTCCCTGTGCATGTACGGCCTGGAGCATGAGGCCCAGCCGGATCACTTTTCCAATGCCTTTTCCGGTATCTGGTGGTCGGTGTCTACCCTGCTGACGGTGGGGTACGGGGATATTTATCCGGTGACCATAGGAGGGAAGCTGATGGCGATTGTCATTGCCTTCCTGGGGGTGGGCATGGTGGCGATTCCCACGGGTATTATTTCGGCGGGATTCGTGGAGTATTACACGAAGATCAAGGTGGGGAACTATTCCCGCCATGATGCGGATTTTATTACCTTACATGTGGCGGAGGGCCATCCCTTTACAGGCGTTTCCTTAAAGGAGCTGAAGCTTCCCCAGGGCCTGTATCCAGCGGTGGTGCTTCGGGGGGAGGATGTGTATACTCCTCATCAAAGCCTGGTCCTGGAGGAAGGCGACAGTCTGCTCCTTGGCACCGTCAGCACGGCAGGGCCGGAGTGCCGCATTGAGGAGGTGTGTCTGGAGCCGGAGCATTGCTGGATCGGCTGCAGGATTAAGGAGCTGGATATTTCCCGCAGGGTCTTTATCGTGATGGTGAAGCGGGGGAAGGAGAATATCTGTCCTCAGGGCACAACGCTGCTGGAAGAGGGGGACGTGGTGCTTCTGCTGGAAAAGATGTAGAAGCGGGGGAGTTATATGCCGGAAGAAAAGATTCGCAGAATATTTCTGGAGTATCCCGAAGTCATTTACGGATTTACAGATATTGCATACAGTACATATGCGGACAGTTATCAGTCTGCTTTAGTATTTGCGGTTCCATACGGGGAACAGCTTACATTGGAAACCTATTCTGAAGCGAAGTTTGAAAAGGGCATTCAGGATGCCAAAGCAGTAGTGGAAAAGATTTTGGCACAGCTGAAAAAAGTGCTTGACGAATCGGAGGTAACATATGATATTCCACCTGCAGTACAAAATAACGAGACGGAGCTGGCCGCTCCTTTTTCCTTTAAGTATGCGGCGGTGAATGCCGGGTTAGGCTGGATTGGGAAAAATGATGTGGTGATTACCCCAAAGTATGGGCCAAGAGTAAGATTATCTGCCGTCCTAATCAAGGCGCAATTTACTTATGGCAGAAAAATCTTAAAGAGTCAATGTCCCGAAGACTGCAGAAAATGTGTGGATGCCTGCCCATACAAAGCATTGCATAATGTACAATGGGATAGCAGTTCCTTCAGAAATGACATAATAGATTATAAACTGTGTAACGAAAAAAGAAGCTTATTTGCTGCGGCACTTGGAAGAAAAAGTGCCTGCGGTCTCTGTATGGCGGCCTGTCCGTTTGGAGGATATAAAATGAACCATAAGATTGTCAGCCTTCCCAGGGAAGTATGGGCGGGTACCGTGATACCCATGCGGTATACCACGGAAAATTATTTTGATGTAAAGATCGAAAAGAAAGAAGAGGGATATGGGGTGGAAATCTGTAAATGCAGATTTGACGCACCGGTATCCCATTATCCGGAGGAATATGATTTCCCGGACAAGCTGTATCAGGAGCATTGGGAGAAGGCATATGCCTGGGGAATCGTGGAGGAGCGGGAGGACGGCCCCGGGCTGCTGGCCTGCATTGAAACCTGTCCTGAGGAATGGAGCAACCGCCTGGTAGTTACGGAGCTTTGGGTACATGAGAGCCTAAGGAGGCAGGGGATTGGCCGCAGGCTGATGGCGATTGCAAAGGAGCAGGCGGTTTTGGAGCATCGGCGGGCAATTATTCTGGAAACCCAGTCCTGCAATGCGGGAGCGATCAGCTTTTATGAGCAGGAGGGCTTTGAGCTGATCGGTTTCGACAGCTGCTGTTATTCCAACCGCGACAGGGAGCGGAAGGAAGTCCGTGTGAATATGGGGTATTTCTTCAGGACAAAGGCTCAGGAGGTAAGGGAGAAGCTTGTCCTGCGGAAGGAGAGGGAAACGGATTACCATAAGACGGAGCAGATGGTGCTGGATGCGTTCTGGAACAAGCATCACATGGGCTGTGACGAGCATCTTCTGGTACATAAGCTCAGAGGCAGTGAGGCGTATCTGCCGGAACTGTCAAGAGTGGCGGTAATCGGAGAGGAAATTGTGGGGGTGATCTGCTATGCAAGGGCAATGCTGAAGCAGGGAGAGCGAACGAAGGAAATCCTGCTGTTCGGACCTTTGTGCGTGGCACCTGCATGGCAGGGTTGCGGGATCGGCGGCAGGCTGTTAAAGGAGACGCTTGGCACCGCAAGGGAGATGGGCTATGAGGGAGTGGTTATCTTTGGCGAGCCGGATTATTATCCCCGACAGGGCTTTCAGACCTGTGACCGTTTCGGAATCACGACCATAGACGGGAAGAATTTTGACGCCTTTCTGGGAATAGAGCTGGCAGAGGGCGGGCTGAAAGGGTTTGGCGGACGCTTTCTTGTGCCGGAGGTTTATGAAGATTTGAGCCCGGAGGAAAACGAGCTTTTTACGAAGAACTTCAGGACGCCGGAAAAGCAGAGGTTTCCCGGCCAGTGGGATTGAAAGGCTGTGGAGATCTGAAATGAAAAGGAAAAACTTGGAGGAAGCTACAAATGACGAAAAAGCAGCGGGCACTGGAGATCATAGAGAGACTGAAGCAGGAATATCCCCAGGCGGCCTGTACGCTGGATTATGACCAGGCGTGGAAGCTCCTGGTCAGCGTCCGGCTGGCGGCACAGTGCACCGACGCCAGGGTCAATGTGGTAGTGGAGAAGCTGTACGAGCGGTTCCCGGATGTGGATGCCCTGGCGGAGGCGCCGGTGGAAGAAATTGAGAAAATCGTCCATCCCTGCGGCCTGGGAAACAGTAAGGCCAGGGACATCAGTGCCTGTATGAGGATGCTTAAATTCGAGTATGGCGGTAAGGTTCCGGAGGATTTTGAGGCGCTGCTGAAGCTGCCGGGGGTGGGACGTAAAAGCGCCAACCTGATTATGGGGGACGTGTTCGGCAAACCGGCCATTGTCACGGATACCCACTGCATCCGGCTGGTAAACCGCATGGGGCTGGTGGACGGAATCAAGGAACCGGCAAAGGTGGAAAAGGAGCTGTGGAAGATCATTCCGCCGGAGGAAGGAAGCGATTTCTGCCATCGGCTGGTGGACCATGGCAGGGCGGTCTGCACTGCCAGGACTGCGCCTTATTGCGACAGATGCTGCGTGGGGGATCTGTGCAAAAAGGCGGGAGTGTGAGAGGGAGGAACTAAAGCGGATTCTCGGGAAATACGGGTGTGCGTAAAAACGGTGAGATCTGCCGTAACATTTTCATGGCCGCCGCATATAATAGGTGCAGAAGGGAAGCGTAGCGGCAGGTGACATGCCGTCACTTCGCAGGCGGGTGCGGGCACCGGAGGACAGTATGGAAATTTATGTGGTAAAGCCGGGAGACACAATAGACAGCATTGCACTGGGGCTGGGAGCAGATGTCCGGCAGCTGATCTATGACAATCAACTGGTGTATCCGTACGAGCTTGCCGTGGGGCAGGCTCTTTTTGCGGCCGGAGAGAGGAGAAGTGCCGCCAGGTCCCTTTCCGCCGGCGGTTATGCCTATCCTTTTATCAGTCCCTGGGTACTGGAGCAGACCCTGCCTTTCCTGTCGGAGCTGTTCGTATTCTCATATGGCTTTACCGGTGAGGGGGAGCTGCTGCCGCCTGCTTACGGAGAAGATGACTGGATGATTGCCGAAGCAAAGAATTACGGTACTCGTCCTATTTTGACACTGACGCCCTTTGGAGAGGACGGAAATTTTAATAACCGTCTGATCCATTCGGTGGTCAACAATGAGGAATACAAAGCCAATCTCATACAGAATCTTTTGGATATTATGGAAGAAAAGGGTTACCAGGGGATTGATATAGATTTTGAGTATATTCTGGCGGCGGACAGGGATGCCTTTACCGCTTTTGTGCAGGAGGCGGCAGAGGCCATGCGGGAGAACGGGTATCGCACTTCCGTGGCACTGGCCCCCAAGACGTCCTCGGAGCAGAAGGGGCTTCTCTATGAGGGAAAGGATTACCGTGCCCTGGGAGAAGCGGCAGACCATGTGCTGCTGATGACCTACGAGTGGGGCTATACCTATGGGCCGCCCATGGCGGTAGCCCCTTTGAACCAGGTGCGCAGGGTGGTGGAGTATGCCCTGACCCAGATCCCGGCAGAAAAGGTTGACTTAGGGATACCCAATTACGGATATGACTGGCCCCTGCCCTATGTAAGAGGGACCACAGCGGCCGAAACCATCAACAATGTCCAGGCGGTGCGCATTGCCGTGGAAAACGGTGCGCGAATCCTTTTCGACAATGTGGCGGAAAGCCCTTACTTTACGTATACGGATAACGGCACGGAGCATGAGGTCTGGTTTGAGGACGTGAGAAGCCTGCTTGCAAAGTTTGAGCTGATAAAGGAGTATGGGCTGCGGGGCTGCGGCTACTGGCAGATCATGCAGTGGTTCCGGGCAAACTGGCTGCTGCTTCAGGACCAGTTCTATATTTTGAAGCAATAGCCCGGTCACTCATATATTTCCTTTCCGCCGCAGAAGCGGCATAAGCGGTGTTATTTTTGGGAGTTTCTGTGAGCCAGGCTGTGTGCGAGAAGAAAAACACCTGCCAGCATTTGCGCAAGGGAGATACCCAGCAGGAAGCCTGATAAAAAGTCCTGGAAATCGGTTCCCCGGAACATCTGGGAAAGGGCCAGCATCGTGCAGCCTGTCAGGATTAAAATGAATCCGATGATTAACAGCTTGGTGTTTTTCAGGTGCTGCATTTCCTGAATCATTTTCAGGATCTGCTCATTGTCGTAGGTGTGGATGCTTTTTTCGTCTTCTTCGCCACTCATCAGCTCAGCCAGGGTGGTATCCAGCTCCTTGCATAATAATTCAATTACGGAATAGTCCGGTATACATTTTCCCGTTTCCCACTTGGAAACCGTTTTGTTGGAAACACCGATTTTCTCCGCAAGCTGCTCCTGGGTTAAATTTTTTTCTTTTCGCTTTCTGGTTATGAACCTGCCGATTGCCATCTGATCCATTTGAAATCCCTCCCGGTAATTTAATATCTGTATTTTAACAAGTATTGGGGTAAAATTACATCCCCCAAAAGGAGAATATGCGTGGAATGTAAGAAATTGCGGCAAATATATCTGTAAGCTGTGGCAAATAGACAAGAAATGTAGCACAGTTTTATTGGCATTCAGATAAGGAGATGATATAATGGATATACCTACTCGACGGTTACGGAAAGGGCATGTATAATTAAGAAAACAGTATTAAAGACAGGAGTTACTTACGCTTATGAATCAGAGTCCTACCGGAACCTGTTAAAATATGCAGATGTGACAAAATGCCTAATAAGATAATTTAATATAATAATTGACTAGCATGTTAATGTGTGATATTTTATAAATGGAAGTGATCACTCCAAAATTTAAAAACAAAGGAGATTGTATTATTATGAAGAGAACAATAGCTGCATTTTGTATGGCAATACTTGTATTTGCGGGCAGTTCCATGACTGCGTTGGCGGCAGTGTGCCCTCATCCGAATGCACCGGGTGGGGTACATCACTTTACTTCGTGCAAGCCTGCGGGAAATGGGGGGCGCATAGAGGATCATGGATTTCACTCATATTTATACGGTTATGATGATACTGGTAAACCCATGTATCGTAATGACTGCAGAATGACGGAGGCGTTTCAATATTGCATATATGTGTGTCACTGGTGCGGGTTGGAGAATCCGGATAGCCCTCATGAACATTCGCTGGGAATCCAGCATAGTATTTCTCACAAATAATTTCTTTTTGAGGAGGTTCCGAAGAATGGGGAAAAAACTTTGGTGCTGCATACTTGCAGGAGCACTGATCCTTTCGCTTTGCGGTTGTGGAGAAGGAAATCAAGGGACGGGAGGGAACAGCGGCACAGGGAATGCAGAAGGCTCCGGAACTTCCGCAAAGGGCGGCTCGGCAGAGGGCGAGACTTCTGATCCGGCGGGAGAGGATTTATTCCTCTCCCTGGCGGATCTGCCCTGGCAGGACAATTCATTGGATGCTTATTCGGCTGTATTGAATATACCTCTGCGGTATACGGAGCAGGATACCATCAGAGAAAGTGGCGTCGAGATGTATGTTTTGGGGAATACCCGTGCTTCCGTTTTTAAAAAGCAGATTTTTCCGAAGCCGGAAGATTGCTGGGATGAGATAAAAGCGGTCACAGATCAGGGTATGGAAACCTCTTTTCGCCTGGCCTTCCGGGAGGGGAAAATCAATCAGGCCTGGGCGGCGGGGAGCGTTGCGGGAAGCGATCACTATATCATGATGGCAGGTGTTGAGACAAATGCCGATGGGGAATTCGTATATTCCTTTTTTGAGACGAATGAGGATATGCAGGTCCTGAACAGTTTCCGGGTGGACTGTCTGGACAGGAACGATTATGAACTCCCACAGCAGCTTCAGGCGGATGCAGGGGGTAACCTTCATATGATTACCAGCAGATTTTCCGGTGGTACCTGTCACTACTATATTGTTGCGCCGGACGGAGCTTTGTTGACGGAGGGCAGTCCCCGGGGTGGATTCCCGGCGGATAATGTACCTGTGCTGTTTCCTTTGTATGACGGCAGAGTGGGACTGGGGTTCAGGGAACAGCTGCAATGTGTAGATCCCGAGACCGGGGAGGCAGAGATTCTGGCAAATATCAAACCGGGTTACAGGGGCTGCATTCTCTGGGATGAAAAGACGCTTCTCTACGCAGACGGGGAAGGGCTGTACCGCAGCGGCCTGTCCGGGGAGAATCCGGAGCTTTTGTATGCCTGGAGCAGCCATGGGGTTTCGGTTTCGGAAATAAAGGCCATGCAGGTCAGGGAGAACCGTGATATTGATCTGATTTACATGGATGGCAGAGGAGCAAATTATCTGAAGCTGACACCGACTACGGAGGAGGTGGAGATCCGGGAGATCACCATTGGATTATCTCAGGGCTCCGGCAGGAAGTATCAGGCAGTCGCGGCGGCGTTCCATAAAAAATACCCGGCATACCGTGTGGAGATAAAGTCCTATGGCTATAATGACACCAACCTTCTGACGGAACTGATTGCAGGGAAGGGGCCGGTGCTGGTGGATACGTGGTTGGTGGGTTTTGAGACGAATGAAGAATGGTGGGAGCCCCTGGACGAGGTTTTCCGGCAGCTGGATCCGGAGGAAGAGCTGATTCCCCAGGTGGTGGATGCGGGAAGGATCAACGGCACGCTGTATGGCATTGTCACAGACTTTAGTTTGGATACAATGGTCACCTTTGCAGAGGAACCTGAGGAGTGGGACTATGATACCTTTTTGAGCTGCTTTGACGAAGGGGATTCTTCCATGAAATCTGTTTTGCTGCCTTTGAACGGCAGCGGAGGAGAGTCTTTTCTTGCTAAGCTTTTTTTTCATGGTCTGCAGGAAAACTATTTGTTTGATGCGGAGAGCTGTACCACCCGCTTTGACAGCGAGGAATTTCGTAAAATACTGAGGCTTGGTCGTTATTTCGAGGAAAGAGAGCATCAGGGGACCAGTGAAGATGTGCGGCAGGGGACATCACTGTGTGCGCAGGCATATATAGATGCGCCGGAGGATCTGGCGTGCCTCAGGATCTGGGGCGGGGATAAGCTTCGATATGTGGGGTATCCCTCCGGGGAGGGTTCCAGGCATTATATAGAGGGTGCATATCCCATAGCGGTTCGCGCAAATGCCACGGCGGAGGAAAAGCAGCTGGCCCATAGCTTCCTGCAGTTTCTTCTATCCCATGATGCACAGATGGAAGCTATGTCGGCAGAAACAACAGGTAATTATCAGATGAGCGTGCGCAGGGATGTGCTGGAAGAGCAGATTGACCGTATGAATGGGGATACTTATCCGAATGTCCATGGTTTCCCGCAGTTCCATTTAGGGGAACAGGTGGACAAAGAGCTTGACAGGGCTGTTTTGTATAGTCTGCTGGAGAAGGCGGAGCCAAGACAGTATATGCCCAGGGAGCTTGTAAGCATTTTTTCGGAGGAACTGACCGATTATTTATCCGGGAATCTGACGGAGGATGTGGTGATTGAGCACCTGGAAAACCGGGTGGGACTGTACCTTTCGGAACAAAAATAGAGGCTGACGGAGGAACACTGCTGTGAGAATGTATGATATTATCATGAAAAAGAGAAACGGGGGAGAGCTGACCCCGGAGGAAATCAGTTTCTTTGTGGAGGGGTATACCGGGGGGGCAATTCCCGATTATCAGGCATCGGCGCTGATGATGGCCATTTATTTTCAGGGGATGACAGACGGGGAGACCTGTGAGCTTACCATGGCCATGGCCCGCAGCGGGGACATGCTGGATCTGTCCCCTATCCGGGGAATCAAGGTTGACAAGCACAGCACCGGCGGTGTGGGGGACAAGACTTCGCTGGCGCTGGCGCCCATGGCGGCGGCCTGCGGGATTCCGGTGGCTAAGATGAGCGGAAGAGGGCTGGGGCATACCGGCGGTACCATCGACAAGCTGGAAAGCTTTCCGGGCTTTACCACGGCCCTGTCCAGAGAGCAGTTTATCACAAACGTAAACCGTATCGGTATTGCCATCATGGGGCAGACTGCGGATCTTGCACCGGCGGATAAGAAGCTATATGCCCTGCGGGATGTAACGGCTACGGTAGACAATATGTCTCTGATTGCCAGCTCTATTATGAGCAAGAAGCTGGCGGCAGGAGCGGATGCCATTGTGCTGGATGTAAAGACCGGAAGCGGCGCCTTCATGAAGAAGGAAGCAGATGCCAGGGCTCTTGCGGAGGAGATGGTAAGGATCGGAACCAATGCGGGACGGAAGACCGTTGCCGTGATTTCGGACATGGATCAGCCGCTGGGCTTTGCCGTGGGCAATGCGCTGGAGGTGAAGGAGGCAATTGATACCCTGAAAGGGCACGGCCCTGCAGACTTTCTGGAGCTGTGCCTGGCCCTGGGAAGTCAGATGCTGATGGCGGGAGGCAGGGCAAATGATTTGAAGTCAGCCAGAGCTATGCTGGAGCAGGGGATTGCAGACGGGAGCGCGCTGAAGAAGCTGGCGGAATTTGTGGAAGCCCAGGGAGGTGACAGCAGTGTGGTCTATCATCCGGAGCGTCTGCCCCAGGCGTCCCTTCAGAAGGAGGTACTTTCTCCTGCGGACGGTTATGTCAGTCGGATCGTCTGCGACGAGGTGGGAATCTGTTCCCTGCTTCTGGGCGGCGGCCGGGAGACCAAGGAGAGCAGTATTGACCTCTCCGTGGGGCTGGTGCTGTGCAGGAAGGTGGGGGATGCGGTGAGGGCAGGGGAGCCCCTTGCGGTGATTCATGCCAATGACGGCAGAAAGGCGGCAGAGGCGGAGAGGAGATTCCTGGCAGCCTGCACCATAGCGGCGGAGCCGCCGGCGAAGGCCCCCTTTATTAAAGAGATTCTAACAGGCGGCAGGTCATAGTTCCCCCGGCAGGATAATATAATGGGAGTATGAAGAAAAGGGAAAGAAAAAATAACAGCGGTCAGAAAAGGGAGGCCCTGGTAGAGTCTCTGCGGCTGCCCAAGGACATCTGCATGGGGGCCATGAAGGTGACCATGACGGGAAGCAGAGAGGCCTGGATAGAAAATTACCGGGGAATCCTGGAATATACGGAGGAGTTGATTCTGCTGCAGGGAAAGACCTGCCAGGTCTGTTTTGAGGGAACCTGTCTTTCCATTGATTATTACACAAATGAGGATATGAAGATCAGCGGCTGTATCAATTGTGTAAGGTATCTGTAGTCGCCGCCAGGCGGCGGAACGCGGGGGAAGTATGGTTGAGTTTTTAAAATATCTCAGAGGGTATCTGCGCATCCGTGTCAGCGGTTTTTCGCCGGAGCGCTTCATGAACCTGTGCAGCAACAAGGGGATTCTTCTCTGGAAGATTGTCAGAGAGGGAGATGTATACTACATGAATATCAACCTGAAGGGCTTTCGGGCACTGCGACCAATTGCCAGAAAGACGGGTACCAGGGTGGCCATATTGGAACGATATGGGCTGCCCTTTTTTGTGCCCAAGCTGTTGAAGCGGAAGGTTTTTCTGGCAGGGCTGCTCTTTGCCGTGGCGTTCTGGATGTGGTCCTCCCTGTTTATCTGGAATATCGAGCTGTCAGGGAATTATCAGATTACGGACGATATGTTCGGGAGCTTTCTGAAGGAAAACACGGTGGCTGTGGGGATGCGAAAGGATGCGCTGGATATTGAGAAGCTGGAAAAGGAAATCCGACGGCGTTTTCCGGAGGTAACCTGGGCTTCTGCCAGACTGTCCGGCACGAAGCTGCTGATTGATATAAAGGAGAATGATGCCCCGATTATCAGGGAAAGTGAGAAGAAGGATGTGGGAAGCGATCTTGTCTCCGCTTATGCCGGGACTGTGGTCTCCATCGTGGTACGCAGCGGCGTACCGGTGGTGGCGGCAGGAGACACGGTGGAAGCGGGAACCGTGCTGGTGGAAGGGAAGGTGCCGATTTATAACGACGACGCCACGGTGCGGGAGTATCTGTATGTAGATGCGGATGCGGATATTATTTTGGAGCATGTAAGGGAATTTTCCGCCAGCCTTCCCCTGGATTACATAAAAAAGGAATATACCGGCCGGGAGAAGACGAAGCTTTACTTCAGATTCGGGGAAAAGCAGTTGAAAATGCCCCAGGATCGTCCCTTTCTGGTGTATGACAGTGTAATCCGGGAGAGCAGGCCGCTGCTTTTCGAGAAGCTTTCCATACCTGTCTATAAAGGCTCCTACACTTACCGGGAGTACCTGAATGTGGAATATAAATATTCCCGGGAGGAGGCGGAAGGGCAGCTAAAGGAAAAATTAAGGATTTTTCTTGAAAGTTTAGAGGAAAAGGGGGTACAAATTATTGAAAAAGATGTTAAAATAGATATAAGCGGCAATTCATGGGTTCTCTCCGGGCAGTTTTTGGTGTGGGAGCCGGTGGGAGACAGTGTGGCCGTGGAAAAGATTATTATTGGGGAAACGGAAGCGGATGAGTGAATGTTCGATGAGACTGGAAATGGGGGCGGAGCATATGCGGAAGATATTCGGTATGCAGGATGCCTATGTGAAAAAGCTGGAGCGGGACTTCCAGGTGACGATTGTTGACAGGAACGGCGGAGTGACGATTACCGGCAGGGAGGATATGGTGAAAAAGGCAGCGGCGGTGCTGAGGCAGCTTACCATACTTTCCGGCAGGGGAAATGAAATAGAGGAGCAGAGCGTAGATTACGCCATTATTATGGGTATGGAAGAAAAAGAAAAACTACTTACGGAGATCGATTCCGACTGTATCTGCCACACGGTGAACGGGAAACCGGTAAAGCCAAAGACCCTGGGGCAGAAGGCATATGTGGATGCCATCAGAAACAATATGATTGTGTTTGGCCTGGGACCTGCAGGA
>CAJTKW010000058.1:23886-26125 GCA_910577035.1 uncultured Acetatifactor sp.
CTTGCCATGGCCATGGCGATTACTGCCTTTAAAAATGACGAGGTGGGCAGGATCATCCTCACCCGTCCGGCCATAGAGGCAGGGGAGAAGCTGGGATTCCTGCCGGGAGACCTGCAGAGTAAGGTGGATCCCTATTTGAGGCCGCTCTACGACGCGTTGTACCAGATCATGGGAGCGGAGAGCTTTGCTAAGAACATGGAAAAGGGGCTGATTGAGGTGGCACCTCTGGCCTATATGAGGGGACGGACGCTGGACAACGCCTATATCATTTTGGATGAGGCCCAGAATACCACGCCTGCCCAGATGAAAATGTTTCTGACGAGGATCGGTTTCGGCTCGAAGGTGGTGGTTACCGGCGATGCCTCCCAGAAGGATCTGGCACCGGGGACGAAATCGGGGCTGGATATTGCCGCCAGGGTGCTGGCAAAGATTGACGACATTGCGTTCTGCAATCTGACCAGTAAGGATGTGGTGAGACATCCGCTGGTGCAGAAGATCGTGAAGGCTTATGAGGACTATGAGGGGAAAGAGCTGTCGCGGAGAGGCGGCGGTTCTTCGGAACATAACAAAAGCAGAGAAAAGTATGGAAGAAAATAGAAGAAAAGCCGGCTGGAAGTTCTTCCTGGCCGAAGGGGCAATTATCATAGCGGGGACGCTGGGGATGGGAGTGCTGGGCAGGCTCAGGCAGCAGCCGGATGACAGGCTGCTGGCAAACTGTGTTATGATGTTTCTGGTGATGGGCGTGATCTGCCTGCACTTCCGCAGAGAGTTTGTATACGATGATTTGGATTACGACAACGGAGAACATGTTTTCCGCTTTTTTCTGTGCCTGGGAATAGGGCTTGCAGTGGCTTTTGCCTGCGGATTCCTGCCGGTCAGCGGATGGCCTTTTCTGATGGTCTTCGTTATGCTGGCCCTTTTCAGTAATATGAGTGCGGGGATTTTGTCCGCCGCTTCCCTGCTTTTGATCTCGGTTCTGTTAAGCGGCACCGACGCAGGCGGCTTTGCGTTGTATTTTATCAGCGGCGTTTTTGCCGTAACCTTTTTCCGGCATCTGGGAGAAGATTTTAAGATCGGTATCCCCTTATTCCTGTCGATTTTCTGCCTGCTGGTCTGTGAGACAGCCAATGTGGTGCTGGTGGCAAACGCCAGACCGGATTTTGAAATGTTCGTGATCCCGGTGGTGAATGTTATCATCAGCAGCATTCTGCTTTTAGGCTGTCTGAAAATGTTTTCCTCCATGGTGGTTTACAGGCACAGGGAGAAGTATCTGGATATTATTGATTCGGAAAATCCCGTGATCGCCAGGATGCGGGAAAGAGACCGGGACGAGTATATGCACTGTGTCCATACCACCTATTTCTGTGAGCGTATCGGGAAACGGCTGGGGCTGGAGGAGGAAGCGTTAAAGGGGGCAGGCTATTATTACCGTCTGGGAGGGGAATTGACACAGATGCTGGAGGACAGGCAGTTTCCGCCCAATGCCAGAGAGATCCTGCTGGATTACCGGGGCAGAGAGCAGGGGGTAAAAAAGAAGGAGACGGCGGTACTTTTATGCTCCGATCTGGTGATTTCTGCCGTAAAACAGGAAATCGAAAAGACCGGGGACCAGGGGAAGGCGGATTTTGACAGGGTGATAAATGAGCTGTTTGCCAGGCTTTTCCGGGACAAGACCTTTGACAACTGTGACATATCTATAGGGGAATTGCGGACAATGCAGCAGATTTTCAAGGAGGAAAAGCTATATTATGACTTTTTACGTTGAGAATGAAGCGGGAGAGGAATTCCCCTTTGATGTGGAAGAAACGGCCCGGGAAGTGTGCCGGGGGGTACTGGAGGAGGAACATTGTCCGTATGAGGTCCAGGTGGCGCTGGTCATCACCGACAATGAGGGGATTCGGGAGATCAACCGGGAAAGCCGGGGAATTGACCGGGAGACGGATGTGCTGTCTTTTCCCAATGTGGATTTTGAGCAGGCCGGGAAGTTTCAGATAGACGAGGACAGGGAAGCGGATTATTTCGATCCGGAAACGGGGGAGCTGGTTCTGGGGGACATCATGATTTCCGCGGAAAGAGTAAAGCGGCAGGCGGAGGAATACGGCCACGGCCTGCGGAGGGAATTTGCGTTTTTGGTGGCGCACAGCATGTTCCATTTGTGCGGATATGACCATATGGAAGAACAGGACGCGAAGGTGATGGAGAGAAAACAGGAAGAAGTGCTTGAGCGGCTGGGCATCAG
>CAJTKW010000059.1 GCA_910577035.1 uncultured Acetatifactor sp.
TTCGTCCAAGGCTTTTGTTGCAAATTTTTCGGGACATTTTCAAAAATGCTTGACAATAGAAACGGACCGCATTTAATTTTCCGATGGTTGAATCACAAACTCTACATTTCCGGCAGCTCCGGCGGCTATGCTGTATTTGGGAAAGCACACCACCACCCTGCCGTCATCCCGGACGTAGAAATCAGTGCTTTCATCCACTGTGGTAAATCCCCCCTCGTCAGGCGCAAAGAACAGGGTGGAGCCATCGACGTATGCACTCTCATCAATCTGCCTTTGAATGGAGGCATTGCAGACGGAAACCCAGTCTTCTCCCAGATAATCGCGAAGCGCCAGTTCCCGCTCTTCCGTAAAGTCCAGATTGTAATAATAGCGCTCTTCCCGGGAGGATACCCAGCCCTCGGCAAAGTACACGATAAAGGAAACCCGGTCTTCCGCCTGGCTCATGATTTCATAATCGATGATAACGTCCATTTTACGATTGTTCCATTCGTCTTCCGTGCCGCCGGTAGCAAGGAATGCTTCCCGATATTCCTCCCAATCCTGCCGTGCTTTGGCCAGATGCCGGTCAACCCTTTCCTGAACGGCGGTATTCACTTTCTCCGCCAGCATACTCTCAGCATCCACCTCAGGGACAGAAATGCTGTAATCAATGCCATTCTCCGATTTGTTACTATCCGCAAAGGTCAGTATCCGGAACAACCCTCCCAGAACCGGCACATTGGCGGCAGCCTTAGCCAGCGCAGGCGACAGGTTCAGTCCTGCCAGCATCACGCAGAAGCCGGCGGCAATGGCCGTCCACCGATGGATCATTCGGCCGCGGCGGTTCCGGTAATGGACCTTACCGTCCCGAATCCCCGCCAGAACCCGGCCTGACAGCTCCGGGGGAATGGCCGTACCGTCATATATTTCCTTAGCCTGTTTCAATTCGTTCATATCACTTCAGCTCCTTCCATTTGAATGCGCAATTTCTTCAAGCCGGCATACAGGCGGCTTTTTACTGTACTCAGATTCTGCCCTGTGATCTGGCTGATCTCTTTCAGGGTCAGCTCCTCATAAAACCGTAACCTGATAACCGTCCCCATTTCCGGCGGCAACGCTTCTATCCGCCGGACCAATGTATCGTCGGCAGGCTCCGGATCCTCCCGGGAAAGCTCCAGATCCTCCGGCAGCGGAACCATCCTCGCCCGCTGGCGAAAAGCATCGTTGCAGGTATTCAGCAGGATACGGTAAAACCAGGTGCGGACCGCACCGGTATCCCGGAGGCTGCCCTGCCGCTCCAGGGCACGGCAGACAGCCGTCTGTACAGCGTCCAAAGCCTCGTCAGTGTTTTTCAAAATACTGTAGGCCAGCCGGTAAAACCCGGCTTGATTCTCAATAAGGTACTGTGTCAGAATTTCCTGTTTCGTCACATCGATGTTCCTTTCTGCCTGTTTCTATTGGTCTGTAAAATCAACGGCATTCCTCCCGGCCGGTGAAAAGTACCGTTTGTATAATAGACGGAGAACCTTGTTAAAAAGTTTAAAAAAAGCAGAAATATTTTCCGCGCCCAATATCAAAACAGGGCGGAATGCCCTGAAAGCACCCGCCCCGTTTCAATTCTTCACAAATACATAAGCTCTTTGTCCCTGTGTGCACGAAGGCACCTTGCATTCCCATTACACCTCAAAAAGAGACACCTTCCCCGACAATCCGGCAACCTTCTCTCCCGTCTCTTTCGCCAGGCTGACAACCTCACTGGCCTTTGACGTAATCTCCGCACTGCTCTGGGCAATCAAGGTAATGCCCGTGGCGGATTCCTCTGTCGCAGTGGCCACATCATTAATCGCGGACACAATATATTTGATGGTGCCCAGCACCTTCTCCGCCGATTCGTCAAAGCCTGTTACTATGGTGCTGATACTGTCCGCATCGGCATTATACTGCCTGCTGGTGCGGGTCATATTCTCATAATCCTGCATGACGGTTCCTTCAATAAACTCCAGAATGTCCTGGGCACATTTGCTCAGATTTTCAACACTATGTACCACTTCCCCTGTTATCATCTGGATCTGGCTGGCCGAAGCTTTGGAATCTTCCGCCAGATGACCGATTTCACTCGCCACCACGGCAAAGCCCTTGCCAAACTCTCCTGCTCTCGCCGCCTCGATACTCGCGTTCAGCGACAGCAGATTCGTCTGCGAGGTAATGGAAAGAATCGTATCCGACAGTTTCTTTATCTCCTCAATCTTTGCCGCATCCGCAATCGCCCGCTGCAGCGTCGTCATGGACTGCTGATAAATACCGATTGCATTTTCCTTTGAGCGTATGGTTGCCCTCTCCAGCTCATGGGCCCTCTGCTTAATCTCCTGGGAGGTCTCACTGCCATCCCCCGCAAGCCTGGCAACATTCTCCAGGCTCTCCTGCGCTTCCGCCGCAACAGTGGATATTTGCTCCACCGTCGCCGCCGTTTCCTCCGATGAAGCCGCCAGCTCCTGCACCGTCGCCGATACGCTTTCCAGATCCGACATCAGGCTTCCCATCTCACTCCTCTGTTTATCCGCATAATTTGAGACACCGCCTGAGCTTTCTTTTACTGCCGAAATGGTATCACGCAGCTCCCTCTGCATCCGCTCCAGCCCATTTGCCAATTCCCCTGACTCGTCCTTTGCCTTAAGCAGCTTCTCCGGTATCGGGTGGATAAAGCTCCCCTGCGCAATATACGCCAGCTCGTCCCTGACCGCAAGAATCGGCCGCACGATTCTGCCGGCAACAAAATAGGTAATAACGGCAAACAAAACAATGGCCAGAATACAGATCATCACAATATTGCCAATCAACTGCCTGACGCCTCCATACAGCTCGTCGTAGCTGGCACTGACCACTACATGCCAGTTATATTCCGGCAGCTCCGCATAACCCACACACTTTTCCACGCCCTCATAGCTGTATTCCGCATAGCCGCTTCCTCCCTGCAGCGCCTGCCGGATCATGTCTACCAGTTCCTGCAGGAGCGGGTTCTCCGCCACCAGCTTGAGCGCATTTTCCTGTTGGACGACCTTCTCCCTGATGGGGTGCGCGATGTTCGTTCCCTCCGCGTTAATCATGAAAGCGCTTCCCGTCTCTCCAAAAGATACCTGATCGGTAATATCAGAAAGTGCCACGCCGTCCTTTTTCATATATAAAACGCCCACAATCTGCCCGCTCTCATCATAAAGGGGCACGGAAATCATCAGAATCATGACGCCGGGCTTTGTGGAATCCTCCAAAGGGTCGGAAACATAATTTTTGCCCTCCAGGGCATTTGTAAAATAGGCTCGCTTTGACACATCCGCATAGGTGGATAAATCTGCCGTGAGCGTCCTGCCGGATTTATCCGCCACGCCAATATCGCCGACACCTCGCTTTTCGGCAAGGGATAACAGATATTTCTTCTGTTCGATCTCGTCCTGCCCCATAGTATAAATCCGTTCATCCGTCGCAAGCGCCTGCAGAAATGAGAAATCCTCACCCAGCGACGCCCTTACCCTGCCGGACACCTGCTCCGCCAGCACAATCAGCTCGTTCTGCGTAATGCTGAAAATGGCCTTGTTCATATTGACCACACTGAATACGCCAATCACTGCCGCCACACTGACACAAATCAGACAGCTCAGACTCACAATCTTTGTCTTAAGCCCCCGTCTCCCTGCACTCGTTTTTTCACTTGTTTTCCCCATCTTTCCCCTCCATAAAATGTCTTGTTCCTTTGTTGTGATCTATTTAAAACCCATTGATAGGTATGGATTTCTGTAAAAATGAAATCCCGGCTGTATCCGTAAACACAAAGGGAA
The DNA here is from genome assembly GCA_910577035.1 of uncultured Acetatifactor sp. Taxonomy (GTDB): domain Bacteria; phylum Bacillota; class Clostridia; order Lachnospirales; family Lachnospiraceae; genus Acetatifactor. Next base: position 3,810 of record CAJTKW010000059.1, read on the forward strand.
AAAAATTCAAAAAACACATCCATGTTAATTGTAGCACAGTTTGACTCTTATATCAATTAAAGCTTTCAATTTTCGATCATTTAATTAATTTGTCTGATATTTATGCTATCCGATAATTATTTTACTACTATTTCAATTTCTTATCGCAATTGTGTCAAGTAGAACCAAAACCGCTTACCTGCGAGAAAGGGAGCCCGGTCACTATGGCTCAGATGCAAAAACGCCGCGCATGGAAACCAGGAAATCCGTCAGGGTCTTCAGCTCGGCATGATCCAGGGCCTGTGAATGCCCGGAAGCATCGGAGTCGTTTTTCCCGAAAAGGATGTAATCCGCAGACAAATCAAACTGTTCACAGAGCTTGTAGAGAGTTTCCTGCGACATCCCCTTCTTGCCGTTTTCAATTTCAGATAAAAAATTAATGGATATATCTATTTTTTCCGCAAAATCCGCCTGGGTATATTTGTTGGATACCCTGTAATTGCGGACTCTTTCACCGACTGCCAGCTTCAGGTCCCGGGTGTTCATACTCTGATTCCTCCTGTTTGATTCTTTCCGGGATAAAAAATACCCCGCGGCAGAGCTTCCGCTCCGCCTTGGGATATTTTTTATCAAACGATAGCAGGGTTATAACAAATAGAGTTTATTGACCTACCTTATCACTGAGTACGCCGCCTACAACATACGGCATAACCTGATTTGTATGATTTCTGTCCATCTTATGATTGCAGAAATCACACCAGCCATTCTTGTCAGCGTCTTCACAGGGTACGGAAGCTGCAGAATCATCCACCTGGTCGATACGGCCGCATGCCGTACATACAACCAGTTTTACCTCTTTATGGCAGCGGGTCTCCTTACCCAAGCCTTCCGGATCATCTTCTTTGTAAGTATCTACATAACGGGTTACTTCATTGTCTGTGCCTACCATAGGCTTACCCTCTGCGTCAAGCTTCCAGTAATTATGATCCTTCAGAGCAAGCAGTTTGGTCTCCCTTTCACCGCACTTGGAGCATATTCCCGTTGCGTGGCCTGCCACCGTACAGGTAGACTCTACAACGTCAATATCATAGGTTGCAATCTGATGCTCCACTTTCTTAATTTCTTTCTCCTCGGTATATCCGCAGCCAAAAATACATTTCCACAGGTCATATCCATACTGATCTTTTCCGCAGCCTGTAGGAGCAACGGTTTTGTCAAATTCTACCTGGTGATTCACCTTGGGCAGGGTTTCTGAGATCTGCAGGCCGCAGGAAGTACATGTATATTTTGCCGTGCCCTCCTTTTGACAAGTCGGAGCAAGAAGGAACACATTGTTTGAAGTATACATAATCTTATGACTCTTAGGCCATACCACACGCATCACCTTATCACATGTACCTATTACTTCCGTTTTATATATCTTGCCGTCCTTATCCTTGTACTCCCTGTATACCGGATCGCTGCATCTCCACTCCACATAACCGTCCTCGGTACAAGTAGGTGTCTTCACATTTCCAATGAACCAATCCGGCCATGACGCTACTTCTCCGTTATTCAGTTTGAATTCATTAAAGATTACTGACCAGTCGAAATCCTCATGAGCATGCTTATGCTGTGCCAGGGTAGGATCGCCCTGGGGATATACCGGCTCCTGAGGCTTCTGTGTATCTCCGGGTGTCTGTGCCGGTGTGTTGTTTGAGGGGGCGCTTGCCGCAGGCTTGGAAGCCTCCTTCACAATAGTGCCGCCGGGCCTGCCTTCATTGATACCGAAGGTTACGTAATGCTTGGCAATAGCCGCATAGTCATCCCCGTAAGCAGCCTTCACGTCAGCGTTCTTATTTGCGTAATCAACCAGGTCAAACAGGACGCCTGCGACTCTCTTTTCCTTGATACCATAGGTAAGATAATGGTCAACGTACGCATTCCAGTCATCACCGAATGCGGCGTCCAGGTCTGCGTATGCCTTGCGGTATGCCGCCACATCAAGGATGGGGCTGATTACACGTCCCTCCTTGGCGCCGTTGGTCACGGCATGATTCAAAAGCGCCGCTTCGTCAGTTCCGACGTTAGCTTTTAAATCGGCATACTTTCCTGCATAGTAATTTCCGTTGAATACATCGGAAACACCTGCAGCAGATACGGAAAGTGCACCGCCAGCCAGCATAGCCGTAGCTAACGCAAATGCCAAAAACTTTTTCCCTTTCATTTTTGCTTTCTTCCTTTCTCCCTTTGAAATATTGTAAATACTGTAACTTTCCATGAACGACCCTGCTAAACTCGTTTCATGTAGGTTTATAGAAACCAGTCTCAAATTGTCAAACTCATTCTCTGAAAATTCGCTGTCAGCGAAATCCCGGAAATACAGGATTCAGGAAAAAAGAATTTTAGAATTTTTTGAAAAAGTACTTGCAAATTAGGACAAATGATGTTAGTAAGTACTATATAAAGATGTAATCATTCAAAAATTCCCAAAAGCTCATTAAACCCGGCTTATCAGAGGGCGGCAAATGGCCTGCGCATAAAATTCCCTTTCCTTTCCTGCAATCCATGCGTCATTCTGCACCCTGAATTCTCCCCGCAGCCGTATATCCTCCGAGGAGCTTCCCACTTCCACATCCGTCACACCCTTTTCTATCTTCCAGCGCATATCCCTGTCCAGGAAAGCCATCTGGCTTGCTGCGGCTATGAATGTCACCCGCTTTCTCTCCCCCGGCTGCAGCGAAACCCTCGCAACCCCCGCCAGCTCCTTTACCGGCCGGGTCATACTGGCATACCTGTCGGAAAAGTATAACTGTACGATTTCCGTGCCTTCGGCTTTCCCGGTATTCACGACCTCCATATGAATTACGGCCTTTTCCTCCGCCCTGATTTCCTTCCTCTCAATCTGCAGATTTTCATAGGCAAACGTAGTGTAGGACATACCGTATCCGAAACAATAGCGAGGCTTATGGGGCAAATCCACATAGTTGACAAAGCCGATACTGGCTCCCTGATGCCAGGCAGACCCGCAGGGATGGTTATAATAAACAGGAATCTGTCCCGCATGATATGCCACAGATACCGGCAGTCTGCCACTGGGGTTATATTCTCCTAAAAGCACATCCGCAATAGCCCGGGCCCCTGTTTCCGCCGGATTCCATGCTTCCAGAATGGCATCCAGGGTCTCGTCTGCCGTATCACTGGAGATGGGCCTTCCGTTGAAATGAATACCAATCATCGGTTTTCCATAAGCGGAAGCCTTTCGCATAAATGCCTCCTGACACTGGGGCAGATTGATATTGCTGGCATCCACCCCTTCCCCCATGGAAGCCATGGAACAGGTTCCGTGTTTCCCTCCCAGAGTCAGGATCACCAGATCAGCCTCCCGCACCGCCTGAAGGGCTTCTTCAAAGCCGCTCTCGTCGGTTCCCGCAATCGGATATCCATAAGCATACAGAATTTCCGTATCCGGCATCCTCCTTCTTAATTCTTCCAGAAGGCTCCCGCATCCCGGCTTCTGACGACGCAGTATCCCTTCAAAGGTTTCCGTCTCATCGGACTGGATACCGGTTCCGGGAATCCGCTCCACATCTTCTCCCGCAATCTGGACCGTTCCGTTTATTCCGGCAATGGAATTCGCCACCGCATAGACGGACTCCATCATGCACATATGGGTATAGCCCCCGAAAAATTTCCTGGGACTGTTCCCGTGGGGGCCGATGAGGGCAATATTCCCCCGCCGAAGGGGCAGCACCCCATTATTTTTCAACAATACCAAAGACTCCCTGGCAGACCGCAGGCTCAGTTCTTTTCCCTCTTTCCTGTCAAATACCTCCTGCAGCCCCTCATCCTGGAGGGCAAAGGGATGCTCAAACAGTCCCATTCTGAACTTCGTCTCCAGCACACGCAGTACAGCCCGGTTCAGAATCTCCATATCCGCTTTTCCCGACGCAAACATACTCTTCAGCTCTTCTCCAAAGCCGCAGACGCCCGGCAGTTCCATATCCATGCCTGCCTCCATGGCAAGCAGCCCCGCCTCCGCCATGGTCTCCCCGATATGCTGTACTTCATGGGCATTCCCTATCCCGCTGTAGTCGCTGACACAGATCCCCTGGAATCCCATCTTTTCCCGCAGCAGCCCGGTGAGAAGCTGTCTCGACACGGAAACCGGCTCCCCGTCAATGGAGCAGTAACAGGGCATGATCCCCTTAAGCCCGGATTCCGCAATAGCCGCCTGGAACGGCTTCCCGTATAATTCCTCCAGCAGCCTGGGCGGCGTATCGCTGTGGGTGCCGTGAATCCCGCCCTGGGAATTGTGAAATGCCAGGAAATGCTTTGCCACGCTTTCCGGACGCCTGCCGTCGCATTCCACGCTCTGCAGCCCTCTCACATAGGCGGCCCCCAAAGCGGATGCCAGGGCAGGATCTTCCCCGTAAGTCTCCCCCTGCCGCCCCATCCTGGAATCCCTGGAAATATCCAGCACCGGTGCAAGCACATGGGTAAACCCGCAGGCACTCTCCTGCTCCCCCACCACCTTTGTAATCTGCTCCTCCAGTTCCGGATCCCAGCCGGAGCCTCTGGCAATCCCCGAAGGAAAGCTGGTGCTTTCCTGAATGAATGCCCCGCAGAGTCCTTCCATATGAAACATGGCCGGTATCCCGTGGGGGCTGTTTGCCATCACGATTTCCTGCACCCTGCGCTGCCAGGCCGCCACTTCCTCCAGCGTCTCCACCCTGCGCATCTCCAGCGTGCTCACATGGCCGATTCCGTATGGGGTATCCGCCGCTGTTTTATCATAATCCAGATAGGCTTCCCCAAAGGGAAAGATGCTGCTTACCTGCGCCATCTTTTCCTCCAGGCTCAGCTCCTCCAGCAGCTCCAGCGCCCGTTCCCGGGCTGCCAGATCCGGATCCATATACCTTTTACTCATGTCCTGCTTCCTCCACCCTTTTGATCTGAACCGCCATATACTCCCGCCCGGGCAGTGCTATCCGGAATTTCCCATGATGCCTTCCCGCGGGTTTCTTTTCCATATTCCATGTGTCAATAACCGCAGCCTCATATTCCGTCTCGTCATCAAAATAGAAATCCCTGAACGAAGGGCGCATGAAACTGTAATAATACAGATAATAAGTTCCTGCATGAACCGGGCTTTCCGGCACTGCGCAAACCTCGTCAAAGCTGCTCCGCTCACAGGGTTTCAGCCCGATTCCCGGTGTTTCCGTAAGGATTTCCTTCAGAAAAGAAAGCCGTTTCCAGCTCTCCCCATGCAGCTTCCCGCCGTGAGACCACCATAAAATATCCTCCGGATCCATATAGGTCTCGCCATGGCCGGCATATCCTCCCCGGCAGGCAGCTTCCCAGAATCGCCTGACCATTTCCCGGGCGCTGATATTTCCCCAGCCGTGCTGGATATTCCCTTCGTAGGCAATTTCATCCAGCACCACAGGCTTTTGAAAACGAATGCGCCACTCATTCACATTCTCTGCCGTGCGGTAAACATCCTGCCTCTGAATGCTGCAGTGGGTAATCCATGGCCTGTTGTAATCGTAAAAGGGAAAGCAGTTATGGATCGAACGAAGATGGTGATAGGGATCCGCCGTGCAAAGGATACGGGCATAGCGCTCCCAGTCATATTCTGTTTTCGCCTTCATCAGATCGTATTCATTGGCCAGAGACCACCAGACATTGCGGAAGGCCGCCAGCCTGGCCACTGCATATTTCCAGTAGAAATCGTCCGCTTCCTCTCCCATATCGGAAAATCCCCACCTGTCATACGGGTGCATCATAATCAGATCCGCTTCAATGCCAAGCTTCTGCAGTTCCAGAATGCACTTCTCGATATGCCGGAAATGCTGAGGATGGAAACGGAAAAAATCCCAGTGGTTCCCTTCCTTCTTTCCTGTATACTGATTGAAATTATCCTTTGTCAATACCCGGGAATCCATAGGGGTTCCCTCATAGGGATAGGAACGCGGCTCACCCAGGTTGTAATCATAGTGTTTGGGAAAAATACAGAATCTGATTTTGTTAAATCCCGCTTCCTGTAGACTGTCCAAGGTATCCTGAATCCGCCTGTCATCCTGCAGTTCCCATACATAGCAGGTCGTTCCCACAGAATAATAAGGCGTCCCGTCCTCATATGCAAAATGATACCTGTTTGCAACCCGGACTGGCCCGTGGTTCTCCCCACAGGCAGGTGTTACCATAAAGCGGCCCCCGCATTCCTCCATAAAATCAGCCGCAAGCCGAAAGCAATATTCCCCGCTGAAAGACGGCATAAACCGGACGCGATACCAGCCGTCCCCGTCATAAAACCCGTTTGCCTCTACCTCCTCATGCTCCCCGCAAAAGCTCCCCTTCAGCCAATGCTCCTGATACGGATTGCCTGTGTCCGGCCCTTTACAGGATACTTCCAACACGCACCACTGCTCCACGCTTTTCTGATATATGATTTTTTCCACCCTGGTTCCCTCCTTGTCACAATACGGTATCCCCTGTATCAATATCGTTTCCGAATCCCTCTGTCCTCCCTGATCTGAGGAATCCGCGTCTTCCTTGCCCTGTCCGCCACAGCAAGCAGACGTCCCACTGCAGCCTCCAATACCTCCCGTTTCACCCTTCCCTCCCGGTGTGCCTTTAAAATCTGAGCAATCACCGGCGGTCCGCCGGGCATTACAATATCATTTCCCGCGGCGACCGCATCTCCGCCGTCCACCACCACATCCATATCTCCCCAGTCAGTGATAACGGCTCCCTGATACCCCCATTCCTCTCGCAGAATATGCGTACAGAGATCTCTGTTCCCTCCTGCAAATACCCCGTTGATCTTGTTAAAGGAAGTCATGATACAGGAAATCTCCGCTTCCTTCACCAGCATCTCAAAGGGCTTCAGATATAACTCTCTCGCGGCCCGTTCCCTGACTATGGAATCCGCTGCATCATAATTCTTTCCGGCATTTCCCCGCCGAAAAGTCTCCTGTTCATTCAAGGCAAAATGCTTCGGGCACACGAGCACCGAATGATTTTCCTGTACCCCTCTTGCCACGGCACAGGCACAGGCCCCTGTCAGATACGGATCCTCCGAAAAGTACTCAAAATTCCTGCCCCCCAGCGGATGCCGGTGCAGATTTACCGCCGGCGCCAGCCAGACATCCACCTGCTGCTTCTCACATTCCCTTCCCACCGCATCTCCAAACGCATACCACAGCCTTCTGTCAAATGCACAGGCGATCAGCATCTCCGTCGGCCATGCCGTCTCCCCGATTCCCGCCGGCCCGTCCTTATAAAAGACCGAATGAATTTCCAAATCGGGAACGGCAGGAGAAACATAACCCTGAAAGCCTGTGGGATGGTCATTCCTTGTAAGGGGAATACCGTTTTTATCGCAGATCGTTGCCGGATCCTTACCGTCCCCAAAGGCAGAAAAGGGAACACCCGGTCCATAACCCACGCAGAGCGCCGCAAGCTGCTCCACAGACATGGATTTGGTAACAGCCCCCTGCTCCGCGGGTGCCTTCATAACCATATTTTCCCGCAATACCTCAGCCAGATCCTCCGGCTCCAGCAAAATCCTGCATTCACAGGATTCTCCATTCTGCTGCCCGCAGCCTCTGCTCAGGAAGGATAGCTTCCCCTCATTGCAGGAAGCAGGCCTCAGACGATTCCCGCAATGCCTCACCGTTATTTCCTGCTCTGCAGTCACTTCCGCCGCGCAGAACGTATTCCTGGACGAATTCCCCACCAGGAAGCGATAAGTTCCCGGCCCGATTATGTAAGCCGCCCGCTCTTCTTCATAAACCGCAAGCTCCTTCCAGTCCACCCATATCTTCAGGGTTTCCCCCTCTCCCGGCTCTAAATATCCTGTCTTTTCAAAGCCCTTTAATTCCCGGACAGCCCGCTCCTGGCCGGTTCCCTCTGCAGACAGATAAAGCTGAACCACCTCCCTGCCTGCCGCCGGGCCCGTATTGGCTATCGTCACGGCAATCTCCGCACCGCCCGGTTTCTTTGTAACCTCCTTCAAGGTAATCCGAAATTCCGTATAAGAAAGCCCGTACCCGAAAGGGAACAACGGTTCCACTCCAAAACTGTCAAAATAGCGGTAGCCTGCATAAATGTCCTCCAGGTAAACCGTCACCGGACTTTTTTCAAATCCCACGCTGCCGTTCTCCCGGGCATCCAGACCGTAGCTTTCATAAGTCAGCAATTGTTCAGGATGCTCCTTATCCCAGGAAAAATGTTCCGCCGACGGGTAATCCGTATATTTCTCCGCTATGGTAAAAGCCAGCTTTCCCGACGGGTTCACCCTGCCGGTGAGAATATCCGCTATAGCCGCAGCGCCCTCCTGTCCGGGTATTCCCGCAAAAAGAATGCTTTTCACCCCGGGATACTGCAGGCTCCAGGACAAATCCACCATCCCGTTGACATTCAGGATCAATACCACCCTGGGAAATGCCCTGCATACCCTGTCAACCAGTCTCTGCTCAGAGTCTGTAAGCCCGTAGTCTCCCTCCAAATGCCTGTCGCATTCTTCCCCGCCGGAATCCCTTCCCAGCACCAGCACCGCCGTATCGGTACAGCTCCTTGCTTTTGCAACCTGTGCCTCAGAAATATCCGCTTCCGCCGTCGGCTCATGGTATCTCCCGAAAATTTCATACATGAGCCCGCTGTTCACAAGCTCCGCAGGGTTCGACCAGTCCGGTTCCTCCCTCCGGCTTCCGGCTTCCAGCGCGGCCTGCTCCCGATAAAAGGCCTTCAGCCCCTCTTCCGCCCGAATCCCCCGTGCCTCACATTCTTCAAGTATACCTTTTACTTCCTCCATGCGCACCGCACCGGAACCGTTTCCCGAGAAGATCAGCCGAAGCTGTGCCCTTCCGAAAAAGGCCGCCTTCTGCCCCTGGGAAAACGGAAGCAGCTTCCCTTCATTTTTCAGCAGCACCATGGACTGGGCCGCCAGGTTTTCAGCCAAAATACGATGATTCATACTAACCTCCATGCCGCGGCTTTGCCGCGGCTCAAATCTGCACGGGAAATGCCTGTACAAAGGGGACAGGTTCTCCCGTGGAAAATGCCCCTGTGCTGTTTACAACACAGGGTTCAGGCATTCAGCGCTTTCAGGACTGCCTCGTACACGGCCCGGATTTCCGGAGCCGAGCTGATGCCCTCCGCAAGGGTCATCCTTCGGGCATACTCGATCATGGGATTGGCCATCAGCTCCGGCGCCATCTCCTCCATCAGCCGCCTGCCCTCCGGTTCATCCAGGATTTCACCCAGCGTACTGTCAAACGTATATTTCCATTCCTTGAGGCTGGTTTCCGTCTCATATTCACAGACATATTCCCCGGAGCCGACCTCTACCCTGTCCTCCCGCTCCGGCAGGCAGATCACTGCCGTTGTATTGGCAGGAACCTTGATCCTGACTGCAATCCTCCCGTCCCGGCAGCTGACCTCGGACACGATTTCCCCATAAGGACTTTCCAGGCTTGTTCTGGATTCTTCGATTCCCCGCACAAGCATGGGCCTGACGTAAAACCTGTGATAGCCCGGCTCCAGTTGATTGATTCCGCCGATCTTACGGTATATCCAGTCACCGATGGAACCGTAGGCATAATGGTTCATGGAATTCAGTCCCGGATGCAGCATGGTACCGTCAGGCAGAATACCGTTCCAGTTCTCCCACATAGTCGTGGCACCCATCTTCACCTCATACAGCCAGGAGGGACAGTCCTCTTTCATAAACAAGGTGACGGCCGCCTCATGGGCCCCGTTTTCCGACAGGGCATGGCACAGCCAGGGCGTTCCCACAAAGCCCGTAGTCAGATGATTTTTATGGTTCTCAATGTTTGTAACCAATGTCTTCAGGATCGTCTCCCGGTCCGCCTCCCGGGCAAGGTTCAGGCAAAGTGACAGGGCGCAGGCCGTCTGGGTCTCGCTGACAATCCTTCCCCTTACAGTATAATACTCCTTGCGGAAAGATTCCAGTGTACTGTTATACAGCGTCCTGTACCTTTCTTCCTCCGCCGTCTTTCCCAATACCCGGGCGGCCCTGGCCCGGATATAATCAATCCACTCGTGCATGCACTTCCAGGAATCCTCCAGAATCCGCACATCCCCGTATGCCTGGTACACCGTCCAGGGAATCATAACGGCAGCATCGCTCCAGGCGGCGGAGCTTTTGGTCCCCTGAATATCCGGCACCACATGGGGCACCCCTTCCTCCAGGGAAGATTCCGCCGCCACATCCCGCATCCACTTCCGGAAAAACAATGCCGTGTTCCGGTTGAATACGGCAGTCTTTGCAAATACCTGCGCATCCCCCGTCCATCCCAGCCGCTCGTCCCTCTGGGGGCAGTCACTGGGAATGTCAAAGAAGTTGTCCCGCATGCTCCAGGCGATATTTTCCTGCAGCCGGTTCACCGCTTCATTGGAGCAGGTAAAGCTCCCCGTCTTTGGCATATCCGAGTGCATGACGCAGGCGGTAAACATTTCCGGCTTCGGCTCCGCAATCCCGTCCACGGCGATATAGCGAAACCCGTGAAACGTAAAATGGGGCATCAGAATCTGCGGCTCTCCATTCAGTACATAGCAGTCATGGGAGCTGGCCGTCCGCAGGGTATCCGGATAGAACCTGCCCTCCCGGTCCAGCAGCTCTGCATGGCGGATCCGGATTTCCTGCCCCGGCTCTCCCTGGATGGTGAGCTCCACCAGCCCGGTAAGGTTCTGTCCGAAATCTGCCAGCCAGTTCCCGTCCGGGCCCTTCCACACCTTCTTTGGGGAAAGCCGCTCAGTTACCCGCACAGGCTCATTCTCCAGGGGAACCAGTACGTTTCTGTCAAAGGGAACCTTACTTACCCTCCCCTCCCGGATTTCCGGCTTCCAGGTATCCTGGGTCTCTCCCATATATATTTCACTGCAGCGGATTTGTCCTGTCCTGACCTTCCAGCTCTCGTCCGTGGCCACTATGGCCCTGGTGCCGTCTTTATAACAGATATGTAATTCCGCAAATACCTCCACCCGGTCTCCATAGCGGTTCGGCCTGCAGTCATAGCTTAAAATCCCCTTATACCAGCCGTTGCCCACCCACAGCTCCAGCCGGTTCTTCCCGGTCGCCTGGGGATTCTCTCTGCTGGCTGCCGAATATCCGTGGCTGTCTGCCTGCCCGGCTTCTTCGGCTGCCTGCCCTTTTCCCCCTGCCATCTGCGCCGTGACATCATAATACTGATACTGCAGGCGCTTATGGTAGCTGGTCCAGCCGGGAGCCATGTATGCGTCCCCAATGCGCTCCCCGTTCAGATACACCTCGTACACCCCGTGGGCTGTCGCATAAAGATATGCCCCTGCCACCTCCTTTTCAACGGTAAAATCCCTGTAAAAGACAGGGCAGGCTGTCTCTTCCTCCGGAAAATCATGAGTAATCATCTCCGCGGAGAAGCTCCCGGTATTCCAGATCCCGGTGTGAAAAAACGCCTCCGTTTCCGCCCGGTTCCCATGATTATCCTCCACGGAAGCCAAGACTCTGTAGGGCTTCTCCTCCTGCAAATCTTCCCCGCCGTAAGGCACAAGGACGGACTGGCTGCTCTCAACCCGACCGCTGTCCCACACCGTTTTCTCTTCGCATAATACCCGCAGCCGATACCCTGTCTGAATGACATTTTTCTCCGTGGAAGAAATCTTCCAGGAAAACCGTGGATTCTTTATGGCCAATCCCGCAGGGTTTACAAGATGTTCTGTCCTGAAATCATATATTTTCATTTCTGCCTCCATTTCTTTCCCGGCCTGTTTCATTCCCCTGCCCGGTCATTCATTTTCAGATGATACTGTACCCCCGGCACCTGGCCGTCCAGCCGGAAACAGACACTGTCTCCGACTTTCTCACCCTCCGTCTCTGCCAGTACACGCCCCGTGGGATCCAGAATTGAAAGCAAAGCCGCCTCTGCCCTGACACGAATGGTTCCTTCCAGGGTTTCCACATACAGCTTGCCGCGGAATACCACCGAAGTAAAGGCAAATCCCATCATTTCCGGGCCGGGCTGATATACGGTCTCATCCATGCCGGAGGTGCCCATGGCAGTGAGCACATATTCCTTTGCATCAGCCAGTTTCCCCTCAGTCGGTTTCCCGCCGGCCGCCTTCCCGTCCTCCGGCGGAAGCAGGGCATTGTCCACGGGAAGTAAGGCAAGGGTAATACGCTCATTTTCGGAATGCACCTCAATCCTGTCGGAAAGCACTATCCTCTCCTCGGGCGCTCCGCTGAAATAAGCGCAGTACGGTGTGTTGATCCAAAATCTGCTGTGTTCGGGATCGAAGACAAGCTCCCCGGTATCGGAAATCAGCCTGCCCTCCACATAGCCTGCGCCCTCCGGCCAGACACCCCATTCCTTCATGGCCTGATCCAGCAGGGCTGCAAATCTGCGGTAATCGCCGCCTTCCGCAATTTTCCCGATCTCGTCAAATACCAGCGCCCTTTCCCCCAGATGTACCCCCGGCTCCAGCAGCCTCGTCCCCCGGGCTGCCCGCTCCAGGCGGTTTCTTTCCGGATACCGCCTCATGACATCCCGATAAGGGGACCAGGCATAATAAACTCCGTGTGACGCCTCAGACAGATCCGCCCCATTTAAGAAGCCCGCGTTTACCGCCGCGTCGGCATCCCCCCCATAAGCCTCCCCGCCGTCCAAAAATACATTGCGCAGGGCAGTCACATAAGGCAGGAAGGTCATGGGCATGGCATGGAAATTGGGCAGTGTTTTTAAATCATTTTGCGTATAGACCACATCCACCCGATGTTTGGAGGGCGCGATGAGGCCCTTTAAAAAGACCGTCGCCAAAAATCCCCACTGGCAGATTACCGCCGGATCGTTGTATACGTCAAATACGTTTAATATTTCATCCCCCGGCTGGTCATCCCATTTCTCTGAGGTATGATGGTTGTAGAGGATCAACCCGTCCCAGTCGTTCAGGCAGGCATAGGCCATGGTATGGGCAAAGGCCGTGGAATGAAAGGGATGTTCCCCGTATTCGTTCCACTCGCTGAGCAGAAAGGGCTTTCCCTCCACGATAGCCACGGACGCCAGGCTCAACAGGGTGGTTCCCAGGGAACCGATTCCCTTCTGCATGGTCAGGGGGTTGGTTGACACATATTCCATGGGACCTGCCAGCAGATAAGTATTCTTGTCCTGCAGCGGCAGAATCGGGTGGTTAAAGTAACTGTTATTCTCCATCAGGTCCCCGTCCGTGTGGCCGTACACATCCGCCGCCCCTGCCAGCAGATTGCTGCATACGATGGGAACCTTCGCCCCCAAAGAGTGCAGGAAGTCTTTCATTCTCTGATAGAACCGGCGATTCATATAAATGCCGAACTCCATAAAGTCCCCATAACGGGCCGGGCCGCAGGGAGCATCCCACGCTCCCTGGGGTTCATTTACCGGCTGGTAAAAGCCGCCGTCTACGCCTCTGACTGTCCCCTGTCCGGGATCCTCATCTTCCCCCAGGGCACATACACCGTCAAAGGTCCACGCCTCTTTCAGCCGCTGCCTGGTATGGTATTTCATCAGCAGATAATGGTTGAAGCGCCTGCGCACCTCTTCCTCATAGGGACGCACATCCTCTGACGCTTCCACCTTAACCGTTCCCTTGATAGCCGACTCTTCATTGTTAATCTGGATGGTCATCACCGCCGGATCGTCAATTAATGCCAGTCCCGTATAGGGATTGACATGGGTCAGAAGCATCCTGGCGTACTCCTGCTGCAGCTCTGTCATCCGCTCGTTATACATGGGATAGCGCTTCAGGCAGGAGCCGGGATTCCCCGGATAATCCAGGCCGTCCCCCTCCCTGAAATCCCTTGCCACAATCAGATCGATATGCAGATAAATTCCCTTTTCCTTCAGCTTCGCGCAAAAAAAGTCAAAGCGGTCCAGCCCTTCCGTATGGAAACTGCGCCCATTGCCCTTTTCATAATCCAAAAGCGGTGCTTCCCTGCAGCTGCTCCAGCTCCCGGGCTCCTCCCCAATCGGTGCATCCGCCGCATGGAGCCGTATCACATTGACACCCATGCCGGCAAAACGCTCTGCCATTTTTTCTGCCGTCTCATGATCCGGCGTATTCGATCTGGCGGCTACATTGAACCCCAGAAACCTGGCCCTGGTACCGTCCTCAAAATAGAAATGTCCTTTCCTCACCTGCACAAAACCGTGCTTTCCCGCCGGCGCGTCCAGTAAATGAGAATAATTTAAGATTCCTGTATTCGGTTCTGCTTTCTGTATCTGAATATTCCGTTTCATCTGCCTTCTCTCCTTTTCCGCTGTTTTATGATTTATCTGCCGATATAGCCGTCAGGAACCTTGCCCCGGACAAGGGCCTTCCCGCAAAAGCACCCTGATTTCATGCAGATTCCCGTCCCGATAGTCCGGAAGCAGATTCCCGTCAAGCGGGATACCGTCTGCCGTTATTTCCGGATGCCCCCCCTGAATATGTTGCGGATTGTGTATCACGATATGGTATCGGGCTCCCCTGAAATGCCTGGTCATGGATTATATTGCTTTCTGTAAAAACTACTATGCTGTCACGAATCTTCCGCTGAATCTCGTCAATGACGACGGGGTACTGTATTCCTCGCTGGGGGACCTGCTGGGCATACCTGCCGCAAATCCAATCGGAATTTACCCCAGTAAATACAATCCCGAATTTCGCGCCCAGGATCCCGACATTGTATACGGTGCAGTCCTGGTGGAGGCTACCGGTTACTACATCATGCTGGGGCCGGCATTTTCCTTTCCCCCGGATGACGAATTAATCCGCAGGTATATGCACGAGTGTGCTTCCCCCCTTAGCCTAAGGGAAGAAATTGCAGAGGCTCTGTGCTCCATCCCCCCTCTCTCCCATATGCAGTTTTGCAGACACCTTGTCTTGATTCATCAGTGTGTCAACGGAAAACAGATTACCGTTTCAGAGTTGATGATGCAGAAATCAGAATATCATTTCCGTCTGGAAGAACAGCATATCGAGGCAATTACGGAAAATCTGGAGCAGGAACGGCTCCATAAAAGCTACCGTCTGGAACAGGAGGTATATGCCGCCATACGGCAGGGAAGCCCGGAAAGCCTTAAGGCTTCCCTCCTGTCACTCGATACCGGTATCTATGACGGAAAACTGGCTCAGACACCCTTAAGACAGACAAAAAATCTCTTCATTTCCACCGCCGCGAAGGCGACTGCCCTTGGCACCATTCCGGGCGGCATGGATTCGGAAAGGGCTTACCAGCTCATGGATCTCTATATACAGGAATGCGAGAAAATGCAGGCCATAGATACCATTCAGGCTCTGCAGTATACAATGCTGATGGATTTGTGCCAGAAGACCGGCGAGTATCAGGTGCCTCACGGAATCTCTTCCGAGGTCAACGACTGCATTAATTTCATACGCAGCCGGGTAAATACAGCGATAAGAGCCTGGCAGAAATCAGCAGCTATCTCTGCTTTTCCAACCAGGCCCATTTTCAGAATTTATTCCGAAAGCATTATGATACGACACCTATGAAATACCGCAGGAAGCATCATGTGATTCAGGATTCCTGAGCTTTCCTGCCCTGCTTTTCCTTCGCCCTGCGTTCCTTCGCCGCTTTCTTTTTCAGAAATTTGTCATTTTCCGCCTCAAAATTCAGGCCCTTTCTGATACATCGTTCTTTCAGATCCCGAACAAGATTTTCCTCTGCCTCTTTTTCCAGGCACTCCCTCTCCCGGCGCTCCTGCTCCTCCGGATCGATCCATTCCTCGCCCCTGGCCAGTACCGCCTGCCGTTTACGCTCCAGCAAATCAGCATTGATCCCCGGCAGACGCTTCTCCAGATCGATAAACGGAAGTACGCATACATTCACAACGGCGCATACGAATTCGATTCCGTAAAACGCAATGCCCAGAACCGTCAGCGCCGCGGCAGGCTGGGAACCGGTACTGTTGGCATCGAAGCCCACCAACGTCAGAATTTTTTCATACAGTCCGGCCACCGGCGCATAGAGCACCTGCTGCAGGGTTCCCACAATACCTACCGCCATCAGCCCTTCCAGACGGTATCCGGAGCTGTGTTCCACACTGTCAAAGCAGGATACGGTCAAAGCCCCCAGCATATAAGCCGCCGGGATATATCCCACCTGCTTCAGGAACCCCGCAATATAGGCAACGCTTACGTTGGTAGGGAAAATAAGTCCCAGCAGGCTGGCCAGCCCCACAATGATATAACCTGCCAGAGTGGTATTACGGATGCCGAACTTCTTTGTGACAGGGTAAATCACAAAGGCGCCTATCCCCAGGGGGACACCCGTCAGAATCGTATACATCATAAACAGCGAAGGGTCATGAATCCCATCCAGTACGTAGGATACAAAATAATACTGTACATTGGTCCCGCGGAAATTGTCCGCCAGGGCAACGATAGTCGTGGTTACCAGCAGAAGTACATAGCACTTGTCGTGAAACAGCGCTTTAAACTGTTCCCTCACCGGGATGTCATTTGCATTGCCTGTGGTCACTTCCACATCCTCCACCACACGCTCCCGCGTGTAAAAATACTCCGTCAGCAAAAGCGGAACTGCCAGAACCGTCATGCCGCAGATAAGCACCCAGAAAGAATTGAGGCTTTCGTCGGGCTGGATGACATAAGGAAGCAGCACACTGTTAATCACCATGCCAATCAATGTGCCGGAAATTAAAGTCCAACTCAGCTTTCGCGCATATGCCACCTTCTCCCGGTCCACAATATTGCGGGAGGTCAGGGAAACGATATTGTTGTTGAACAGATAATAGAAAGCTGTGCCCAGCAGCGAATACACCACATAAGTTATGTAGAAATAGACCCAGTAACCGTTTTCCGAGCTGGCAACCGGCTTCAGAAACATGAGAATCCCTGTAAAAATCGCCACAAATCCAAAGATCAGATACCAGGGGCGCATACGTCCCTGACGGGATTTGGTATGCTGCATCAGATAGCCTGTGACAAGCCCCATGGGCATGGCTGCCAGCCGCGTCCCCAATGCCACCCAATAGTAGAGTGTCCCCAGATTCTTATAGGCCGCCCCCGTCACGTCCCCGCCTACTGCCACGGACATCTGCTTCATAATATAGATCTCCAGCAATGACGCAATCGTATTAATGAGCATAATCAGACCCAGGGGGCCTATCACGTGACCTAAAATCAACTCCTTTGTTGTCACAGACCTGGTGGTGATTTTACTGTCCATAAAGTGCCTGTCAAACAGACCGCCGTTTAAGAAACCTTTGCTTTCCTTCATCTTCCTCCTGCCTTTCCCGTAACACAATATCATCAGCTTCCTTTGACGTTGGCCGAACGCCTTCGATATGGCTATTGTATCACCTTCGGGCAGGTGTATATTGCAAATATCAGTTTAT
This sequence comes from uncultured Acetatifactor sp., assembly GCA_910577035.1. Lineage (GTDB taxonomy): Bacteria > Bacillota > Clostridia > Lachnospirales > Lachnospiraceae > Acetatifactor. Next base: position 21,167 of record CAJTKW010000059.1, read on the forward strand.
TATTGTACAATTCAATTTCAAAATTGCTATTGGGAGTTACTGTCTTTTGGCAGGAACGGTGCTCACGCTGTCTGTGGTTTTTTCAGCCGCCGGTAAATCGTCCTCAGGATCCTCACATAATCAGCATACCCCAGCCCTCATATACAGCCTGATGCGGTTTCTGCTCGTCAGACCAGCGTCCGGTCTGATCCGGCATGCCAAAAAACGGCAGATTACAGCAGGCTGCTTATGTCAATCCCATTCACCTTCAATCCGTCAAGGCGGCAATCATATATTTCCAGATTGCTTAGATTACAGTCAAATATTTTCCCGTTTGCCAGGTTGGCATCCGCTATCTCCACTCCGTACAGGTTCACATCACGAAAAACAGTTCCACCCATGTCGCAGTGCATTATTTTTCTGGTTTCAGAAGTTTCTTCCTCTCCGCACTCCTCCCATTCTCCGATGAAATCCGCCACCTCATCCACCGGCCTTCTCTTCGGCACAGAAGGTTCAAATCCCGCATACCCCACAGCCACTATGGCAACCGGGATCCTCCCACTGTTCATCTGAAATATTTTCTGCAGGCCAGACTCATCAAAATCACCGCACCAGCATGACCCAAGCCCCATATCCGTGGCGGACAGCAATATATTCTGCACTGCCGCTGCCGTATTTTGGATGTGATACAAAGCATTGCCCCGTTCTCCGTAACGGTCTGCGCTTTCGTTCCGTTCAATACACACAATAATCAATATCGGCGCCTCTGTCAGAAATTCCTGCCTGCAGGCCTCCTCATACACCCTTTTTCTCATCCCGGAGTCTTTCACCACATAAAAATGCCACGGCTGACAGTTTCCGGCACTTGGCGCATAAACAGCAGCTTTTATCAGCTCCCTTATTTTGTCATCCGGAATATTGCCTTGCCGAAAGCTCCGTACACTCCTCCTTGTCAAAATCGCCTTTGAAAGTTCCATGCTTTTTTACCTCCCTGATCGGTATCCAGATCTCAGTCAGATAATCATCGGCATCTAAATCGCCATCGGAATACCACTCAACCTCCACGCCGCCGGAATGCTCATATCCGGATCCCGGAAACCATTCACCATAAATCCTTTTCCATAAAGCCGGAATATTTTCCCTCCCATAACAAGAGAAAACTGCCCACAAGCCTTCCTCCACATACAGCTCTGCCATACCTTCCGGAATGGCCTCATCGCTGGTTGCAGCGATATGATAATCCACCGTATCCTGTGTATAATCTGCCAAAGCCCCCATCACGCCCCAGAGCTTTCCGTCCGACAGTTTAAAAATATCCTCAATCATTCCTTTTTGACGCGCTTCTTCCCACATTTCGGGAACGCGGATAAAATTATTAACGCCGTCATTATAAACCGTTTCTTTGATTCCGACAAACCGAAATCCCTGTTTCTTCTCGATGCGGTATTTTAATTCCCCCCGCCCGTTTACAGCAATTTCAAATGAAATTTTCGGATACGCCCTCAAGGAAACTCCGGCCTTCTTAGCCTGTCTGGGCGTCACCCCGTGGAATTTGGAAAAGGCCCGGGTAAAAGTCGTGGGAGAAGCATATCCATACTTCATGGCAGTCTCAATTACAGAGACCCTGCTGTTCTGCAGTTCGTAAGCTGCCAATGTCAGCCTGCGTTTTCGGATATATTCTCCCAATGTGATTTCAGCAATCAGAGAAAACATTCTTTGATAATGGTATGGTGAGCAACATGCTATCCGGCTGATTAATGATATGTCAATTGTTTTATCCAGATTGCTTTCGATGTACTCAATGGATTGATTTAATTGATCTATCCAATTCATGCCCATGCTCCTTTGACGCTTCCTAGAATATATCATTATTTTACATCTGTTTCCTCACCATTTCCATATCAAAAAGGAGAGTTTTCCACTTTTCCACATGCACCTCCTTGTAAATTTCTACTATGCCAATATATTTCCTCATTCTCCCTCTGGCGCAGATTCTAAGGAAACATATCAATCGTCTGACAATGACCATTCTCCATCTTTCCAATAAAGGATCTTCTTCAGTTCCTGATATTGACCCGTAGAATAATCAAAGACAGGAACTTCTAATCCTTGTAAGGGCGATCCGCCAATATCCACAACTTCAGTATAACCTGTAACATAAGTGTTTCCTGCATCAAGAGTAGGGTTACCAAAAAAGAGAATATTGGGTGTTTCTGTTGTGTCTAGTCTGGTTACAATATAGGGAACCGGGTCTGCTTCAACGGGATATACATCCAATATAAATATATCTGTAGCGTTATAGTTGCTGGTGGGATTTCTTACTCCTAAAATAATGGCATCCTTGTCTTTAGAAAATAGCTTTCCCGTCTGAAAGTTATATACTCCGTAAACAGGAAAAATCTTGGCTATGGTTTCACCTGTTCCCAAATGAACTTGAATCACTACTACCTTTTCTTCATAATCATCAAACTGAAAAATACTGACATATGCTGCATCATCTGCATCCCCTATTCCATCTAAGTTTAGGTTCTGATACAGATTCCCTTCTGTTCGCATTTCTTGTGCCCAATATGGAATCTGTTGTGTTGCTGTGACAGGAATATCTTGAATGGTGCTTGTAGAAGGAAAGGACTCTTCTTGCTTATCCAGAGTGGATTCACTCTCACTTCGCCCACATCCTGCCCCCAACATCATAACACTCAATATTATAAGCCCTAATCTTTTCTTCACACGTCTATATCCTCCTTCTAATTCAGATTTTGTAAATAACGTTGCATGTTTGTGAAGTTGCAAATGTCAATGGCTGAACGGTGCCGGAAACATCACCTTCTTCATAATCTGCTTTGTATGCACTCCTAGCTTTGTCATAGCACCTATAGCGGGGACATTTAGGGAATTCTTATTTTTTTGCAAGCGATGTTCCAGCTCCGCAGAGAAACCCAACCTTCTTTTTATCCGAGATTAGTAGTTGTTGCAATCCTTTTATGTATTCTGATGGGTCAAACATAATCATAATCAATTCACTCCCCTATATTTATCTTTAGTGTTACGATTTGATTCTTTTGTTCTTAAGTATAATCCTGCTATTTTCCTCTTTATCATACTTTGTCAATTTCAGCACCTTAAACGTCTGCTGATTTCGTAAGAATTTGTCATCACTTCGTCCAAAAAAAGACTTTCCAAAATACCGATTGGCCTTCTCGTCTCGATCTACAAAATAATGAATAATAGCATCTCCATAATTGTATATGATGATATAAGATGCCATTATAACTGTTCCCTGCGCAAACCCATGCTTATACTTTATTAACAATTCATTACTATCCAGCGCCGTTTCCAATATCGGAAATAATTCGATTCTTTGCTTGATCTCTGAAAAAAAAACACTCTTTTCTATGTAGTCGTAAGTTAATTCGTCCCGCATTACCATTTCGTACATTTGTTCTTTTCTAAACCTCTGTATTTGTAAATCTGTCAGTTTATGCAGACCGATTAAATGCATAAAGTGTTCTCTCTCAAAAAATAATGTCATTTCCAACAAGTTTTTTTACTACCCGCTACAATCTCATATTCATATTTTAATAACCTTTCAAATGCAATTGCACTTGCTTTCAGCTTATCCATCATATATATCCTGCTCATTTGTCATACTTTGCAAAACTAAATAAATCTTAAGATAGAAAAATGCTCCGGAAAACCCGAAGCACTTTTCTGGCATTTTCTTTCGACTATTAGTCTACTTCAAGTTGTGGAAACTGCCCAACCCTCCAAGAACTCCACGGAACACTGCGCCTTGAAACAACCCTCCGCTTCTGCATTCAAAATAGGCTCAAGGCCTATTCTCTATTTATAATATACAGTTTTCTACTTAATATGTCCTTGAGTTTCCGCAGTTTTGTTGGCAGAACCCCAATTCTGCCTGCATCACTATAT
>CAJTKW010000060.1 GCA_910577035.1 uncultured Acetatifactor sp.
CCAGCGCTTTGCGCTGCATTATACCCGGCCATGGCTTGAAAAGTAAATGCCTCTTCGAGGCGCTTCCTTTTCTGCGCGCATGGTATACTGATTCTGCTGATGCAGAATGCAAGCCAGCTAAAGCTGTCTTGCCAGCGCTTTGCGCTGCATTATACCCGGCCATGGCTTGAAAAGTAAATGCCTCTTCGAGGCGCTTCCTTTTCTGCGCGCATGGTATACTGATTCTGCCGCCTTTCGGAGTAGTAATGATGGGGGAAGGGATATGGACGAAAGTGTATGTGAAGAAGTACGGCTTGAGGACAATATTTTACAGGCCGAGGATTTTGTCCGGCTGCGGATCGAAACGGGATTTGCGGAGATCCCGGTGGAACACGCCAGGAAGGCTTTGCAAAACGGGCTGGTCAATGTTTCCGCGCTATATCGCGGTGAGCTTGTGGGGATGGGACGACTTGTGGGCGATGGCGCCATGTACTGGTATCTCCAGGAAATAATTGTTGTGCCTCAGTTCCAGGGGAAGGGTATCGGGAGAATGATTGTGAACCATCTGGTTGAGTATGCAAGGGTAAATTCTGCCTCCGGGAAATTTACAACAATCGGGGGAGTTTCCGCTAAAGGCAAGGAACCTTTTTATGAAAAGATGGGCTTTGAGATTATTTCAAATGGAATCCTGAAAATGATAGAGATTTGTTAAGAACAATTTGCTTTCCATGTAAGTCTTAATACCGAAAAAAGGGACAAAGAATGAAGGAATGTCTTGTCCTTTCTGAAATGTTGGAAGAGTTGAACGCATGACGGAATTGATAGCAAAGTCAGAATGCGGCTGTGGTCATGAAAGGGCAGAAGGAGTGAACAACATGAAGATTGTATCCTTGGATGTTACAGATGAAAGGATTTTGAAGCTTTTTTCCGAGCATGATGATTATATGATTAACTTTCTGGGAGAAGACCAGATATATTATACACGATATAGCGAGAATGAAATGATGGAAAAGGTGTGGGTGGTATTTTCGGACGACCTTCCCGCAGGCTGTATTGCATACCGGAAAAAGGCAGAGGGGACGGGTGAGGTAAAGCGCCTGTTTATAAAAGAAGAGTATCGGGGCAAAGGAATCTCAAAGGAGCTGCTGAATACATTGGAATGCCATGCCAGGGAGCAGGGATGTCACACACTGTTTCTGGATACCAGGATAACCCTGGAGCCGGCGGTTTCCCTGTACCGTTCCTTTGGATTTGAAATCGTTTTTCAACAGGGCCTTTATATTCAGATGGAGAAGAAGCTCCAGGCATAAAACTGTAAACATAAAAAAGCGAACAGCAGGTGTCAATCATTTTGAAGAAAGAAGGATGGGATGGACAGAATTGTTTCAGAAGCAGCGAAGGAGGTCAGGGTATTATCGGAAAACGTTGCGGAGGGGAAGCATATCGTTACCGGTGATATAAGAAGGCTGGCGGCACGGCTGTATAAAAAGATAGAAGATAAAACAATTGAGAATGTACTGGGCTTGTGCGAAGAATTGCTGGAAGAGCATAGCTGGGCCTTTGGCGTCATTGCCTTTGATTGGGCGTACAGGGTACGGGACCAGTATTCCGAAACCACATATGACACCTTTTACGCGTGGTTGAAAAAGTATGTCCGGGGCTGGGGGGATTGTGATGATTTTTGCACACATGCCTTTGGCGAATGGCTGAGAAGATACAAATCCGCTTTTCAGCAGGTAAGAGAGTGGACGAGGGATAAAGACTTTTGGGTTCGTCGTGCATCGGCAGTTATATTAATTCCCGCTGTCCTGCATAAGGATTATGAAGGAATAGACCCTTTGATTATATCTGATGCGCTTATGACGGATGAACATGACCTGGTGCAGAAGGGATATGGCTGGATGCTAAAATGTTTATCCCAGGTGGATCGGGAAACGGTGAAAAATTACCTGATTCTGCACCATGGGGAGATGCCCAGAACCGCTTACCGGTATGCGCTGGAAAAGTTTGACCGGGAAACAAGAAAAGAACTGATGAGTTTATAAAAAAGTATTTTCTACGATAGACTTGTCTGGTAGCGTGTGATAAAATAATTGCATTATGGATAAATTTGGAATCTTATGAATATACTATAGGAGGACTTTTCATGGAGACAAGTATGGCGATTAACAACAGACCTCATGCGGACGAGCTTTGGGCGGGAATTGGTGGGCATTTTGACTCTTTGTGCCAGATAGTAAATGAGTTCATAGATAATAGTATTTCAAATTTTTCTGGAAATAATACGATGACAAGAAATATCATCATCAGCTTGGTTGAGACTGCGCAAAACGGGGATGTTACGATTACAATTGAGGATTCTGGAACCGGTATCCGGAAATTGAATGAGGCATTTACCTTAGGTTCCTGCGCTGCGTCAGAATCTCCCCTTAATGAGCATGGATTTGGGCTAAAGCATGCCTTGGCATCTGCTAATCCTAAGAATGATTCCTGGGTAATATACACAAGGACGCAGGAAGACATGGATGCCGAACAGTATAAAAAGATAGAAGCACCCTATAAAATTGAGGATTTTTCTGCGAAGATCTGTAAAAATGAAAAATGGCCGGGAAAATTGAATGGAACGGGAACCATCATCCGCTTTGTCTGTAAAAGAGAAATGTATAAAACCATTGCCAGGGGAATGAGAGGTGGCATAACTAATTTTCGAAGTATAGCGGATGTTTTGTGCGAGGATATTGGATTTGTTTACTCCGGTGTTATTGAAGAAAATAAGGCCGGTATCACTTTGGATATAGTCGATGCAAACGGTGATCACATAAACCGTTCTGTAGGAGCAGTAAAGCCGGATTGGGAGGATTATATTAAGCCGGGCTCCGGAAGTCAGGAAGTGGATCTGGGAAATGGTAAGGTCATTATTGAATATCAATTCGGAAAGATTAACAAAAAGCAGGATAGAAAAGAGTTTGACAATACGACGGCGAGAAAATATTATCAAAAGAGTATGTCTACATCGGGAGTGGAGATCAGGATCAACGGAAGAGTCTTATGCTATAACCTGTTTAAAGAAATCTGGGGAGGTGAAAAGCATAATTCCTTTAACTATTTGCTGGTCACCGTAAACCTTAAATCTAAAGATAAAGAAGCATTACCTAAGACAAGAACATCAAAGAATGGTTTAAGGGAAGGGGACGAAAAGCTGGATAATTTGTACCAATGGATTAGAAGTAACCTGAACGAACCTCAGAAGGACGTAACCTTGTCAGATCATGAAACCGACTTGTTCGAAGAGCTGTGCAAAAGAATGAATCAATATGATCCGGATCCTGGTAAGATTATTAAAACGGAGATGGAGGTATTTATAAGCACAGGAAATCCAAAGGACAGAGTGAGGCTTGACTTATATTGTAAAAACTCATATGGCATTACTATATACGAGGGTAAGAAGGACATTACCACCAGTAAAGATGTATACCAGCTGCGCATGTATTGGGATGGGCTTGTTTACGACGGAATTAAGCCCGGAAAGGGAATTTTGCTTGCGGCATCGCATCCTAATTCTGTAAAGGAATTAATTTCTATCGTGAATACTATGTGTGACACCAATGGCAATAACTATAATTTTGAAGCGAAAACTTGGGAAGATGTTGGCATCGTAATACAAAAATAGTGTGCTATTATACTGATGAGACTAATAGCGGAGAGGAAAATACATCAAATGGAGCATTTTGGGCCCATTCATGAAACCTCCTATTTGTCGGCTCCCGACGCGGCAATTTATCGTAAAATCATGCGTTTATTTTACCGGGAATACGAGAAGATGCACTTCCAGCTGTATAAAGAAGAAATCTTTGAAATGTTACGCCGGGACGGAGAATTTGAAGAATATTCCCCGGAAAAGCTGGAAGCGGATCTGGAGGCACTGGTTAAATGGAAAAACCTTACTCCGATCCAGGATCCGGGACGGGTTTACACCATAGCGGATTATAAAAACAAACAGTATCGCTATACCATGTCTGAGTATGCCGTGGAAATTGAGCGTCTGACGGTGAGACTGGAAAATGTCTTTCTCGAATCGGGAAATCTGTCCACGAATTTTTTTGTGCGTCTGGAAAAAAGCCTTGAGGATGCAGAGGCGATGGAGCACGCAGGCCTGAAAGAGGTGAACGAGTGGTGGAGTCTGCTGCAGGAAGACTTCAAACGATTAAATCACAACTATCAGGACTACCTTCGGGATTTTTATTCGGGTAAAACCAATCATTTGATGAAATCAGTGGAATTCGTCATTCACAAGGACAAGTTTATCAAATATCTGAACGAGTTTGTGCAGGAGCTGCAGCATCATTCCAGACGGCTGGAGCAGATCCTGCTGAAAAGCCTGCCTCTGATGGAAGGGGTGATTCTGGAAAAGGTGGTACAGAGCGAGCTGGATATTCCCCATGCGCTCCTGGAAATACACGGAAATATAGAACCCAGCATACGTGAAAATGTTACGGGGAAATGGAATTCTCTGAAAAACTGGTTTCTTGATTCGCCGGCACATGAGTGTGAATGTAAGAAGGTTCTGAAGATTACCAATGATGTGATCCGCAGCATTATTCAAAATGCCGCGCTGATCGTTCAGATTCAGAACTGGGGAATCAGCAGAAAGGATGACTATCGCAAATTTTTGGAATTATTTTTAAAATGTGAGGATCTGGAGGAAGCCCACAGGCTGTCGGCCCATGTTTTCGGCGTGCAGAAAATACAGCATTTCAAGACCAATGCGCCCCGGGAAGAGGATGGGATCAACAACAGCGTATATGACGAGCCGGCGGAATTCTTATTAAAGCCTCATGCAAGGACGTACCGGGAGAAAAAGGACCGCAGGGGCTTTACAGACAAGTCTCTGGAAAAGAGACTGCAGCGGGAAAGCTATCTGAGGCGGGCGGAGCGGCAGAAGGAAATTGTCATGCGCTACATAAGGGATGGGAAAGTGTTATTTGCCGAAATTCATGAGGTAATTTCCGAGGATACAAGAAATACGTTTCTGCAGTGGATTGCCCAGGCAAATATGAGTTCACAGAAGCTGGGGAGAACCGAGTACGGACAGGAGTTTCGGCTGGTGAGAAATGAGGGTAGCTGTGTCCTGCAGTGTGAGGACGGGGCATTGACCATGCCGGCATATGTGTTGGAGTTTAAAGGGTATGAATGAAATCAGGACATTGCTGGAAAATTTCTGGATCTGCAGAGACAGCGATAAAGAGACCTATTATAAAGTAAAAAGAGACATACCGAATTTTCAAAGATTTGTCCGGGAGCTGCTGGGTTGGAAGCTGATTCACACGGAGAATCTGCTGAAGCTGGAAAAGCGGCCTGCCCATGCGGAAAGCTTTATGGGGATCCAGGAGTTTACGGACATCAGGGATTACTGTATTCTGTGCGTGATACTGATGTATCTGGAGGATAAGGAAGAGCAGGAGCAGTTCCTGCTGTCGGAGCTGATCGATTATGTGGAGACCCGGCTGAAGGCCCATATGGAGATTGACTGGACGTCCTTTACCCAGCGGAAATCTCTGGTGCGGGTACTGCTGTATATGGAGCGGCTGCAAATGCTGCGTGTCTACGAGGGAAGCAGTGAGTCCTTCGGCGCCGAGACCGGGCAGGAGGTACTGTATGAAAATACGGGCTATTCCAAATATTTTGCCACCAGCTTCCCGGCGGATATATCAGCCTATGAATCCTGGGAGGATTTTGAAAAGGCGGATTTTCAGGAGTTGAAGGGAGACAGGGGCGTTATGCGCATTAACCGGGTGTACAGGCAGCTTACGGTATGCCCGGCGCTTTACTGGGACGGAAACGAGGATGCGGATGCTCTTTATTTAAAGAATCAAAGGCAGTGGGTAGCCAGATACCTGCAGGAAAATCCGGGAGGAAATCTGGACATATACAGGAATGCGGCGTTTTTAACCCTGGACGAGGATGACTGTTACGGAAGCGTGCATCCCAGGGACGCCATGCTTCCGGAGGCGGTGCTATTGGTATGTGAGCGTATTCAGAGGCAGCTGGCAGAAGGAACGCTGGAAAAGAAGGAGAATGAGTGTATCTGCATGTCAAGGGAAGCCTTTGCCGGGATCGTACGGGAATGCAGGACAGAGTGGAATGCAGGGTGGAGCAAGGAATTTCGGGAAATGGAAGAGGGCAGGCTGGTGGAAACGGTTCTGGGTTATATGAAGAACTGGCTGATGATACGCTGTGAGGGAAATGAGGTCACGGTACTGCCGGCGGCAGGAAGGCTTACGGGATATTATCCTCAGGATTTTAATGGAGAGGTGCAAAAGGAATGAGGATTTGCGCTATGTGTGACCTTTGCGCTTTGGTTTTTGACTGTTTGTGCTATCGTTGAGGGTATGTCTGGAATCATGGAGGTTAAAATGAATGATCGGTGGAAAATGAATCGGATCGGCTTTGTGAATTTCTGGCTGTATGACGAGGAAGACTTTGAATTCATAGACGGGAAGCTGCTTCTGCGGGGCCAGAACGGTTCCGGGAAATCCATTACCACTCAGAGCTTTATCCCTTTTGTGCTGGACGGCGACCGCACGCCAAGCCGCCTGGATCCCTTTGGTTCCAGCGACCGGAGAATGGAGTACTATTTTCTGGGGGAGGAGGGAAAAGAGGAAGCCACCGGTTATCTGTTTCTGGAATTTAAAAAGGAGAAGTCCGGGGAGTATCGTACCATTGGGATCGGACAGCGGGCCAAGCGGGGCAAGCCCATGGATTTCTGGGGCTTCATTATTTTGGACGGCAGGCGGATCGGGTACGACCTGTGGCTGTACAGGGAAGTGGGATCGTCGAAGATCCCTCTGGATAAGCGGGAGCTGCGGGCCAGGCTGGGGGAAGAAAATTATTTTACCGACAGTCAGAGCGATTATAAGAAGCAGGTCAATCAGCATATTTTCGGCTTTCGGAAGGCGGAGCAGTATGAGCAGTATATCAGGCTGCTTGTGAAGGTCCGTGCGCCGAAGCTGTCCAAGGAGTTTAAGCCTACAAAGGTATATGAGATTCTGAATGATTCCCAGCAGACTCTGACGGACGAGGATCTGCGCACCATGGTGGATGCCATGGAGAAGATGGATGAAATTCAGGAAAGCCTGGAACTGCTGAACCGGGCTTTTTCGGATGTTAAGATTCTGCGAAACGAATACACCAGATACAATCAGTATATGCTTGCGAAGAAGGCCCAGGGCTATCTGGCCAAACAGCAGGAGGTGGAGAGCGCACAGAAGCAGTTGGACACTCAGGCCAGGAGGAAGCAGGAGATCGCAGCGGAGCAGGAGGATAAGTCCCTGCGCCTGGAAGAGCTGGAGGAGAAAAGGCGGCTGGCGGAAACAGAACGGGACGGTCTTCTGGACACGGATCTGGAAGAGATGGACCGGAAGCTGGAAAAGGCGAAAACGGAGAAAGCAGAAGCCGAAGAACAGGAAAAGAAATGGGAGAATAAGGTTCAGGAATGCAAGGATCGAATCCGGACGGCAGAGCAGCAGTTAAAAGAGCTTCGGGATCGCCTGGAATCAGGAAAGCAGAGACTGAAAGAAGAAAAAGCGGAGCTGGAAGAGCAGCAGGAAATCCTGCAATGGGAGGAGCATGAAAAGGCCCTGCGGGTGATGGGAACCGAAGCGTATGAGCAGACGGAAGAAGTCGCGCAGGCTCTTGAAACGCTGAAGCGGCAGCTGGAGGAATGCACAAGGGCGATCCGGCAATACGAAGAGCTCTCAGGGCAGTATGACAAGCTTGCGCAGGAGCTGGAGGGACTGAAGGGGCAGAAGCTCAAGGGTGAGCAGGACCTGGAGGCTGCCGGCGAGCAGGTAGTGGTTTCCATGGATCAGTGGATTACGGATGTTTATACCATAAATGGTGATTCCGCAGAGTGGCATCCGGCGGAAGAGCTGTTAGAGGAACTGGAGGAGAAGATAAGGCAATACCGGTCCGTGGAGGATGCAGGCCCTATACAGGAATTGCTGCGTACAGATTATGAAAGACAGCGTCAGGAGGTGATGAATGTAAAGGGAGGCGCAGAACAGGCGCTGAAGGCACTGCGGGAAGGGCTGAAGCAGGTGGAGGAGGAGCTTGCGCAGGTGCAGAGCCAGGAAGAACTGGAGCCTGAGCGGAATCAGGAAGCGGCAGCTTCCAGGCTGGCCCTGGAGGAAGCCGGTATTGCGGCGGTTCCGTTTTACAAGGCGGTGGAATTTTCCCGGGAGCTGGACGGGCCGTCCTGTGCACGGCTGGAGGCCCAGCTGCAGCAGGCGGGAATTCTGGATGCCCTGGTGGTATCGGCAGAGGATATTCCCCGGATCCGGGAAAGGTGTCCGGCCTTCCTGGATACGGTGGTATCCGTGAGGGAAAGGGGAACCTCGGATTTTTCCGGTCTGACTGCCAGTGAAGACCTGGAACCCGGGCTGAAGGAAGCGGTTGCCGGGATTTTGAGCAATATTTATGAGAAAGAGGGAAGGGAACAGGGTATATATCTGGGGAAAGACGGATGTTTTCGCCAGGGCGCCCTGGCCGGTAAGGCAGACAAAGCGGGAGAAGCGGAATTTGTGGGCCGGCTGGCAAGAAAGAGACGAAAAGAACAGAAAATTCTCAAGCTCCAGGAAAAGATCGGCGAGTTGACGGAAGAAATATCCGTCATGGAAAACGAAGCAGCACAGGCGGGCCTCCGGCTGGAAAAGCTGCAGCAGGAATATCAGGGGCTGCCGGGATTTTCTGCCATCAATGCCGCCCTGGGCAGGGAAAGGGAAATCGCACTGAAGCTGCAGATAATCAGCGGGGAGTGGGAGAAGAAGGAAAAGCAGGAAAAGGAGCTGGCACAGAGGAAAAATCAACAGTACCAGGCAGTGCTGCAGTTGTGCAGGCCCTTTCCTTACGGAAGGACAGAGGCCGCTTACGACGAGGCCCGGGATGCGCTGGAGGAGTATCGGCGGATCTGGCAGGGAGTCAGGGCGGAGCTGGGGCAGATTGGGACGACACGCCTGAATTGTGTGGACAGGGAGGATCAGATTGCCCGGGGGGAACAGGATCTGGATGATGCTTTTGCAGAGAAGCGCCGCTATGGCACCAGGATCAAGGAGTGTGATATTCAGATCCGGCAGTATGAGGAATACCTGAACCGCCCGGACATCGTGGAGAAGGCAAACAGGCTGAAGCAGATTAAGGCAGAGCTGGAAAGTATGTCTGAAGAAGGAGCAAAACTGCGGGAGGATCTGGTGCGTCTGGATGAGAGGTGGCAGGGGCTGCTGGAAGACGAGCCGAAGCAAAAGCAGCGGCTGCAGCAGGTTATCGGCGAGGAAACCTGCCTTCGGAGCTGTTTTGAGGAAGAGCTTGCCTTAAAGCTTGTGCTGGAACGGGGGAGCCGCACTCTTTTTGACTGTGCCAGGGAAGCGGCAGGGGTCATCCGGGAAAGTGACCGCACAAGGGAGCCGGGGGACCTCATTCAATCCCTGTACCAGGTTTACCAGCGGCATAACGGCAGTCTGACAAACTACGGAACCTCCCTGGAGGATTGCTTCGGGGCGGCGGAGGAGTTTGGAGAAATGGCGGATACTGCCGGTATGCTTCGGAAGCGTGTGAGGGTAGTGTCCGTGTGGAACGGTAAGAAGGTGTATCTGGAGGAATTCTACGGAATACTGAAGGCCGCCATTGAGGAAACGGAGCTTTTGATCCAGCGCAGGGACCGGGAGCTGTTCGAGGATATTTTGTCCCAGACCATCAGCCAGCAGCTGACGGACCGGATCGCAGAGAGCCGGAAGTGGGTTTCGGATATGTCGAAGCTGATGCAGGAAATAGATACTTCCATGGGATTGAGTTTTTCCCTGGACTGGAAGCCCCGGGGAGCGGAAAACGACGAAGAGCTGGACACCACAGAGCTGGAGAAGATCCTGCTTCGTGACCGGGCGCTTCTGACGGTGGAGGATATAGAAAAGGTGGCGGCTCATTTCCGCAGCAAGATACGCATGGAAAAGCAGCGGCTGGAAGAAGACGGCACGGTCATCAATTATATGGACCTGGTGAGGGATGCGCTGGACTATCGGAAGTGGTTTGAATTTCAGATGTATTTCCGCCGGGGGGAGGAACAGCGGAAGCCTTTGACCAATGCGGCTTTTAACCGGTTCAGCGGCGGCGAGAAGGCAATGGCAATGTACGTGCCCCTGTTTGCGGCAGTTAACGCGCAGTACCAGAAGGCGGATAACGAGGACCATCCCCGTATGATCGCGCTGGATGAGGCGTTTGCGGGAGTGGATGATAAAAATATCAGCAGCATGTTTGAGCTTGTTTCTAAGCTGGACTTTGATTATATCATGAATTCCCAGTCCCTGTGGGGCTGTTTTGAGCCGGTAAGAGGGCTGCGGATTGCCGAGCTATTACGGCCTCAGAATTCGCAGACGGTTTCGGCTATCCGCTATACATGGAACGGACATGAGAGGATACTGGATGAGCAATAGCAGGCAATGCGCGGAATATTTTAAGAACCTGAAGGAATCGAAAAGGTGCTTCCGGGAGCTGCGGAAGAAGTGGCGTTCTTACGGCAGGGCCGCCGGGAGGATTACGCTGAAGGGGGCCTCGCCGGAGGAGCGCCGCATGATCGGCGGCATCGTGGGAAAAGTGTTTTATGAGGAGACTCTTTGCTTTTCCTTTCAGGAGTTTGAGCAGGGGCTGCAGAAAACCAGGTTTGCCCCGGTGGAGATGAAAGATGTCCTGGAAGAGTATTTTGGGGAAACGCTTTGCACCAATCAGGGGCAAAGGGCGGAGGAACAGCAGGAGAAAAGCGAATTCCTGAGAGGGCTTGGCGACTTTTTCCTGATGCGTGAAAGCCGGGAGGAGACGGATTCCGATAAAGGTGCCATGTCTGCCGGCAAGGGGGCTGTGACCGTCGATAAGGAGGCTGTGGCCGTCGGCAAGGAGGCCATGTCTGCCGCAGCAGGCTCTGTGGCGGCTTCCTGGATCCGGGATATGGAAGCTCATAAGAAATACGGCTACCATCTGCTGATCCGGGAATACGGAAGAGACCGCGGGCAGGCGAAAGTTCTGGCGGAAAGCGTGGGGGAAGCCCTTTTAAGGGTGGAAAAGTCAAAGGCTGAGGGGACGGAAAGCCCCCTGGCAGTATTTGCTGCGGACATCTCCGGCAATCCCCATTATTTTGACCGCGGCACTACGGCGGGGCAGCTTTTGATCCACGGGATCTGCTATCTGGAGAATACTTTATTCCCGGAAAATGCCCATCAGTGGCGGGGGCTTCTGCTGAGTGTGGGAATCGTGCCGGACAATGTTTCTTCCATGGTGCACGCATTTGGCCTGCGCCTTAAGACAACGGAAGGGTGGCATCCGGCTTACGAGGCCTTTTGCGCCAGAAGGGAGCCCTGCGTCATTACCATGGAGAACCTGCGGGGAGTAACGGGGGTGGAGGCGGCGGGGGACAGGGTGTATGTGGTGGAAAATGAGATGGTATTCAGCTATCTTCTGGAAAAGGGAAAGGAGAGGGAATTTACCTTATTGTGTACATCCGGGCAGCTGCGGGCGGTTGCATTGGATTTGATTCCGTTTATTCTGGATTCCGGTGCGGAAATCTGGTACAGTGGCGACATGGATCCGGACGGGCTGGGTATAGCGGACAGGCTGTGGCAGAAATTCGGTGACCGGATCCGGATCTGGCGGATGTCTCCGGAAGACTATGCAAGAAGCCTTTCCGGGGAGAATGTCGGGGAGGCCGGTATGCTCAAGCTGGAGAAGATCAGGAATCCCCTGCTGCAGGAGACCGCCGCCTGCATTCAGGAAAAGCGGGCGGCGGCCTATCAGGAAAACCTGCTGGAGGATCTGCTGGGGGATCTGAAGAATTCTGACGGAATAATCACCGGGATTTCTCTGCCCGCATGCTTTTCAGCAGCAAAAGGCACACAATCAGTATCAGGGGGAAAAGGCATCCGATAAACATTCCTTTTTTCAGGTCGTTGCCTGCATTTTGGGTAATGGCACCCACCAGGCCGGGCCCGAATGCGCCGCCCAAATCCCCTGCCATGGCCAGCAGGGCGAACATGGCTGTACCTCCTGCAGGGAGCCTTCCGGAACAGATGCTGATGGTTCCCGGCCACATAATACCCACGGAAAAGCCGCACATAATGCAGCCAATCAGCCCCAGTACGGCATTGTCCGACAGGGAAGCCGACACATAGCAGAGCAGGCACAGGCAGCCGGAGCCGATCATGAATTTCATCAGATCCAGTTTGTCGCCGTATTTTCCGAAAATAACGCGGCTGATGCCCATGGTTACCGCAAACATGCAGGGACCGGCCAGATCTCCCATGGACTTTGACAGGCCGAGAGCCGATTCGGCATAGGCCGAAGCCCATTGTGCCATGGAAAGCTCGGAAGCGCCCGCGCATACCATCAGGATAATGGCGATCCAGAAAATGGGAACCTGCAGCAGACGGCTTACTTTCATGCCCTTACCGTCCTCGGCCAGAGGCTCAATGGGGCAGGTGGCAAAGTTGTAGATATTATAAAGGGGAATCAGCGCCCATATACAGGCAAGCCACTTCCAGCTGTCGATGCCGAACACTGCGAAAAATACAGTGGATAAGAGGATCACACCTACTGAGCCCCAGCAATAAAAGGAGTGCAGCAGGCTCATGGCAGCTTCTTTATGCTCAAAGGAGCAGGCTTCTACAATGGGACTGCCCAATACTTCTATTAAGCCGCTGCCCACCGCATAAATAACCACACTGACAATTATGCCGGCCAGGGGATCAGGAAGGAGTTCGGGTAAAAAGGCAAGCCCGATCAGCCCCAGGGCGGAACAAAGTTCGGAAGCTATCACACATCTGCGGTATCCGATGCGGTCTGCGAAATAAGAGCACAGTACATCCACAATCAGCTGGGTCAGAAAGAAGACTGTGGAAATCAGGGCGATTTTCCCCAGGGGAATGTGATAATCACTATGAAATTTCAAAAACAGCAGAGGTGCAAAATTTGCGGCAATTGCCTGGGTGATAAAGCCCAGATAGCAGGCTGTCAGTGTCTTTTTGTAATTTTTGGCCATGTTGACATATGCTCCCTTCCTTGTTACAATGAGTTACATTATATGGCGGGTTAATATGCAAATCAAGACAGTATTTCGCAATTTTATTACACAATATGGCAGTTTTGGCGGATTGGCAGGGTAGAGCCTATCTGACTTTATACATGGGAAACAGCTTGTGGGGCTGGTATCCTGTAAAGCATTGTGTGAGAGAAACAGGATAAGTGACAGGAGATTAGAAATGACGGCATCCGACAGTTACAGTAAAATTATAACGGATGAGTCCTTAAGGGAAACCATTCATCATGGCAGTGATGAGTATCCGTTTCAATATTATCTGGAGGATATTTGGCTTTTTGATTTTCACTGCATAGACTGGCACTGGCACCCGGAAGTGGAATTTGTGCTGATTGAAACGGGGACGGCAGACTTTCTGATCGGAAGTGAAAGATACGTGCTGCGTGCCGGAACGGGCATCTTTATAAATTCTCAGGTAATTCACAGGTTTGAAGCGGCTGAAAGCACCGTTATTCCCAATATAGTGTTTTTACCCTCTCTGCTTGCCCGAGAGGAAAGTCTGATTTACCGGAAGTTTATACAGCCGGTTCTGGATTCACCTGCCGAGTGTATGATCTTTTCTGCCGATGATTCCGTGGAGAAGGAAATAATGGATACGCTTGTTTCCGTGTTTGCCCTTCAGGAATCAGGCAAGGAGTGTGAAATAAAAACCGTAGAGCTGCTTTTAAAGCTTTGGCAGCTGCTGTACAGACAGATGCAGCCTGCCGAAGAAGCTTCCGCGCCCCGTTCCTCTGTGCGGACCCGGGCGCAGCTCCAGATTATGATGCAGTATATACATAAGAATTTCCGGAGGCCGATTTCCCTGGATGATATTGCAGGTACGGTGATGCTGAGCAAAAGCAGTGTGCTGAATCTGTTCCGGGAAAATATACATACTTCACCCATAGAATACCTGATTCATTACAGGCTGAAATACGCGGCCAGGCTGCTGACTGCTACGGAGAACAGTGTTTCCGCTGTGGCCCGGGATACCGGGTTTGATAATATCGGTTATTTTTGCCGCAAATTTAAGGAGGTATTCGGGGTAACACCCGGCGAATACAGGAAGCAGGGGTGAAATCACTGTTGTCTTCGGGCATTCTCCTGCAGGTATTGGTGTACATCTTCCCGAATGGAGAAAAACACATCCACCAATGTGGGGTCAAAGTGTTTTCCTGCATCCTCCCGGAGAATGGAAAAGGCATGTTCCTCCGCCATTGCTTCCTTATATACACGCTTGCAGACCAAGGCGTCAAATACATCCGCTACAGCCATGATCCGTGCCGAAAGAGGGATTTCACTGCCGCGCAGGCCCATGGGATAACCGCTGCCGTCCCATTTTTCGTGATGGCAGCATACGATTTCCCTGGCCATCTGCAGAAGCTCCGGTTCCGCGTTGCCCGCCAGGATCTTCTCCACAATGTCCCCGCCTAAAAAGGCGTGGGTTTTCATGATCTCAAATTCCTCCGGGGTGAACCTTCCGGGTTTATTCAAGATTACATCGGATATAAGGATCTTGCCCACGTCATGCAGCGGGGCGGCGTTGCGTATGTAAACCGTAAATTTTTCATCTACTATATCCGGATAAATATTGTTTTCCAGCATATAATCGGCCATCATAGTGACATAGCGCTTGGTATTGCGCACATGCTCGCCGGTGGAGTTGTCCCGGCTTTCAATGATAGCGGCCATTCCCTCGATTACGCTTTCCTGCATGCGGATCCGCTCAAGAGCCTGTTCTTTGATTTTCTTAGTCTGTGCCTCTACCCGTTCTTCCAGGGTGGCCTGATAGCCTTGCAGCTCTTCGGCATATCGGGTGGCTTTGTTCCTGTTGAGGTAACTGGAAGTGCAGAAGTACCCTACTACAATAAAAATCAGTACACTTACAAAAATATTACGCCATAGTGTAACCTTGACTCTTTCAAACAGGTCAGCCGTATTGATTACCATGGCTACATACCAGTCCTTTTGCACCTCTTTGGAAAAGATCATACACTCTTCACCGTCCAGCTCCATGGTCACGGCATCCCCGCTGCAGGAAAGGATTTTCCGGGTCATTTCCCGCAGCGGGGAGTCCTGCATATCTTCGTCGGTAAGATAATTTTTGCCCTTTTGGGCATCGTCGTGATGGGCAACCACCAGCCCGTTTTTATCGATAATAAAACCGTATCCTTCTCCGTTCAGCTGGATGTTCTTTGCCATCTGCTGCATTTCATCCATTACAATATCCAGGGAGACCACGCTTTTCCCGTCTGACAGAAGCTGGCTTACCGAAATCATGATGCTGCCTGTCTGGGCATCCAGATACGGGGAAACCACCATGGGACGGCCGCCGCCTGCCAGGGCCGTTGTGTACCAGACCCGGTCCTGGGGAATATAATCGGCATCCGGCACCCAGCCGATGCCATCCAGATAAACACCGTCAAAGACCCCGTAAATTCCGGTAAAATTTTTATCTATGGCACGAGCATAATCTTCCGATTCCTGCAGCAGGAATTTCCCGATTTCTTCCGAGCCGGCGCCGTCACGCATCATGGAGTCTACCACCAGCCCTGTCACCTGCAGGACGTCAAGGCCCTGCAGCAGGAAATTGTTCAATTCCTCGGCCTCCTGGGATACGGAGTTTTTACCGATGGTGACGGCATCCTCCATGGCTACGGAATAGAAAGAAGCGAAGGTGTAGAATGCGATTCCTCCAAGGGCAATCAACGTGATCACCAGCGTCAGAATATATTGAATGCGGTTACGGTCTTTTTTTGATTTCATCTCATATTCCCCTTGTCAATATAGCGAATCGACTTATACCATTTAGTATAACACGCAGGCATAGATTTGAAAAGTTTTGATAATGAAAAATTCCTGTTGACTCTCCCCTAAGGTCAGACGTTATACTGTTTACAGATTCGAATCTATCATCGTAAAAGGAGCAAAAAAATGCTGCAGATCGGAGAGTTTTCCCAGATATGCCAGGTCAGTGTGAAGACGCTGCGTCATTATGACAAGATCGGCCTGCTTGTGCCGGCAGAGGTGGACCGCTATACCGGCTACCGGTATTATCAGACGGAACAGATTGATCGGATGAACTATATTCAGCGTCTGAAGCGGTATGGCTTTTCGCTGGAGGAGATCCAGGAGCTGCTTGCCCTTTCCGATGATAAAATGCTCTTGAGCGCGCTGCGGCTGCAGAAGGAAATCTTAAGGCAAAAGCAGCAGGAAACGGCTATTATATTAAATGAACTGCAAACACACATTTCTGTATTTGAGAGGACAGGTGACATTATGACTTATCAAAAGAGCTATGTTATAGAAGTAAAAAATTCTCCGGTTATGAATGTGCTCACAAACCGCGCCGTGATGGGGGTGGATGAATTCAGCAAGTATTACGGCGTGCTTTTTGAGCGGGTGCCCAAGGAGCGGGTCACACCCACAGGTTTAAATGGGGCCAGGTATTATGACCAGGAATTCAATCAGGAATCATCGGATGTAGAGCTGTTTATCGGCATTCAGGAAAAGGACAGGGCAGACACGGTTTTAGAGCCTGTAGAGTGTGCCATGACCGTTCATCACGGAAGCTATTCCACGCTTTCGGAAGGTTATGGCGCCGTCGTTTCCTGGATCATGGAAAACGGCTATGAGGTGGCGGGAGCACCTTTTGAGCTTTATATCAAGACTCAGTTTGACTCCTATTCCCCGGAGGATTGGGAGACGGAAATATATTTTCCGGTGCGGAAGAAAAAATGATGAAAGACAGGCTGCTGGCCACGGGAGGAGATACGGCCTGATGTAGAAGAATCGGTATTTTCTTACAGCCCCGTGCAGAAGAAGTATGCCATAAAGGCAATGCACGGGGCAGTCATGAAGCAGGACACGCCCGACCATAAAGGTAAGGCTGCTTATAAGCAGTCCTTACATGGTAAAATCAATGTCATACCTGGTGCCGTGGGAAAACAATACCCCGTCGGTAAGACGGATCTGCAGGATGCAGGTGTTTTCGTCCTCAAAATTGGTGTGCCCGTTGTCAATCCATGAGGCAAAAGCCTTTTTCAGGGTATCGGTGATTTCTTTGTTTTCCGGTTTTCCGACATAGCCTAAATTGACGCCTTCACCATGGCCGGTAAACCAGTCGCCGCAGACAGCCACTGCGGAATTCTTGCCGATGTGCCGCATTTTGTTGGACAGACCGTAGGTAATCACATAAAACGAACCGTCCTGATAGTAAGCGTCCACATTGCGGACATGGGGAATGCCGTCCTCCACCGTTGCCAGCGGGAGGATGAAATCATGACCAAATCTTTCGTCCATAAGTGCCTTTGTAGTATCCGTTAATTTTTCCATCTGTGTTCCTTTCCGCCCGTTCCGGGCACTGCATTTGTAATGTTTTCAGACAATCCGTGCCGCTAAGCCAGTATTATCTTTCTGGGCAATTTCATGGGGCCTGCATGTTGAAAAAGGTTATGAAATGCTGACTTTCTCCGCATGAATCCGATAAACGGCAAGAAATATTTCCCGGCCCTCCGCGTACTTTTTCCGCAGTACGGGATAGGATGAGAAAACCAGCTCGTGACAGAAGGGAGAATCGTCCTTTTCTGCGGTGCCGCTGATGCGGATCCATTTTCCCGAGACCGGGTCATAGCTTGCAAGCTCCACACCGCTGTTTTGCGCAAGGTCGGCGCTGACACTTTTCCTGCTGTCCGTGACAATGAGAAGTTCCTGCCCGTCGCTCAGGATCATCCCGAAAGGTCTGAGCCTCGGCCGGGAATCGGCGCAGGTAGCCAGAAAGTAATAGCCGCACTCCCGTATAAAGGATACGCAGGCATCGGCCGTTATTTCGACAGGCTCCTGCGTTTCCCGGCCAATCATCTCGCTGAGCAGATAGTCTATGCTGCAGGAGAACAATTTGCTGAGTCGGATCAGCTTTTCCGTCTCGGGAAAAGCCAGATCCATTTCCCAGCGGGACACGGACTGCCTGGTCACTCCCAGCAGCTCTGCCAGCTGTTCCTGGGTGATATTGTTTCCTTTGCGGAGATTGGCTATTTTTTCACCGGTTGTCATTTGGCCCTCATTCCGCCGCATATGGGAGCGGCAATTTCATCAGCGGATAGAAAATCTGCCGCTTTACTCGGTATCGGTCAGGTCGGTTTTCATTATATACTGAAGTTTGGTTTCTTGAAAACTTATTTTAAGGTGCAGAATGCAACATTGAAGTTGCGCGGCTGCTGCTTGCGGCCAATGTCATTGGTCAGTCCCCTTCAGGTAATAGCTTCCCAGCTCCAGCAGTTTCTTCTGGGCTGCCAGAATTTCCTCCTCCGTGCCGTTCCACTGCTGTATGTCTTCATGGATGAAGTACAGTACCCGATCTGAAAGGTTTGAGAGGAAAGCCCGAACCACCCCGCCTGACGCGCCGGAGAGGGCCGCCGTCAGGGTGGCGTTGTCCGTGTTTCTCAGGATCAGCTGGATCTCAAAATCACCTACCTGTGCAAACGCCTCCAGCAGATCCGTATGTCCGGAATACAATTTTTTATCCCGATACTGTTCCAGAATGTCCTGACGAGTGTATTTCAAAAGCTCGTTCAGGTTCGTATTCTTTTCCCGGTAATCGATGCCGATATAGGATGCGATGACCTCCTGTAACAGCTCAGGGTTTTCCCCGGCAAAAATCCGTTTCAGCACTGCCGCAATCATGCGGCCCTCCTGGCGCTCTGTCTCCGGGAGTGTAGTGACATAGTTTTCAAGGAGCTGAAACGCCGCTTCCGGTTCCGTCTGTTTCATGAACAGATACATAATGAAAGGAATGGCAAAGGCCAGAAACCGGCTTCCTCCTTTGAGCTCCGGGACGTATGATTCCATAGCAAGAAGTCCCTGCTGTCTGCTGATTTCACTGCATTTCAACAAATCCTCCCCGATCAGCGCAAGACGGAATTTTTGAGTATCATAGATGCCCACTTCCTCCACCTGTCCCGGGGTTCTGCCTACCAGCTCATCTATGCTGCACTGGAAAAGATCCGCCAATGCCCACAGCATCTCGATGGTGGGCTTTGCCAGGTTTCGTTCCCATTTGGAAACTGCGGCAGGACTGATGTTCAGTACGGCAGCCAGCTGCTCCTGGCTCATTCGCTTTGCCACACGCAGGGAGTATAATTTCCCTCCCATGGCTATTCCGTGATACTGTATGTTTTCCATGATAACCTCCATGCTGCCTTGTGCAAAAGGGATACTTTATAGGATACAGTTTATGGGTTTGCTGCCGTAAAGTCAAAGGATAAATCATCCAGTTTTGAAACCGCCGGTTTTGGGGTTGCTTTTTTCTACTTTGCGTGGTATTATTCTATGTGCAGTATTGATATTACGTGACAGAGGAGGATTCTAATATGGAACAAATTCAGGTACATCCAATCTTTGACCGTTATTGCGTTTATAATGACCATTATGACGGTGAATTGCCGGCGCTGGGAGATGCGTTGGGAAGGGACTGTTGGATTGAGGCTTTTCTGCCGGAAAATATAGGCTTTGCCCGGGCCTATCGCGGTGACGGGTCAAAGAATGAGGATTGGTTTTCTTTCAATGCCAAGGTATACGCCCCTGTCAGCGGTACGATTTTGGACATCCAATTGAATCCTGTCACCAATGAGCCGGGGCATATGAATCCGTCTCCTGCTTCCTGGATTATTATTGATGCCGGGGATGGCTTGAAGGTTATGCTGGCTCATATTCAGTCTCCGGTGGTAGCGGTGGGGGATCAGGTCTCGGAAGGCCAGTATATAGCACATGTTGGAAATAACGGGTATTCCCGCCATCCTCACATACATATCGGAGCGTATCGAAAGGATACTCCCGTGGCTATCAGCTTTGACCCTCAGAAGGTCGGCGAGGCGGCAAGGCGGGTGGATGAGTGCTATTGGGTGTTTGGAATCAGCGACGAGGAATTTAAGGAAAAATACGGCGAACTGGAATAAGATGCAGGCTATCTGCATCTTTCAATCAGTTTTCGGTAGATCCACTCTGCAAACCAGGGTTCTGTAGTCACCTTCAGGGCATCTTCGAAGGACCACCATTTTACGGCTTGATTCTCCGATTCGTTTACTGTCAGCTCTTCCTTTTCATCTGCTTCGGCCAGATAAGTGACATTCATATGTAAATGGCTGGGTACGTAGATGCCCTTCCGTATATGTCCGTTGACGGTCAGTATTTCCAGACTGAAAATATCAGGATTCACAAGGACAGCGTTTTTTACCCCGGTCTCCTCCTGCAGCTCACGCAGGGCCACTGAGCGCAGATCTTCCATACCGTCTGCATGGCCGCCGATCCAGGACCAGGAATCATAGATATTATGGTATACCATCAGTGTTTTGGTGCGTTCCCTGTTTACCGTCCAGACGGAAGCCGAAAAGTGGCCGGTCTGGTTTTGGCGTTCCAGATGGTCCGGATTACGGATCATGAATTCAAGCATCAGTCTCCGGTCGCAGACTTCCTGCTGATTCAGGGGCGAGTAGTCTTTTATATCCTGAAATAAGTTCATTTTAAGGCTCCTTTTGCGTCAATGTTCAGATATTGCTGTTACTGTGCTTTTTTTGCTAAATCTATTATACAGCTTGATTTTTTCCCTTGCAACAAGTATCATAAATATATAGCGTGTACCCAACGTGTACGTTAGTAAAATGAATAAAGGGGGCTGCAAATGCTGTACATAGGTATTGATTTGGGAACGTCGGCAGTGAAGCTGCTGCTGATGGATCAGGACGGAAAGATCGTAAATGTGGTTTCCAGGGAGTATCCCCTGTATTTTCCTCATCCCGGCTGGTCTGAGCAGAAACCGGAGGACTGGTATGCCCAGACTATGGAAGGAATCCGGGAGCTGATCCGGGATGTGGATAAGGCCCAGGTGGCGGGCATCAGCTTCGGGGGGCAGATGCACGGCCTGGTGATTCTGGATCAGGAGGATGCGGTGATCCGCCCGGCAATTCTCTGGAACGATGGGCGTACCACGGAAGAAACGGATTATCTGAATAATGTGATCGGGAAGGAAAAGCTGTCGGAATATACCGCAAATATTGCGTTTGCCGGGTTTACTGCGCCGAAGATCCTCTGGGTGAAGAGAAATGAGCCTGAAAATTTTGCCAGGATTGCGAAGATTATGCTGCCAAAGGATTATATTGCATATAAGCTGACGGGCGTACATTGCACCGATGTGTCGGATGCTTCCGGCATGCTGCTGTTTGACGTGAAGAACCGCAGATGGTCCCGGGAGATGTGCGAGATCTGCGGCATTAACATGGATCAGCTTGCCACATGCTATGAGAGTTATGAGACGGTGGGAACTCTTCTGCCGGAGATTGCGCAGGAGCTGGGCCTGTCTGTCGATGTTAAAGTAGCGGCAGGAGCGGGAGATAACGCGGCAGCGGCAGTGGGCACGGGAACCGTGGGAGATAATATGTGCAATATTTCCCTGGGAACCAGCGGAACCATTTTCATTTCTTCGGCGAAGTTTGGCGTGGATAAATTCAATGCGCTGCATTCCTTTGCCCATGCGGACGGCAGCTATCACCTGATGGGCTGCATGCTCAGCGCTGCCAGCTGCAATAAATGGTGGATGGATGAGATCATCGGCACCAAAGATTACGGAGCGGAGCAGAAAGACATTGAGAAGCTGGGGGAGAACCATGTATATTATCTGCCTTACCTGATGGGGGAGCGTTCTCCTCATAATAACCCCAATGCCAGGGCAGCCTTTATCGGGATGACCATGGATACCACCAGGGCCGACATGACCCAGGCGGTGCTGGAAGGGGTGGCATTTGCACTGCGGGATTCGCTGGAGGTGGCAAGGTCTCTGGGAATCAAGCTGGAACGCACCAAGATCTGCGGTGGCGGTGCAAAGAGTCCTCTGTGGAAGAAGATCGTGGCCAATGTACTGAACCTGAAGGTAGACGTGATCGAAAGCGAGGAAGGGCCTGCCATGGGAGGTGCCATGCTGGCGGCTGTGGCCTGCGGCGAGTTTAAGAATGTGGAGGAAGCCGCTGCCAGGGTAGTAAAGATTGTGGATACGGTGGAGCCTGACCCGGAGCTGGCGGCAAAATACGAGGCCCGTTATGCGCAGTTCAGGGAGATTTATCCCACCTGTAAGCCTTTGTTTGAAGTGATAAAATAAAGTCCTGCTTCATCGCCCGGCAGCAATACTTGCCCGGGAAAATATAGATCTGCGTCTCATGGCGCAAAAGGAGGGAAGAATATGAAGATTTTACCCATCACAGATCCTGCCTTCAACAGATATGGCCGGATCATAACCAATGTGGATTTTTCAGGGCTTGTGGAGGCTATGAAGAAGACGCCCGTACCGGAAGGCGTGGTCTATGAGCCTGCTGTTTCGGAGCTGGAAGCATTGCCTGTAATGAAGGAGCTGTCCGACGTAGTATACGGAGAGATGCCCATTCAGATCGGCTACTGCAACGGCCATAATACGAAGCTGAATGCCGTGGAATATCACAGGGATTCCGAAATAAATGTGGCGGCAACGGATGCCATCCTGATTCTTGGCAGTCTTCAGGATGTGGAAGCGGATCATACCTATGATACCGCCAAGATGGAGGCATTCCAGATGCCTGCAGGCACCGCAGTGGAGGTCTATGCCACCACCCTGCATTATGCACCCTGCAGTGTGGAAGGAAAGGGCTTCCAGGTGGCTATCGTACTGCCTAAGGGGACCAATTATCCTTTAAAGACGGCTCATCCAAGGGCCTCCGCCACGGCTACCGACAATGAGGATCATCTGATCACCGCAGTGAACAAGTGGCTGATCGGCCATGCGGAGGGTGGTCTGGAGCCGGGCAGCTTCTTAGGGCTGAAGGGCAGGAATCTGGACATCACGGAATAAAGGAAATTTTGGCGGTATTTTCGCCTAAATAAATATAGTACAAAATCAGGAGGATTGAAACATGAACAATTTACCCCAGGTAAAGATCGGTATCGTTGCCGTAAGCCGCGACTGCTTCCCCGAGAGCCTGTCTGTGAACAGAAGAAAGGCGTTGGTGAAGGCCTATACGGAAAAGTACGGCGCAGCAGACATTTATGAGTGCCCTGTCTGTATTGTGGAGAGCGAGATCCATATGGTACAGGCGCTGGAAGACATTAAGAAAAACGGATGCAATGCCCTGTGTGTGTACCTTGGAAACTTCGGTCCCGAGATCTCCGAGACACTGCTGGCAAAGCATTTTGACGGGCCGTCCATCTTTGTGGCGGCAGCGGAAGAGAGCCAGGCAGACCTGATGGACGGCCGTGGTGACGCATACTGTGGTATGCTGAATGCCAGCTATAATTTAAAGCTGCGTAATGTTAAGGCTTATATTCCCGAGTATCCTGTAGGTACTGCCGAGGAATGTGCAGACATGATTAATGAGTTTGTGCCCATTGCCAGGGCTATCATCGGACTGTCCGACCTGAAGATTATTTCCTTTGGACCCAGGCCTCTCAATTTCCTGGCATGTAATGCACCGATTAAGCAGCTTTATAATCTGGGAGTAGAGATCGAAGAGAACTCCGAGCTGGATCTTTTTGAGGCATTCAATAAGCATGCGGGAGACGAGAGGATTCCTGCCAAGGTCAAGGAGATGGCAGAGGAGCTGGGCGCAGGAAACAAGAAGCCTGAGATTCTGGAGAAGCTGGCTCAGTATGAGCTGACCCTGCTTGACTGGGTGGAGGCACACAGAGGCTATCGGAAGTATGTAGCCATTGCCGGAAAGTGCTGGCCTGCATTCCAGACTCAGTTTGGCTTTGTGCCCTGCTATGTAAACAGCCGTCTTACCGGTATGGGAATCCCCGTATCCTGTGAGGTGGACATTTATGGCTGTCTGTCCGAGTTCATCGGTACCTGTGTCAGCGCAGATGCCGTTACCCTGCTGGACATCAATAACTCCGTTCCTGCAGATATGTTCAAAGAGGCTATTGAGGGCAAGTTCCCTTATACCCACAAGGATACCTTCATGGGCTTCCACTGCGGTAATACCTGTACCAAGAAGCTGGCGTTCTGTGAGATGAAGTATCAGAAAATCATGGCCCGCAGCCTGCCTGTAGAGGTTACCAATGGCACCCTGGAGGGCGACATCATGCCTGGCGACATCACCTTCTATCGCCTGCAGTCCACTGCGGATAACAAGCTCCGCGCTTACATTGCCCAGGGCGAAGTACTGAACGTGCCCAGCAAGTCCTTCGGCGGTATCGGTGTGTTTGCAATCCCTGAGATGGGACGTTTCTACCGTCATGTCTTGATTGAGAAGAATTATCCTCATCATGGTGCGGTAGCATTCGGACACTTCGGAAAGGCTCTGTATGAGGTATTTAAGTATATCGGAGTTCCTGTGGAGGATCTGAATTATAACCAGCCCAAGTCCCTGCCGTATCCTACGGAGAATCCGTTCTGCTGAGGAGAGCGGGAAGGCTGTGGCCGTGTAATGGAAAATATATAATAATATGAAATGTATGAAAGAACGCTTTCAGGCTTTCACCTGGAAGCGTTCTTATACTGTATGACGGGCACGCCGTCAGTCTGTGGTGAAAGTCCACAAGGGGCGTAGT
>CAJTKW010000061.1 GCA_910577035.1 uncultured Acetatifactor sp.
GCCCTTGTAATCGGGGCTATACCGCCTAATCTGAAATTACTTCCTTGTCACCGCAAACGCTGATGTTTACGGGGGTTTTCTAAGTGCCATTTCTTTGGCAACTTCAGCTCCCCGAGTAGGGCTCGAACCTACAACAACTCGGTTAACAGCCGAGTGCTCTACCATTGAGCTATCGAGGAATCTATATTAATATATCATAGTATAGGCTTTTTTATGCAGATGTCAAGTGTATTTTCGCTTTTTATATAAGTTTTTAAGAAGGAAATCCCTATAGTTCCCGCAGCGATTTTACTTTTCTTTCGGTGATTCTGTCGTTTTCTGTAATAGTACCGCATAGCAGGGGAGAGCCGGCATTATACAGGGCATGGTTTTGGGAAACGCTTTCCCGACTGTGGTTCGCATAGCAATACAGGCATCCGGTTTTACAGGTATTGTATGTGCCGGTCTCAATGCTTTCTATACAACCACATTCTTTTCGCTGGTTTTTATCCTTGCCCGCCCGGATTTGATACCCTGCGATCTGTTCAATGAGCTTCTGGTCGATACAACAGCTGTGTTCTATTCCATAAGGGGATAAATCGATTGTTTCTGCGCAGGCGGCGACTTTCATATCATGTCTGCCTGCGAGAAACGCCACTTCCTGTGCGAACGAGGCCAAGTCGCTTTCCTTCAGGGAAAAGGAATTGAGAGCCCTCATGTTTTTCCTGTTTTTCGCATAAATATCTACGAAGCTGATAACACATCTGGAAGTATAACCCTGCAATTCATTTGCAATGTGCGCAAAAGCCTTTAAGTGATATTCGGGAGTATATTTATCGGTAAAAATGATGGGATCATATCGCCAGATTACCTTTTCCCTGCCAATTTTACGGGACAGCTTTTGAAAGACCGGGATCATGTCTTTTCTCTTATGGGGAACGCCGGGCTCGATGTCCCGGCCAAAGCCGGTAAGGGTAAACTGAAAATAGTAGTGGTATGCAGCCAGCTCATCTAACCTTGCGAGCATGGGTTCCGGATTTTTTGTCCAAAAGACAATGCAATCCACAATTTCCGGGGCTAAATCAATTTTACTGATCTGCTGTGGGTTGAACGGATTGCGGACATATAGAAAGCCTTCCTTTATTCTGTTTAAAAACCAGTCGGAATAGTAATTTGGAATATCCGTCCTGCGGCTGACGCTTAAAATCATGGTATCACCTGTCATCATAATCCCGGTCTGGTTCCTATAGCAATTCCGACAGGGAGTGAATTGTATCATAAGGGGAATTGACATCGGAAGCCGGATTTGCCGTAATCAGCACAGGAGTTATACCAAGTCTTTCCGCGCCCTCCAGATTCTCCAATGAGTCCTCTATAAATACGGTATCTTCCGCCAAAACGCCGCATTTATCAAGTGCATCTCTGTACATCCTTTCATCCGGCTTGAAGGTTCCCAAAAGGTAGCTGAAGGTAAAGGCTGAAAAATATTCCGTGATACCCATAGAGTCGAGCCTCTGCCAAATACTGGGCCGGGTATCCGAAATGATCCCCAGCTTATAGGATTTACGGAGTATTCTTAACACCCTTTCCGTATCAGGATAGGCGGCATAATTGTTCATATTGTAAACACAGTCACAGGCAGCCTCCCTTACCTGGTTCTCAGTCAGGCCAGCGGTTCAATCATATCGTTTATTCCCGTTTGCGGTTTCTTAAGACCACAGATTACAGATCCGGAGGATAATACAAATCCGGCTCTGAAAGGAGTATAGCAGTAATACGCTTTTTTTACAAGCGGATTATCACGGGATGTGTTCGGATGTCCCCGGTGCGTCAAAAAGAGCTTCCCCGGAAAGGAGGTTAATGGTATAATGGGCGTTGGCGAGATGAGTAAGCCTGTCTGCCGGTAAATGACGATTCCGGATCGCAGAATAAAAGTAAGGCAGGGAAAAAAGGATCAGCCTGGAAGCGGTCAGAATGCGGCCGGACAGGAATATACTCTAGATGAAAATGCTTTCCAAACAACAGATATGAGGTGACGAACACAATGCCCAATTTTACAAAGATGGCAATTAAAGCGACATTTCTCAGGCTTCTGGATGAGAAGCCCCTGAGTCAGATTACCGTAAAGGAAATCGTGGAGGAATGCGGGGTCAACCGGAATTCCTTTTACTATCATTTTCAGGATATTCCGGCGCTGGTGGAGGAAATCCTGACAGAGGCAGCGGATCAGATTATTGCCGCGTACCCTGCCATTGATTCCCTGGAGGGCTGCCTGAATGCGGCAGTGGAGTTCGCCATGAAAAATCGCCGGGGAGTGCTGCACATTTACCATTCGGTAAACCGTGATATTTTCGAACAGTACCTGTGGAAGATTGCCCATCATGTGGTGAAGGCTTATGCGGATTCCCTTTTTGCGGAGAAACCGCTGAAGGAGAGCGACAGGGAGGTCATTGTCCGTTTCTATGAGGGAGAATGCTTCGGTATGGTTATGAAATGGATGAGTGAGGGGATGAAGGACGGTATTCAGGAGGCAATCAGCCGCCTCTGTGAGCTGCGCAGAGGCATGGTGGAGGAAATGATCCGGCGCTGCCTGGAGGGTCAGCCCTGAAGAGCAGGTTTTGCAGCTGGATTTAGGGAAACGCTGATGAAAGCGTTTCCCGCAAGCCAACTTGACTGGCTTTGGGATTCTGCGTTGCGAAGCAACAAAAACCCCTGCAAATCCGTGCGCATCCGCCGGAGGCTTTTAAGGAAGCGATGATTTCATCAGCGCTTCCTTAGACATTTCTAAGGATATGTCTGTTTTTTGGTCACATATTGCTCCGTGTCATGATTTCAGGCACGGGGCTTTTTTTGACGATTTTGATACGGTCCTGACTTTGCTATACTCATCATCAGACATCAGAAAGGAGGTATCTGAAATATGAAAACACGTTCCGTAATTCCCATGAGGATTGCAAAGACAGGTTATATTATCATGTCCCTTGTCTTTTGTATGGCGGGGATTCTGTTCATCTCCAGGCCGGAGCTGTCCGTAAGGCTGCTTGGCCGGGCGTTGGGCGTAGCCATGATCCTCTTCGGGTGCATCAGGCTGGTAGGTTATTTTTCCCGGGACCTCTTCCGGCTGGCTTTCCAGTATGATCTGGAATTTGGCATTCTGCTGATTGCCCTTGGCGTGACCGTACTGGTCAAATCGGAAAATGTAATGAATTTTATCTTTATCGCCATGGGAATCGCAATTCTGGCTGACGGGCTGTTTAAGATACAGATTGCCATGGATGCCAGGAGGTTTGGCATCGGCACATGGTGGCTGATCTTATGTCTGGCGGTTCTGACCGGGTTTGTGGGACTTCTGGTGGTGTTCCGTCCCGCAGAGAGCGCCCGGCTTCTCACCGTACTGCTGGGTATTTCGCTGCTGGCGGAGGGGATCTTAAATCTGTGTGTGGTGGTCAGTACCGTGAAAATCATTAAGAACCAGCAGCCGGATATAATAGACGGCAGTTATTGTGAAATCAGGCAGGCAATGTAAGAAGAATGAGAAAGGGTGACAAAGGCTATGAAATTTTCAAAAGGAGTTGTAAAATTACGCATTCCCATTTTAATTCTGGCGCTGGTGCTGATGGTGCCGGCGGCCCTGGGGATGGCGAAAACAAGAGTCAATTATGACATGTTGGATTATCTTCCCGAGGATATGGATACCGTGACCGGGCAGAACGAACTGATGGAAGAATTCGGGAAGGGCGCGTTTTCCTTCATTATCGTAGAGGATATGCCCATGAAGGATGTGGCGAAGTTAAAGGTCCGGATCGAACAGGTGGATCATGTGGAGACTGTGGTCTGGTATGATTCCCTGATGGATCTGTCGGTGCCCATGGAGCTTCTGCCGGATAAGGTTTACCGGGAATTTAACACCGATCATTCCACTATGATGGCCGTGTTTTTCGACAGCTCTACCTCCGCTGATATTACCATGGATGCCATTCGCGACATCAGGGCAGTCTGCGGCAAACAGTGCTATGTCTCGGGCATGTCGGCGCTGGTGACGGACCTGAAGGACCTGTGCGAAAAGGAGGAGCCGATTTATGTGGGAATCGCAGTGGCCCTTGCCTGCATTGCCATGCTGCTGCTTCTGGACAGCTGGCTGGTGCCTTTCGTGTTCCTTGCATCCATCGGTATTATGATCCTGCTGAATCTGGGATCCAATTATTTTATGGGTGAAATTTCCTACATTACCAAGGCACTTTCCGCCGTGCTCCAGCTGGCGGTCACTATGGATTATTCCATCTTTCTCTGGCACAGCTACAATGAGCAGCGGGGGAAATATGGGGACGATAAGGAAGCTATGGCTGTGGCGGTCCAGGAGACCCTGACCAGCGTGCTGGGCAGCTCCATTACTACGGTTGCGGGATTTATCGCACTGTGCTTTATGTCCTTTACCATGGGGCGTGACCTGGGGATTGTGATGGCAAAGGGAGTGCTGCTGGGGGTTCTGGGCTGTGTTACCGTCCTGCCGTCCCTGATCCTGGTACTGGATAAGCCCCTGCAGAAGACCAGGCACAGGTCTCTGATTCCTGATATGGGAAATTTTGCCGGGGGTGTGGTAAAGGTGTTCCCGGTCTTCCTGATCCTGTTTCTGGTGCTGATTCCCCCTGCTTATTACGGGTACACCAGGACCAACGGCGAGGTGTATTATGACATGGGAGAATGCCTGCCAAAGGATATGGAGTATGTGATTGCCAATTCCAAACTGCAGGAGGAATTCAATATTGCGTCCACTCATATGCTGCTGGTTGACACGGATGTCCCGTCCGGGGATGTGCGCAGCATGATAAAGGAAATGGAGCAGGTAGACGGAGTCAAATATGTGCTGGGCCTGGAATCCGTCATTGGCCCTATGGTGCCGGAGGAAGTCCTGCCGGAGTCCGTCCGGGAGATTTTAAAGAGCGAGAAGTGGGAACTGATGCTCATTAATTCAGAGTACGGGGTAGCCAGTGATGCAGTAAATGCCCAGATCAATGAGCTGAACGCCATTTTGAAAAAGTATGACGGGGGCGGTATGCTGATTGGCGAAGCGCCCTGTATGAAGGATATGATAGAGACCACTGACCATGATTTCAAGGTGGTCAATACGGTATCCATCCTGGCGATCTTCGTGATTATTGCCCTGGTGGAAAAGAGTTTTTCCCTGCCGTTCATTCTGATCTCGGTGATTGAGCTGGCGATCTTTATCAATTTGGGCCTGCCCCATTATCTGGGACAGAACCTGCCGTTCATTGCCCCGATTTGTATCAGTACGATTCAGCTGGGAGCCACGGTTGACTATGCGATCCTGATGACCACCCGCTACAAGGGAGAGCGCATGGCGGGCAGAGATAAGAGGAAGGCTGTGGGGATTGCCCTGGCCAGTTCCATTCCGTCGGTGCTGGTATCGGGAATGGGACTCTTTGCAGCTACCTTCGGGGTGGCGGTGTACTCCAATATCGACATTATCAGCTCCATGTGTATGCTGATGGCCAGGGGCGCCGTGGTGAGTATGCTTTCGGTGATTCTGGTTCTGCCGGCACTGCTTCTGCTGTGCGACGGCTTGATCTGTGTGACTACGGCGGGCATGAGGAAGAAAGAGAAAGCAGAGAAAAAAATGATGGAGGCGACAGCGTAATGAAGAATAAAGCGATACGGAATCTGATGAGAGAAATGGCAGGAGGTCATGCCGGGGCAAAAGGGCATGGCGGAAGAAGAAAAAAGATGGTGCAGATGACGGCGGCAGCACTGTGTACCGCATTGGTATTGGGCGGGACGGGTGTAACCATGTGCACCTTGGCTGCGGAGAGGGAAGGAGCGCAAAAGACGGAGGCTGAGGCGTCCGGGGAGCAGGGCGGAATAGCGGATGTACAGGGAGCCGGGCAGGCTTCGGGGGGAAAGACGGATGTACAGGGAGCCGGGCAGAAAGCCGACGGGAAGGCAGATGCCCAGGGAGCCGGGCAGAAGGCCGGCGGGAAGGCAGATGCCCAGGGAGCCGGGCAGGCTTCGGGCGTGAAGAACGGCGGGAAAGTCGGAGCGGCGGAGGGAGAGCTGGCAAAGGAGGAAACCGTCTATATCCTGGCAAATGCCGACGGCAGCACACGGAAGATTATTGTCAGTGACCTGCTTCAGAACGGAACCGGCGCCGACACCCTGCGGGATGTGTCAGAGCTGACCAATATCAGGAATGTCAACGGCGAAGAGGGCTTTACCTCGGATGGGGACAACGTAAAGGTATGGGACGCGAAAGGCGGGGATATATGTTATCAGGGCAGTACCGATAAGCAGCCGCCGGTGAGTCTTGCGGTTACTTATATGCTGGACGGGAAGGAAATCTCTCCTGAGGAGCTGGCCGGAAAGAGCGGGAAGGTGAAAATCCGCTTCGACTACACCAATGAGCAGTACGAGTATGCCGAGGTAGACGGCGTCAGGACTAAGGTGTATGTGCCCTTTGCGGTAGTGAGCGGCATGCTTCTGGATCATGAGGTATTCAGCAATGTGGAGGTGTCAGGCGGCAGGCTGATCGACGACGGTGACCGTATGGTGGTCCTGGGCTATGCACTGCCCGGAATGCAGGAGAATCTGGGGGAGGCCGGGGATCAGCTGGAGCTTCCGGATTCCCTGGAAATCACGGCGGATGTGGAAAATTTCGAGATGGGCATGACAGCGTCCATTGCCACAAACGAGTTGTTCAACGGCTTGGAGCCGGAGGAGGAGAATCTGCTGGAGGATCTGAAAGGATCATTGGAGGAACTGACAGATGCCATGGAGCAGCTGATGGACGGTTCTTCTCAGCTGTATGACGGTTTGTGTACGCTCTCGGATAAATCAGGGGAGCTGGCAGACGGGATCGACAGGCTTTCCGACGGAGCGGCTCAGCTTAAAGACGGAGTGGGCGCGCTGGACGGGGGAGCGGCGCAGCTTCAGGACGGAGCAGCCCGGCTCCGGGACGGGGCAGCAAGCCTGCAGTCCGGGTTAAACACCCTGGCGGCCAATAACGGGACGTTAAACGGCGGTGCCAGACAGGTGTTTGAGACACTGCTGGCTACGGCGCAGACACAGCTCACCGCTGCCGGTGTACAGCTGCCGGAGGCACTGACTCCGGAGAATTACGGGGAGTTGCTGAATCAGGTGATTGCTTCTCTGGACGGAGATGCGGTTTATCAACAGGCGTATGCTGCGGTAATTGCCGGCGTGGAAGAAAAGCGGGGCTATATCGAATCCCAGGTGACGGATGCCGTCAGGGCAGAGGTGGAAGCCAGGGTGACGGCGGCAGTCAGGCAGGAAGTAGAAAATAAGGTAACGGCAGTTGTCAAAAGTCAAGTGACGGAGGGGGTTCTGGGCAGTCTGGGAATGACCGGCGAGAGCTACGAAGCGGCATGGAATGCCGGCCTGATCACGGAGGAGCAGAAGGCACAGATTGAGGAAGCCGTAGGCGTGCAGATGGAATCTGATGCGGTCAGGCAGCAGGTTGCCGCCAATACTGAGATGCAGATGGAAAGCGATGAAGTAAAGGAAATCATCCGGGCAAATATGGAGCAGCAGATGGCCGGCGACGAGGTCAGGCAGCTGATTGCATCCAATATCGAGACCCAGGTACAAAAGGCGATTGCGGACAATATGTCAGGTGCAGAGGTACAGGGAAAGCTTTCCCAGGCATCCGCAGGCCTGCAGGCGATTACCAATCTGAAGGCATCTCTGGACAGCTATAATTCCTTTTATGCAGGACTGCAGAGCTATACTGCCGGTGTGGCACAGGCGGCAGGCGGCGCAGGCCAGATAGTCAGCGGCGCGGAGGCATTAAAAGGAGGGGTGGAGGAACTTCGGAACGGCTCGGCAAAGCTGTACAGCGGTGCAGGAGAGCTCTGTGACGGTATTACAACCATGAAGAAAGGAACACCGGCTCTGACGGATGGCATTTCTCAGCTGCGGGACGGTTCGGAGAAGCTTTCCCACGGGCTGCAGGAATTCAATGACGAAGGCATTCAGAAGCTGGAAGATGCAGTGGACGGCGATCTGAGCAGCCTGTCGGCAAGGCTCCATGCGGCGCTGGATGCCTCTAAGAACTATAAGACCTTCAGCGGTCTTGGCGACGAAATGGACGGTCGGGTGAAATTTATATACCGTACGGATGCCATTGAAATGGAACGGTAGGAAACAGCCGAAAACGCCGGTGGGCGCAGGGAAATGCGCCCACCGGCGTTTTGTCAGGCGTGGCGTACGTATTGCTTGCAGCCGGCGCGTTTGCATACTGCCGGCTTACCTGCTGCCATGCAGGGCACGCTCCTACTTCGTAGGAGCGAGGATAAAGTCGTCCAGATTGCCCCAGGAGCCGGGACAACTGGTGATATGTGCCCCTACGGTGATGGTCCCGTCAGTGGTAGTGATGCCTTCGATGCGGGGAGAACGATAGGAGGTCCAGCCGTCCACATCCGTAGCGGCCGTGTAGGTCTGGCCGTCTGCCGTTGCGTAGATGAACATGTCCTGGGTGGCGGCATCTCCCCCGTGGAGGGTAATCTGGAAATAGTATGTTCCGGGCTCCAGGCCGGTCACGGTCTGCTCCACGGTAAATTCCACGTTTTTGGTGGAGTAGAAGTGCATGGATTTATTGCCGGTGACGGCATCGGAAGGCTTGTCAATGACAAAGATTTCGTCGGTGGTGCCGCTGATGTCGGTAATTGTCCACATGGAGGTATCTTCTTCCTCAAAGCTGTAATTGAGCAAAAAGTTCCTGTCCAGAATATGAACCGTACATTTACAGGTGGGATCAAAGCCGTAAGCGCCCACAGCGTCCCGTACCAGGGTTCCGGTGGCGGTGTGGTCGCCCACACCCCAGCCGGCAAGGGTCTCCGGGGAAGCATCCCAGGTCACGGCCTCCTCCTTTTCGGAGCCGTCGTTATAGAGTAC
Organism: uncultured Acetatifactor sp.; assembly: GCA_910577035.1. Classification (GTDB taxonomy): domain Bacteria; phylum Bacillota; class Clostridia; order Lachnospirales; family Lachnospiraceae; genus Acetatifactor. The sequence continues at coordinate 8,905 of CAJTKW010000061.1, forward strand.
GACAGCGGTTTCCGGCAGATGAATCTCTTCTCCGATGCGGACGGTCATCTCCGTATCCCGCAGGGCAACCTCCTGTATTTCGGTCTGGGCACCTTCAGCCAGATAGCGGAATACGCTTAAGGAAGGCAGGGGATGTCCGTCAAAGTCAAACAGGGCCTGATTGTCCCAGGAAGAGCCGCCGTAATAACGTCCTGCGTCATTGGGGTCATAGGATCCTCCATAGCTGGACGCCCAGCCTGCGCCGTTGGCCTCCCAGAGGCTCTGTCTTGCGTCATAGGTATCGCCGGGGACGGGAATCCAGGCAGGCTCCCAGTAGAAGACGCCCACGCCTGCGTCACCGCAGGATGCCACGGCATTGACTGCGTCCCGGATGGCATCTGCCTGCCCCTGGACGGAGACAGGATAGGTCAGATCACAGTTTGCCCCTTCGCCCACACTGTTGCCTGAACCGTCTCCGTCGTCCAGGGTATAGCAATAGGAAATCTCGGCAACCATCACCTTTTTGCCATAGCCGGAAGCAATTTCTGACAGTACGGAAGTCAGATTCTCCAGAGTGCCGTGCCAGTACGGATAATAGGAGGTGGCAAATATGTCATAGTCCACACCGGCGTTATCCAGGCTTCTGGCAAAGCTGAGGAACTGGTTTCGGTTTTCGGGATTGGTAAAATGCAGGACGACCTCTATAGGGTGGTTCGTCTTCCGGGAGACCTGGCGGACCGCGTCGCATCCGGCGGAAAAGAGCTTCAGCACGGAATCCCAGTTTTTCTCGCCGGACATGCCGGTGGTGGTCTCGTTGCCCACCTGCACGGCGGTCACGTTCACTCCTGCGTCCAGAAGGGCGTTCAGGGAGTCTTTTGTGTAGGACGCCAGAGCCTTGCATTTCTCTTCCAGCTCCATTCCCTCCCAGGCCTTGGGAGTCATCTGTTTGTTGGGATCCGCCCAGAAATCGGAGTAATGGAAGTCGATCAGCACGCCCATGCCGTAGTCCGTGGCCCTCTGGCCGATGGCAATGGCGGTCTTTAAGTCGTTATGTCCGCCGCCGTAGGAATTGCCGTCCTGGTCCCAGGGATCATTCCAGACACGGATACGGACGGCGTTTACGCCGCTTTCCTTCAGGGTTTTAAATATATCCTGCACTTCTCCGTCTTCGTTATAATAGACGACGCCGCTCTCCTCTTCCGCCAGGACGGAGGAGACATCCACGCCCAGCCAGAAGCTGTCGCTTAAGCCCTCCACCTGTTTTACAAAGATCTGTGCGGGCCGGTCCAGGGCGGTGACATCCGTATGTTTTGGGACAAAGGACTCCTTTGTCCCACAGCCTGTCAGGCATGCGGCCGCCAGCAGGGCGCCGGCGCAGGATAGAAATATTGTTTTTCTGTTCATGAATCTTACCTCCTATCTGCAATTATTTTATCGGATGCCGGAAGCTTTTGCAAGGTGCGTTTTATTTCTTGCCTGTGTGGGGGGAAAGTGCTATAATATTGATTACTATACAGTGAATATATGTATGAAAAGGTAACAGGATGAGCGAAAACAAAATTGAGATCAAATCTTTCCTATATTTGGGAAACGCCATGATATTGACAGTGCATGTTTTTTTGCTGCTGTTTTTTGCTGTGACCAGGGTTACCCCCATGATCTTTGTGAACATTGGAAGCCTGTTGACTTATGCTGTCCTTTTCTGGATCATCAAATGGGAATGGACCAGAATGTATATTGTTGTGACCCTTGCGGAGATCATAGTACATATGCTGCTGGCCATTGCGCATGTGGGCTGGGGCTGTGGGTTTCAGTATTATTTTTTCGGCGCTATGGCCATGGTATTCTATACCGATTATTTTTATGCAAGGGCAAAGCTGAAGCGGGTCAATACGATGCTTTTTTCGGTAATCTGTGCGGCGGCCTTTCCCGGTGCCCTGATTCTTTCCCATATCCACGTGCAGGATTATGTCCTGGGGGAGGAAATCGCTGCCGTGCTTACCGTTTTAAATGCGCTTTTCATGTTTTTCTTTGCAGTGGTATGTTTCTGGCTGCTGGTTTCCAAAGCAACCTTTTATGAGAACGAGCTGACCAGGCAGGCCACTCATGATAAGCTGACGGAGCTGGTGAACCGCAACTATCTGATTGAATATCTGCAGAGGATATATGAAGAAGAGAATATGGCGGAATACTGGCTGGCAATGCTTGACATTGATGATTTCAAAAAGATAAATGATACATACGGGCATAACTGCGGCGATTATGTGCTTAAGAGTGTGGCCGCCCTGATTGCGGAAAACAGCTGTGGCATGACGCCCTGCCGCTGGGGCGGTGAGGAGTTCATCCTGGTGGGACGGATGGCGGAGCACAGGCTGCAGGGGCCGGGGTCGGCAAGCTTTGTCATGGAGAAGCTGCGCAGGGCTGTGGAAAAGTATGATTTCAGGTATGAAAATCGTGAGATCAGCGTTACGGTCACCATCGGGCTGTCCAGATATGAACAGGGCCTGGGGGTGGATGAGTGGATCAATGCGGCGGATACAAAGCTGTATCAGGGCAAGCAGTCGGGGAAAAACCGGCTGGTAGTGTAAGCCGCGGCAGGGAGGTTAGCGGGAACTGTTCAGTGCCCTGTCTGAGCTGTTACGGTTAGTGTGAGGATACGGAAGCCGGAATTCAAAAAGGGGCTTGTACTTTTTTCCTTTGTGTGGTAGAATATCTTTCGCCGGCAAACAATTGTCCGCGGGGCAGAAACGTCCGGGATTGCAGAAAGGCATGAGGTGCTATGAGTGAAGCGGCAAAATATTATGTGGTGACGCAAAAAGCGGTGCCGGATGTATTGCTGCGGGTGGTCGAGGCAAAGAGGCTCCTGGAGTCGGAAAAGGTATCAACGATTCAGGAAGCGGTGGAAGCTGTCGGCATCAGCCGCAGTTCTTTTTATAAGTATAAGGACGACATTTTTCCGTTTCACGACAACACCCGGGGAACCACTGTCACACTGACTTTTCAGATGGAGGATGAACCGGGACTGCTGTCGGATGTGCTGAAGATCATAGCGGAATATGGGGCGAATATCCTGACCATCCATCAGAGTATTCCCATCAGCGGCATGGCATCCTTAAGCCTGAGCGTGCAGGTGCTTCAAAATACAGGGGATATATCCCAAATGCTGGAGCAGATGGAAGGACAGAAGGGTGTGCATCATGTGAAAATACTGGCACGGGAATAGTCCAAGCGCGGCTTTTGCGCTTTGGTTTCACGGATTGTTTGTGCCGCCAAAGGAGGCACTGCTGCCTCTGGCGGCACTGCCTCCAACGGCGGCATGTCTGGAAGCGTGAAAAGTATACTTGCGAAGAGGGCCGTGCGCTTTCTTTGCGGAATGAGAGGAAGATATGATTAAGGTAGCGGTTTTGGGATACGGCACCGTGGGAAGCGGTGTGGTAGAGGTTATTGAGAGTAATAACGCGGAGGTCAGCGCCAAGGCAGGCGAGGAAATGCACGTGGGTTATATTCTGGATCTGCGGGATTTCCCGGGAGATACTTATGAAAGCCTGGTGATACATGATTTTAACGTGATCCTGGAAGACCCTGAGGTCAGTATAGTATGTGAAGTCATGGGGGGCGTGGGAGCGGCATATCAGTTTACAAAGCAGCTGCTGGAGGCGGGAAAGAGTGTTTGTACCTCTAACAAGGAGCTGGTGGCGAAGCACGGGGCGGAGCTTCTGGAGATTGCCAGGGACAGAAAGTGCAGCTATATGTTTGAGGCCAGCGTGGGAGGCGGTATTCCCGTGATTCGTCCTATTACCAAGGCGTTGACGGCGGAGAAGATCGAGAAGATTACGGCAATATTAAACGGGACCACGAATTACATCCTGACCAAAATGGAGAAAGAGGGTGCAGGGTACGGTGAAACCCTGAAAAAAGCCCAGGAGCTGGGGTATGCGGAGCGGAATCCGGAAGCGGATGTGGAAGGCCTGGATGCCTGCAGGAAGGTGGCTATCCTTTCCTCGCTGATGATGGGGAAAAACGTGGATTCCGGGAAGATTTATACGGAAGGAATTACGAAGGTGGGGACGGCGGACTTCGATTACGCAAAGGCGGCAGGTATGACAATCAAGCTTCTTGCCACCAGTCAGGCCCTGGAGGACGGAAGCGTGCTTGCCATGGTGACACCGGCCCTGGTGCCTCTGGAGCATCCGCTGTCAGTGGTAAACGATGTGTATAACGGTGTGTTCGTCAGGGGAAATATGCTGGGGGACGTCATGTTTTACGGACGGGGGGCAGGGAAGCTCCCCACGGCCAGTGCAGTGGTATCAGACGTGATAGACTGTGCAAGGCACATTGGGCGCAGCAGCATTGTCTGCATCTGGGATAAGGAGGAGGCAAGGCTGGCCGATATAGAGGAGAGCAGGAAACGCTTCTTTGTCAGGGCAAAGGCGTCCGCAAAGGAGGCGGCGCAGGGGCTGTTCCCCGGCAGCAGCTTTGTGGAAGCGGGCAGGACGGAGGATATTGGATTTATTACGGAAGAGATGAGTGAAAAGGAATTTACGGAAAAGAGCAGAGCTCTTGGGGATGCGCTTTTAGGCAGAATTCGCCTGGCATGAAAGCAGCATGAAAATACAAAAAGGTTAAATACGAGGTGCGGGAGATATGGCTAAGGTTGTAAAATTCGGAGGCAGTTCGCTGGCGAGTGCCCAGCAGTTTAAAAAGGTGGGAGACATTATCAAGGCAGACCCTGCCAGGAAATATGTCATTCCGTCGGCGCCCGGAAAGAGATTTGCGGAAGATACGAAAGTGACGGATATGCTGTATGAGTGCTATGCCCTGGCGGAATCCGGAAAGAGCTACAGGGGGAAGCTTGGAGCGATTGCGGACAGATACAGGGAGATTATAGAGGGGCTGGGGCTGGATTTAAACCTGGAGCAGGAGTTTGCAATTATCGAAAAAAATTTTAAGGAGCGGGCGGGCAGTAATTATGCGGCATCCAGGGGAGAGTACCTGAACGGCATTATTATGGCTGCATATCTTGGCTTTACTTTCATAGATGCCGCAACGGTTATCTTCTTTCGGGAGGACGGAAGCCTGGACGAGGTGAAAACCGACGAAGTCCTGTCTGCCAGGCTGGAAGAGTGCGATAAGGCGGTGGTGCCCGGATTTTACGGTGCTATGCCTGACGGCAGCGTAAAAACCTTCTCCCGGGGAGGCTCTGACATTACGGGTTCCATTGTGGCGAGAGCGGCCAAAGTGGATGTCTATGAAAATTGGACCGACGTATCGGGAATTCTGGTGGCGGATCCCAGAATTATCGAGAATCCCGCCGGCATTGAGGTGATTACCTATAAGGAGCTCAGAGAGCTGGCTTACATGGGATTTAATGTACTGCACGAGGAATCCATTTTCCCGGTGCGCCAGCAGGGGATTCCCATAAATATCCGCAATACCAATGCGCCGGAAGACAACGGGACCTGGATCGTGGGCAGTACCTGCCAGAAGTCTAAATATGTCATCACCGGCATTGCAGGCAAGAAAGGTTTCTGTTCCATCAATATCGAAAAGGATATGATGAACGCAGAGGTAGGCTTCGGCAGAAAAGTACTTCAGGCCTTTGAGGAAAACGATATATCTTTTGAACATATTCCTTCCGGAATTGATACCTTGACGGTGTTTGTACACCAGGATGAGTTTATGCACAAGGAGCAGAAGGTGGTGGCCGGACTCCACCGGCTGGCCAATCCCGATTCCATAGAGATTGAGTCGGATCTGGCGCTGATCGCGGTTGTGGGCCGGAGCATGAAGTCTGCCAGAGGTACGGCAGGTCGGATCTTCTCCGCCCTGGCTCATGTGAATGTCAATGTCCGTATGATCGACCAGGGCTCTTCCGAGCAGAATATTATTATCGGTGTGGCGGACGAGGATTTTGAAACTGCCATTAAAGCCATCTACGATATTTTTGTGCTTACCCGGCTGTAGTGGAAATAAGTAGTAATTTCACGTTTTATGTTGACATTTGTCGAGGGTGCAAATATAATGGGATTATCAGCTGAGGCTGACAGGCGTAAGATAAATATAAAGGTACAAAAGAAATTTTTGCCATACGGAAGAAGCTTGAGCTACAAGAGAATGAGAAAAAGTACAAAAGAGGAAATCTATATAAGGAAACGAAGTAACATTCGTTTCCTTATGTTGTTATTATGGAAGCAATCAACAGATGAAAGTCTTTTAAAGGGAAACCAGGGAGAAAACAATGGATGACAGGCAGCTGGAGAAAAGAGAAGCGAGACGGAAGAGGAGGCTCAGAAACCAGGTGGTTTCTTATATCGTGGTAGTATTGTTTATCACGGCGCTGGCAGCAGGCGCGGTCTGGGGGGTAAGGCAGATGACAGCAGACAGGCGGGAGGAGAAAGGTTCCCAGGATGAAAGCCAGGCTGTACTGGACGATTTGCTGGGGTCGGAGCCGGAAATGACTCAGCCGCCTGCAGGAACGGATCCTGATTCAGAGCCGGAAACGGAGCCGGAGGTGATTTTAACCCCGGAGCAGGAGCTGGATGAGCTGGTAAACACAATGATTGATATGATGCCCATTGAGGATAAGGTAGCCGGACTGTTTATCGTGACACCGGAGTCCATAACCGGCGTGGGTACGGCGGTGAAAGCCGGGGAGGGCACAAAAAATGCGCTGACACAGTATGCTGTGGGCGGGATTGTTTATGCTGCAAAAAATATTAAGTCGGAAGCGCAGTTCAAAGAAATGCTGGAAAACACCGGGCTGTATGCCTCTTATCCTCTATTCCTGGCAGTGGAAGAGGAGGGCGGAAAACGGTCGGTAGTGACGAATGCGGGGATCGGTACGAAGGTAGACTCCGCAAAATCCGTGGGGGCACAGGGAGATGCAAATGCCGCATATCAGGCAGGGGCTGCTTTGGGGGCAAATCTTGCCGGTGTGGGGATCAACCTGTGTTTCGGGCCGGTGGCGGATCCTGCTGTTCTGGACAATAGCTGGCTTGGGGAACGTTCATACGGGCAGGGAGGGGCGCTTACAGGCTCCATGGCAGGCTCAGCCATGCAGGGGCTGGAGAGCCAGAATGTAACCTCCTGCGTAAAATATTTTCCCGGTGCAGGAAGTACGACGGAGAACCCGGAGAAAGGGCTGGCAGGCACTGACAGGACGGAGGAACAGTTTAGAAGCGAAGAGTTTACGGCATTTCAGGCGGTAATTGACGCCGGTGCCAATATGATTATGGTCAGCAGTGTGGCAGCCCCCGGACTTACGGGGAATAATGAACCCTGTGTCTTTTCCGGCAGGGTGGTTACGGATATTCTGCGGGGGGAGCTGGGATTTAACGGTGTGATTATCTCTGACTCGCTGGACATGGCGGCAATTTCGGATTATAATGGATCTGAGGAAGCGGCGATCATGGCGCTGAAAGCAGGCTGTGATATGCTTTACATGCCGGAGGACTTTGAAAAAGCGTACAATGGCGTTCTGCAGGCTGTGCAGGACGGCACGATCTCCGAGGAGCGCATCAATGATGCCCTTCGGAGAATATACCGGATCAAGTACGCGGACAGAGTCGGGGAGTAATAGTCCGCTGAGAAGGGGGAAAATCCACGATTGATAAGGCGAAAATACATAAGTACAAGACTGCTGGAAAGCGGTATGGTGATTGACCAGTCCATTATTGACGGTACCGGGCGGGTTCTGGTGGCGCGGAAGACGCCGCTGGATGCTTATATCATCGAGGGTCTTCGTAAACTGAACATAACCGGAGTCTATATCAGAGAGGGTGAAGAGGAAGAGCTGCCGCCGGGTATCGAGGCGTCGGCAGAGGCGCTTGAGACCATCCAGAAGCTCAAGAAGGTAGACCGGACAAAGATGCAGTTGTCGGAGAGCGTGAAGGCGCGGGTTGCCACAGGGATGCAGTTTATGTTTAACAATCCGGGAGCGGCCGGTTTCATGGACGCTGCAAATACTATTTCCGGTGACCTGATGAAGACCATTACCGAGAATGATGCCGTAGCGGTAAATATCGATGCCCTGAAGGTAAGCGATGAGTATACATTCAAGCACAGCGTTGATGTGGCTTCCATTGCCATGATTGTTGCGCGCCAGAGTGGAATGGCCGATAAGGACGTACGGCAGATCGGAGTGGCCGGACTGCTTCATGATCTGGGAAAGTCGGAGATTCCCAATGAGATACTGAATAAGCCGGCACGTCTTACAGACGAAGAATTTGAAGTGATGAAGTCCCACCCTCTCAGGGGCTATAATCTGTTGAAGGATAAGCCGGATATTGCGCCGGAGATTTTGATGGGAGTATTGCAGCATCATGAAAAGATGGGGGGAAACGGTTATCCGTTAGCGCTTCCGGCAGAGAAGATAAGCCCTTATGCAAGGATACTTGCGGTTGCGGACATCTATGATGCGCTTGTCACGGAGCGGCCTTATAAGAAGGGGTTTTCGCCCCGGGATGCGGTGGAAATGATTATGGCGATGACGGAAGACCTGGATGTGGGCATAATCAAGATGTTTTTAAAGAGCGTGATCCTGTATCCGGTGGATTCTGTTGTGAAGCTGAGCACCGGCGAGGCGGCCAAGGTGGTGGAAAATAATGTTGATTATCCCACGAGGCCCAAGGTGGTAACGCTGATGGCGGGTAAAGTGATGGATCTGGCGGTGGATGTGAGCTGTGCCAGCGTCATTATCGAGTAAAGAAAAGAAAGCGGACGGATCTCCCAGGCGGATGCAGAATACCTGGGAGATTATTTGATGCAGGGTAGGAAGGGAACATGGAAAATAAAGATAAGATCAGATTATTTGAAGAAACACCGATTCCTAGGGCGGTGGTGAAGCTGGCGGTGCCTACGGTGCTGGGCTGTCTCGTCACGGTGTTGTATAATCTTGCGGATACGTATTTTGTTGGTATGCTCAACGATTCCGTGCAAAACGCTGCAGTCACTCTGGCGGCACCTGTCCTGCTGGCGTTTAATGCGGTGAACAACCTGTTCGGTGTCGGATCCTCCAGTATGATGAGCCGCGCCCTCGGTACAAAGGACTTTGAGACGGTATCCAGAAGTTCGGCTTTTGGATTCTACAGCGCGCTGATTTCCGGCGTCCTGTTTGCCCTTGCCTGTACGGTTTTGAAAGCGCCTCTTTTGGCGCTGCTGGGCACGGTACCGGAAAACATGCTTCAGACGAATGCTTATCTGTTCTGGACCGTTACCTGCGGTGCGGTTCCCGCTATTTTGAATGTGGTTCTGGGATACCTTGTCCGGGCAGAGGGCTCTGCACTCCATGCCAGCATCGGTACCATGAGCGGCTGCCTTCTCAACATTATACTGGATCCCGTGTTTATCCTGCCGTGGGGCCTCAATATGGGGGCGGCCGGCGCCGGATGTGCCACATTTCTTTCCAACTGTGCTGCCTGCCTGTATTTCCTGGTTCTGCTGTTCGTAAGGAGAGGGCGGACTTATGTCTGCATTCATCCGAAATATTTCTGCTTCCGCAAAGCAATTGTGGCGGGTGTCTGCGGTGTGGGGATTCCGGCTGCCATACAGAATCTTCTGAATGTAACGGGGATGACGGTTCTGAATAATTTCACGGCAGCTTTTTCCTCCGACGCGGTGGCGGCCATGGGCATAGCACAAAAGATCAATATGATTCCCATGTATGTGGCCATGGGTCTGTCTCAGGGGATTATGCCGTTAATCAGCTACAATTTCGCGGCCAAAAATTACGAACGTATGAAAAAGACCCTTGTGTTTGCCGCAAAGCTGACAGTAGGATTCCTGTCGGCCGCTTCGGTGGGCTACTATATCGGTGCGGAAGGCCTGATTACTATGTTTATGAAGAATGAGACTATCATTGGATACGGTTCCCGCTTCCTGAGGGGCATGTGTCTGGCTACTCCCTTCCTGGCCACGGATTTTCTGGCGGTAGGTGTCTTCCAGGCCTGCGGAATGGGCAAGAAATCGCTGATTTTCGCCGTAATGCGTAAAATTATTCTGGAGATACCGGCACTGTATATATTAAATGCGTTATTCCCCTTGTATGGGCTTGCCTATGCCCAGACGGTAGCAGAGGTTACTCTGGCCATTGCCGCGGTGGCCGTACTGTTCAGGATGTTTGCCGGTCTGAAGCGGCAACAGAAGAAAGAGGAAAAGGCGAATGGGTAAAAAGAAGAGTGTCATTCTTGTAGTAACGGTGCTTCTGGTGATAGCTGCCGCCGCTGCCGCGCTGTTGCTTTTGGGGCAGGGCCGGGGACAGGACCGGGAGCAGGCCGCAGGTATTTCATCGGAGAAGGATTCGGGTGCGGAGGAAGCCTCCGGGGCCGGGCAGGCCGGGGAAGGCAGTTCAGAGCCGGGGAGCAAAGGGCCGGACAAGGCTGGGGACAATGAGGCCGGTCAGGCTGGCGGAAGCGGTAAGGAGAAAGCTTCCGGGACGGGGCAGCAGGGGAAGCCGGAGCAGGGAAAAGAGAAATCGGACCAGGAGCAGGAAGCCCCCGGGGCGGAAGCAAGGCCGGACCAGGAGCAGGAAGCCTCCGGGGCGGAAGCAAGGCCGGACCAGGAGCAGGAAGCCTCCGGGGCGGAAGTTAAGCCGGCCGGAGGGGTTTCGGATTATGGCGCGCTGCAGGTCATCGGAAGCAGCCTGTGCGACAGCCGGGGGAATCCGGTGCAGCTTAAGGGTGTCAGCACCCATGGACTTGCCTGGTTTCCGGAATATGTGAATGAGGAGCTTTTTCGGGAGCTGCGTGAAGAATGGAAGGCCAATGTAGTCCGGCTGGCCATGTATACCGGAGAATCCGGCGGCTACTGTACGGGGGGCGACCGGGAACGGCTCAGGCAGTTAATCAGGGACGGCGTAAAATATGCCTCGGACCAGGATATGTACGTGATTATTGACTGGCATATCTTATCCGACGGAGATCCGAATACTTATAAGGAAGATGCTGAGAACTTTTTCCGGGAAATGTCTGCGGAATTTGCGGATCAGGATAATGTCCTTTATGAAATCTGTAACGAGCCGAACGGCGGAACAAGCTGGAACCGGATCAAGGAGTATGCGGGGGAAATAATCCCGGTAATACGGGAGAATGACGAGGATGCGGTGATCCTGGTGGGCACACCCAACTGGAGCCAGTATGTGGAGCAGGCTGCGGCGGATCCGGTCACGGATTGGGATAACATCATGTATACGCTGCATTTTTATGCTGCTACCCACAAGGAGTCTCTTCGGCAGGCAATGACAGCCGCGTTGGATGGGGGTCTGCCGATATTCGTGTCGGAGTACAGCATATGTGACGCCAGTGGAAACGGGGGAATAGACGAGGCCCAGGCTGAGGCCTGGGTGGAGACGATGGACAGATACGGGGTCAGCTATGTGGCCTGGAATCTGTCAAATAAGAACGAGACTTCCTCCCTTTTCAGTGCGTCCTGCACCAAGACCAGCGGGTTTACCGGGGACGAACTGAGCAGCACGGGGAAATGGCTTTGTGGCATACTGGCAGGGGGCCGGGACGCAGGGGCGGCTGACCAGGAAAGCCGGGGGGACCGCGATCAGGAAAGCCAGGGCCGGATCCGGGAAGACCGGAATCAGGGAGACAGCGGAAGGGAAGGCCGGGATCGGGAAAATGACGGCCGGATCGATTCCGGTGTGGGACAGATGTTCCGGGATAATCAGGGACAGGGTAATCAAAGCCAAAGGGATCCGAACCGGGGAAACCAGGATCAGGAGAGCCAGGCCCGGGAGAGCGCCGGACAGACAGGTACAGAGCAGCCTGATCGGGAACAGACAGGTTCCGGCCAGGCCGGAGGCGTGACGGCTACAGCCGGTGAAGGCCTGGCTGCGGAGGTTACGCTGGTCAACAGCTGGGAATCCAACGGCAGCTTTTTCTACCAGTTAGAAGTGACGGTGGAGAATATATCCGGCGCCGCTATCGAGGGCTGGAGCGTAGATGTGACGTTTCACGGGACGCCGGAGCTTTCGGATTCCTGGAATGGCGTTTATACAGCAGAAGGCAATATTCTGCATATTTCTTCCGTGGACTACAACGGTAAGCTGGATAGCGGCGCAAGTGCCGAAAATATCGGTTTCATAGTGAGTGGAGGGGCGGACCTTTTACCGTAAGGAGCGGATAAACCAGCGCAGTCCGGTAACTGTCATGATAAACAGAAACAGGGAAATTGCGGCAAATACCCGGAGGTTGGCAGCGGCATCTGCAGTATGCTGTGCCTGCAGGGCGATAAGCTTTTCCTGCTGTGCCTGCAGGAAGGCCTTGCCGTCCTTTTGACGCAGCGCTTCGGTTTTCTGAAGATTCAAGTCCTCGGCTGTTGCCGTGAGTTCCCCCAGCCGGGACTCTTCCCCGGCGATCAGACTGTCATAGGAGGAGGGAAGGGTATCCATGTCTATGCCCAGATCCGCCAGGCATTCCGAGTGCCTGGCAATATAGGCAGCGGCGATTTCTTCCAGAGTCGCTTCGTTTCCCGGCAGTTCATACCGGACACCGCCGAAATAATCATCGTCCGGTACATATTGCGCCATGCCATATCGGTTAAGGCCCGGGGCTATGGTATTCATAAATTTCTCGTAAGCCCTGTAATAGGCAGCTTCATCTACCAGGGCATTCCAGTCAATATCCAGATCCCGGGCGGACAGATTGCAGTCCGTCCAGACCGCATGCTCCGAATAGGAACGCTCGTCGGCAGAACTCCAGAAGGCATCGTAATCCTGAGGGGTCCAGTCGGGAACCACCATATTCCCAGGATCGGGATTTCCGCCGCAGGCTTTCACAAAAACGGCGTCATCCAGAATATAGCCTGGTATGCCGAAGAGGGTGTTCAGCATATCCGTGCCTGTGACATACAGGTGGTTATTCAGGAGAAGATGGTCGCTCAAAACAGCAGTATAATAGCTGACGTAAAAGCGCTGGGGGTCGTATAAAACATCGTTGAATCTTTTGGAATCGTTGTAGCCGTCATAAAGCCATAGATCCTCCCGGATCCCGGGGGCTGCGTTGTATGCCATGGAATAGGCATAATACGGGCGGAGCCAGCTGTCGGCCAGGCTGTCCTGGCGAAAGGCCGCCAGGAGATCGCTGATATACTGCCAGTATGCGGAGGAAAAGGGTTCCGTTGCAAACAGGGCGCTGTAGTTGAAATCCCCATGTCCGGTCAGGGTGCTTAGGATTTCTTCCTGGCGCAGGTCCCGGTAGCGGACAACGGAAGAGAGAGATTCCCGGATTTCCCTGGAATTGTCTGCCAGAAGATTCTCCAGATCCGAGAGTCTGCCTGCAGAATTTTCTGCCTTGGCGATATTTTCTTCCAGTGCGGTAAAGGCGGCTGCCTGATAAGGATTACGCCAGTCCTGCCAGGCCCTGAAGGTGAGCCAGCCGCTGGCGGCAAAGCTGCCTGCGAAAATGAGAAACAGGAGCAGGCGGGCAAGGGACCGGCGGACACGTTTTCCCCTGAAGGCTATCGAATTGTCGGGGGCAGGTGCCGCTTCCGTGCCGGCTGCCGGAGAATGTGCATTCGGTGCAGGCATTTCCGTGCCGGCTGCCGGAGAATGAGTATCCGGTGCAGGTGTTTCCGTATCGGTCACCGGGGCCTGTACCGGCATACCGCAATATCTGCAAAAGAGAGCAGTTTCCGATAATTCTTTTCCACAATTACGACAGACCATAAAGACACCTCCAATCCCGTGTTCCAACAAAAACAGTGGAGGCCGGATCCCGACTGTGGTATTGTGAATGCACCACAATGAAACAGGATTGACACCACCACTATTATAAATAGCATAACATCACTTTACGGCTGTTGCAAGCAGATTTTTCGGTAACTTTATAGTCCTTTTAGGATCCATTTTTTGGAGGTTCCGGATAATAGTATTAATGCAGCTATAATGAAAAGTCCAAATCCGATAGCCGGATCTGTAAATTCTGCTGCCGGCACAGATATTCCCTGACTAAAATATTTTTCAACATGGCCATATAACGAATTCGAGGCATCAAATACCGCAAAATATTTACAGACACCACCGAATGATACAATGACGATGGAGCCAATCCAATATACAATACTTATTCCAAGTGACATTAACAGACTTTTAAAGATCAGGGAAATTGCCCCAACCACAATAAAATATTGAAATACTACCACGGTATATAGCAAAAGACATGGCAGGAAATATTGGAACGAACCAAATAGTGCACCGATAATTAGCAGTCCTCCGGCAATACATATAATCTCTTCAATAAGCAGTACTGTTACTTTCATCAAATAGTATTTAAAAATATTAATTTTGAAATATGAGTAAAAAATAGTATTCCTATCCTTATAATCCTTATTGAAAAAATAGGATGTTACAAAACCGAAAAGCAGAAAACCGAATTGCGTAAAAACCGTATAAGTACTGAACATATAATAATCATACCTGATAGCCGTTATATGCTCCAAGCTAAAAGGAAGCGCCCATCCCATCACAAAGGCTGCTGTCGTCACCGTTATAAGATATATCATTGTTTTATTGTGTATGCTTCTTTTAAATTCCAGATAAATCACTGGGTACCTCCATGAATATATAAGTCTATCAGTTCTTTTCTGCTACTGTATTTCTTAATATCATATTCTTCAAAAAGGAAATACTCTCCATCCATGCTGTTTAAATCTGACAAATTATGGGTTATGTTAAGAATTACCTTTTCCGGGTTCCTTTTTATGTAAGTATGAAACAAGTCATAAATTTCGTTTTGAGTCGTTTTATCCAATGCGTTTGTAACTTCATCAAGAATAATAATATCTTTATCAAATAGCAGAAATACGATTATCTTGATTTTTTGTCTTTGCCCGTCGCTCAGTTTTTTGAGTACGGTCTTTTCATCTATATTAGAAATGTTTAAAATACTGCACAGGCGTTCCACCTGATCCCTGCCGAACTTCTTTATCAGTACTTTTTTCAATTCGCTGAAGGTAATATCTTCAGGAACATTCGAATAGCTGCCTATAACAGTAATGTTTTCATTATTTAACATGAGATATTTTGCAAATATCGATTTTCCCACACCGTTTTTCCCGAGAATATGATTTATTTTTCCGTTTGAAAATTCAACATTTACGTCAGTCAATAATTTTTTGTTCTTAATGCTTAAATTGAAATTACTAAGCTTCAACATCTTTTCCTCACTATAAACACAAAACTGTTTTGGCTGCAGCATAATACAGCCGATGCTGCAATATCCACCCCTGTCTGCATTTCATCCAGTTCCAACTGCTATTTTCATATTGTCCCTGTTAATCGGACAGCCGTAGCTGTTCTGCTCCGGAAGGTAGGACAGAATAATTACTGTCCGTCTTTCCGGTGCGTTTTTACAGTTACAATATACTAAAATATATCTCGCCTGTCAAGGTATATTTCAAACTTTGGTATATACATACATGAAGCATCGGATGTAAAATGAAATGGATCTGGCAGAAGGTAGAGAACGCGCATTCAAAAGGGGAAAAGAAAACGAACGGCCAAATGTCATTATAGTAATGACGATAAAGAAAATAAACACGGCGGAATCCCTATTTTATGGGGTTCCGCCGTGTTTTAGAAAGAGCGATAGACGGGACTCGAACCCGCGACCTCCACCTTGGCAAGGTGGCGTA
>CAJTKW010000062.1 GCA_910577035.1 uncultured Acetatifactor sp.
CTTGCACAGACATTTCCCTGTCAGGAAAGCGGGCAGGTCTTGCCGGAGAGCGAAGTGGATTATTTTTTACGGTTGCTGGTCTGCTCAAAAGCACGTCGGCCCAAGATAGACCCCGCATCCTTATCGTTGAGAATGTTAAGCATCTTCTGTCAAGCAAGGGAGGCGGGGATTTTACCGCCGTTCTGCTTAACTTATGGCAAGCAGGGTATGACCTTGAATGGCAGTGTGTCAACAGTAAGGACTTCGGTGTCCCCCAGCACAGGGAGCGGGTGTACCTTGTTGGACATCTTGGAGGAATCCGTGGACGAAAAATATTTCCTATCAGCGGAACAAACACAGCGTCTGTTAAAGAAATTATAGGGGGACACCAGGGGAGCCGGGTTTATGATTCAGGCGGGCTCTCTGTTACCTTGACGGCTCAGGGGGGCGGAGCGGGAGGAAAGACGGGTCTGTACCTCTGTGAGACAAAGAAACCGGAGGAATGGATGGAATGCCTGCAGGAGAACGGCAGGGAGGTATGCGGTGCGCTTAATTATGCCGGGTTTCTGACGCAGAAGAAGGAGCCGGATATGACAGGAATATCTCGGTGTCTGGTGTCCCACTACAATGCGGGGATCACAAGGTTTGGGGAAAGTTCCGGTGTGCTGCACTGTAAAGCATGTGACGAAAAGTGCGTACAGGCAAGGGCAGCCCTGCTGGAGAGTGAGAATGAGAAACAGAACGGCAGGGGGGGTCAGAAAGAGGGGGAACCGGGATTTACCCTGACCGCTGTTGACCGCCAAGGTGTGATGCTGCTGGAATGCCCGTACCAGAACGGTATGCCTGTCAGGGCGGCGACCAGACAGGGCTATGTGCTGGCAAGGCATGGGGACGGGATCAGTCTGACTTATCCTAACAGCAAATTCAGAAGAGGGCGGGTAGGGAAACAGTGTTCTCAGACGCTTTTGACAGAGGGCGGCATGGGGGTGGTGGTCTACTGCCGTATCCGCAGGCTTACTCCCAGAGAGTGTTTCAGGCTGCAGGCATTCGAGGATTTTCTGTTCGACCGGGCCAGAGCCGCAGGGATCAGCGACGCACAGCTCTACAAGCAGGCAGGCAATTCCGTGACGGTCAATATTGTCTATGAGATTGGAAAGCGGCTTGCGGAAATGGAGGATAATATCCTTGAAATTTAACATTCTTTATGTGGATCCCCCATGGGAATATAAGGCATTCAGAAAAAAGGGACCGTGGGGCTGTGTTATCGGTCATTACCATACTATGAACAAGGAGGACATTTACGGGCTGGATATACAGTCCATAGCGGCGCCGGACTGCATTCTGTTTTTGTGGGTGACATTCCCCTGTCTGGAGCAGGGGCTGGAAACAATCAGGAGGTGGGGCTTTCATTATAAGACAGTTGGTTTCTGCTGGGTGAAGAGGTGCAGAAAACAGCAGAACAAATGGTACTGCGGGCTTGGTTTCTGGACCAGAGCTAACCCGGAATTGTGTCTGATTGCCACAAGAGGGAGACCAAAACGTGTGTCAAAGACGGTTCGTTGTATTGTAGATACACCAATGGAGGCGCACAGCAAGAAACCGGATATTGTCAGGGAAAGAATTGTGGAGTTGATGGGAGACCTGCCCAGAGCGGAACTGTTTGCAAGACAGGAATATCCGGGGTGGATATGCGTGGGTGATGAGATCGACGGCATGGACATCAGAGACAGCCTGCAGAGGTTAAAAGAAATGTGAGGAAGGAGAAGGGTTTGATATGGACTATGGAATTACATAGCTTTTGCGCAGCGGTCTCCGCCAGTTTCCTGTGGGGGATGCTGATGGATATGCTGCTTAAGAGACTGACCGGTTCCGATAAGGTCAGGTATGTGGCGGTGCTGGCTGGGGCCGTCACCGCCGTATTTGTGGGAGTATACGGAATGGGACCGCATACCCTTGCCTGTATCTTGTTTGGGCAGGTGCTCTTGTATGCGGCAGCGTATGATTTTGCAACCCATACGGTGCCGGATTATGTGCCGGTGCTGATATTGCTGATTGGTCTGATGGAAGTGGAGTTTGTCCCGGCATTCCTGGGACTTGTCTTGGTGCCGTTGCCTTTTCTGGCGGCAGCGCTGATCAGGGAAGGCAGCATCGGAGGCGGGGACATCAAGCTGATGGGCGCCTGCGGCTTTGTACTGGGGGTAAGGCGGGGGTATGCTGCATTGATGCTGGGATTGTTTCTGGCCGTAGTGTTCCAGACGGCATTTGTAAAGAAACGGGACAAGGGCTTTGCGCTGGCGCCATATCTGGCGGCAGGGTGCCTGCTTGCTCAGTTGCTATAAAAAAGAAATTGGAAATCGGAGGAAAAAGAAGTGAAAAATTTAATGAAGAATCGTATTGTGATTGGCCTGATCTGCATCATTCTTTCGCTGGTGATCTGTTTTGGCCTGACGCCTATGTTCAACAATGCTTTGAAATCAAAGGTGTCTCTGGTTCGGGTGAATGCGGAGATCCGCAAGGGCGATCAAATCACGGAGAAGATGCTGACAACCGTGGAGGTGGGAGGGTATAACCTGCCCGGAAATGTGGTTTACAGGATGGAGGATGTGGTCGGGCGGTATGCCAACACGGACCTTTACAGAGGGGATTATATTTTAGAGAGCAAACTGTCGGACACTCCCATGCTTAAGAATGCCTATCTGAGCGGGCTAAACGGGGAGAACCTTGCTATTTCCGTCAGTATCAAATCCTTTGCCGCCGGATTGTCTGGAAAGCTGGAGGCAGGGGATATTGTGACGCTCTTTGCCTCGGATGTAGGCGATATGAGGGAGACGCTCATGCTGCCTGAGCTTAAATATGTGGAGATCATTGCGGCTACGGCAAGCAGCGGGGCGGACAGTGATGTGCAGGCAGATGCGGAAAATGGGGAAGAGCAGGAACTGGCATCCACTCTCACAGTGCTGGTTGCGCCGGAGCAGGCAAGGCTCCTTGCGGAGCTGGAACAGAAGGGGAAGATCCATGCAGCCCTGGTTTTCCGTGGAGACAGTACGCAGGCCCGGAAGTTTTTGGAGGAACAGCGGAAGGTCCTGGAAGAACTGTATGTAGAGGAAGAAACGGAAACCGGGGAGACGGGGACGGCGGAGGAAACGGAAGAGCCCATTGTGGACGGAGCGGAAGTAAACGCAGGAGGACAGTAGGATGGAGCAACACGGAAATATGCTTGCCATTGCAGGGAGCCCCGGCAGCGGCAAGACCACGCTTGCGGTAAAGCTGGCGGCGGAAATTGCGGGGAAAAGAAAGAATGTGATCCTGGTGTGCGGCGATCCCTTTGTGCCGTCCATCCCGTTTCTGCTCCCCATGGAGGGGGAACAGGAGGTGTCTCTGGGAGCGCTCCTTACGGCTCCGGCGCTGACCCAGGATCAAATACTGAGAGCCTGTGTGCCGGTTCCGGGCTGTGAATATGCCAGCCTGCTGGGGTATAAGCTGGGGGAAAACCTGATGTCCTACCCTAAAGTCACAAGGGAGCGGGCAGTGGAATTTCTGGTATGCTTAAGGCATCTGGCGGATTATGTGATCCTGGACTTAACCTCCGTTTTCGAGGCGGATGTCTTTTCCATTCTTGCCATGGAGATGGCGGATCGGGTGCTGAGGGTGGGAACTTCCAATCTGCGGGGCATATCCTATTACCGCTCTCATGCGGGTATGCTGGAGGGGCGGGCGGACAGGGGAAAATACCTGAATGCTATCGGAAATTATAAGGCGGGGCAGGAATGGGAGAGCGTCGCAGGGCAGTATGGCGGGGCAGCCTTTCTCTTTCCCTATGTGGCGGAACTGGAAAAGCAGTATGACGAGGGGCGTCTGTGGGAGGCCATGATTTCCAGGGAGGCCCCTCAGTTTGAAAAAGAGGTGAAAAAACTTCTGGCGGAGGCTTTTGGACTGCGGGAGGCAAGGCAAAGCGCCGGAAACCCGGAAAAAAAGAAATTGGTGGTGCGCAGTCCTTTTGTCTGGAAGAATAAGGGCGAGTTTTAAGGAGGGGTGGAGAGATGCAGGAAATATTGAATATACATGAGACTGCCGGGCTGCTGAATAAGAACGTGGTATACCGCACGTTTCCGGAAGTGTTAAAGGATGTGCAGGAATACATATCCAGACATTTTGCGTCGGTACTCCGTGACAACCCGGATGAGAACAGGGAGCTGATACAGTCCTATATCGGGAAGTATCTGGAGCAGAGCGGCGCAGGCGTGGAGGGAATGGAGCAGGGGGAACTCTGTGAACTCCTTTACGGGGAAATGACGGGCTTTTCTTTCCTGACGCGCTACCTGTACCGGGAGGATGTGGAAGAAATCAATATCAATCAGTGGCGGGATGTGAAGATTACTTATTCCAGCGGGGAGATCATTCCGGCAAAGGAGCGTTTTAACAGCGCCGGTCATGCGGTGGATGTCATCAGAAGGCTTTTGCATAAGTCAGGCATGATCTTTGACAATGCCCAGACCATTGTGGTGGGACATCTGAACAACAAGATCCGTATCACGGTCATGGGAGACGGTGTCATTGACAGAGAGAAAGGACTGGCGGTATCCATCCGCATCGTCAATCCGAAGAAACTGACAAAAGAGCAGTTTGTCAGTTTCGGGACAGCCACAGAGGAAATGCTGGACCTGCTTGCCATGTGTTTTACCCATGGCGTTTCCATGTGCATCACCGGGGCGACTTCTTCGGGAAAGACCACGCTGATGAGCTGGATTCTGGGGGAGGTGCCCTATAACAAGCGTATTGTCACCATAGAGCAGGGCTGCCGGGAGTTTGACCTGACGGCAGAGGATGGAAACGGGAATGTGCTCAACAATGTGGTTCATCTGGTGACCAGGTTTTCCGATGATCCCAGACAGAATATAGATATGGTAAAACTGTTGGAGACCACTCTCACCATTAACCCGGACTGCATTGCGGTGGCGGAGATGAAGGGCGGGGAGAGTATGCAGGCCATCAACGCCGCCAACACCGGGCATTCCGTGATTACCACCATCCATGCCAATTCCTGTGAAGATACTTATTACCGCATGGTGACGCTGTGCAAGCAGGAACAGCCCGGCATGGACGATGCCACGCTGCAGAGCCTTGCCACCAAAGCGTTTCCCATCGTGGCCTTTGCCAAGAGGCTGGAGGACAATTCCAGGAGAATCATGGAGATCACGGAGTGCGAGACCCTGCCAGACGGCGGGAAGAAGATGCGTACCCTGTACCGGTTCCGTATCACGGACAATATCACAGCGGAGGGGAAAACAAAGATTATAGGGCATTATGAAAAGGTGGAAAATCTTTCGGAAAGCCTGCAAAAGCGGCTCCGGGAGAACGGACTGCCGCTCAGGATGCAGGAGCAGTTTACAGCAGAGCGGTAAAGGAGGTGCAGATGAGTCTTGTGGCGGTAAAAAAGCCGTATTTATTAAAAATATCGCTGGATGAGGACGCTCCCAATCCACGGGAAACAGACGATAACCTGGGGAACATGGTGTGCTGGCACCGGCATTACAGGCTGGGGGATGCGCACTCTTATGAGGATCCCGGCGATTTCCTGCAGGAGCTTGTGGAGAAAAATGTAAGCGATGCGGAGCTGATCAGGAAGGCAAGGGCAGGCGAGATACAGGGCGTAAAACTGGAGTATGTCCGTGCGGAAAAGATATGGTCAGTGGAAAGCTATGATGCCGTGTCCCGCAAATGGGTCCGCTGGTATGAATTTGACAGGCCGTTTTCCAGATGCGAGTCACAGATTGCCGAGGCCATCCGCTCTGAAATGAGTAATCAGGCCCTGCTAAAGCTGGCAGGACAGAAGTGCTGCATTCTGCCGGTCTACCTGTTCGATCATTCCGGTCTGCACATATCCACTCAGGATCTGACGAAGGGGCCGGATGGCCGCTGGGACGCCGGACAGGTGGGCTGGGTATATGCCGATAGGAAAGCTATCCTTGCCGGGTATGGAAAGTGCGGCCCGGAGGAAATGAAACGGGCTGAAAAAGCTCTGGCATCAGAGGTGGAGTTGTATGATAAGTATCTGTCAGGGGAGTGTTACGGATTCCAGCTTTACAAGGACGGCGAGGAAATGGACAGTTGCTGGGGCTTTTTGGGAGATTTTGAGGAAGTCAGAAAGGACATTTCGGAGTATCTGCCGGAAGAGTGCTGGAGTCTTATGGATCATCTGACGGAGGCGCCGGATATGCGGCGAATGGAGTTGGAAGATTATGAGGAATTACTGGAAGAAATGGAGGTGTGATGTATGACGGTGCTTGTAACCATTGCATTTTTTATGGCGGTGACAGGATGCTTTATCATGCTGGGGCTGTCACCGTTTACGTTTTTAAGCGGTCTTGCGGGGTATCTGAAACCTGAGAGCAACAGCATGAAGAGGCGCATCAGGGAGAGCAGGAAGAAAAAGGAACCGAAAGGGCTGAAACTGCTGTTTGCAGAGGTAAAGGAAATTTTGCGGCTTACCGGGAAAAGCGGGCAGTTTGCCATGCTGTGTGTGCTTGCTATGATCCTATTTGTGGTGGGTGTGCTTGTGGCCCTTACCATGAACAACGTGCTGATGGTGCCGGTACTGGCGGCGGGCTTTGCGCTCCTGCCGTTTTACTATGTGAAATTTACGGCATCCAGACATAAAAAGCAGATTAACACGGAACTGGAAACGGCCTTATCCATGATCACTACCAGCTACCTGCGGAACAAGAATACCATTATCAGGGCAATCGAGGAAAATCTGCCCTACTTAAATCCGCCAATATCAGAGGTATTCCGTAGCTTTCTTATGGAGACAAAGCTGATCAACTCCAACACGGCGGAGGCGCTGGCGGGGCTGAAAAAAGGGATGGATCATGCGGTATTCCACGAATGGGTGGATGCCGTCATCGCCTGTCAGGATGACTACAACCTGAAAAACACTCTGCCGCCTATTGTCTCCAAGCTGTCGGATATGCGGGTGGTGTCGGCGGAGCTGGATCTGTTGATCTATGAGCCGGTCAAGGAATACATCACCATGGCGGTCCTGCTTTTGGGCAGTATACCGCTGCTGTATTTTCTGAATAAGGAGTGGTATGAAACATTGATGTTTACCGGCTTTGGAAAGGCGTTGCTTGCCATCTGCGGGACGGTGCTGTTTGTGTCCGTGGCGGCAGTGTCGAAACATACCAGGCCTATTGAATACAGGAAATGAAGTTGCTCTAAGGCATCAAAATACGCTGCCTGAGGGTAACTACGTCATTTCCGAAATGAAGAAAGATTGCGAGGTGAAAATAGATTGCAGAACCTGATTTTACTGCTCTTTGCCGTGTTCTTTTCGGCAGGGAGCTATTTTATTCTGGCGGAAGTCTTTCAGGTGCCGACCTACCGTGCCAGCCGGGCGATTCTGGCGGTGGGAAAGAGGCGAAAAAAACAGGCGGGAGCCGCAGACGCCTTTATCATGGAACTGTCTGGCAGAATCGCCCGTTTCCTGCCCATGGACGAATTTAAAAAGCGGAAACTGGCGGCCACGCTCCGTTCTGCGGAGATCCCGCTGACGCCGGAGCATTATATGGCGCAGGCATATGTGAAGGCCGGGCTTGCATTTTTGTGTATTATCCCCTGCCTTCTGATTGCGCCGGTATTCTTTCCCGTATTTCTGGTGCTGGGGATAGGGATATTTTTCTCCGAGAGCGGAAAAGCGGAAAAGCTGGTGAAAAAGCGGAGGGAGGAAATTGAGTTTGAACTGCCCAGATTTGTGGCGACCATCACTCAGGAACTGATGGCAAGCAGGGATATTCTTTCCATGCTGGAGACATATCAGAAAAATGCGGGAAAGGCGCTTAAGAATGAGCTTGCTATTACCACGGCGGACATGAGGACGGGAAATTATGAGGCGGCGCTGACCAGGCTGGAGGCCAGGATTTCCAGCGCCATGCTGTCCGATGTTGTACGGGGGCTGATCGGGTGCATCCGTGGGGATGACGGTGTGGCCTTTTTCCGTATGCTGTCCCATGATATGAAACAGATCGAGGTGCAGCGGCTGAAAAAGCTGGCCATGGAAAGGCCGCCGAAGATCAGGCGCTACTCTTTCCTGCTGCTTGCCTGTATGCTG
Source organism: uncultured Acetatifactor sp. (assembly GCA_910577035.1). Taxonomy (GTDB): domain Bacteria; phylum Bacillota; class Clostridia; order Lachnospirales; family Lachnospiraceae; genus Acetatifactor. The sequence continues at coordinate 8,087 of CAJTKW010000062.1, forward strand.
TTAGTATATATGGGAGTCATGGGGTATCAGATACTGGGAACCATGTCAGGGATGTTTTAATTATGCCCGCTAAATCGGGCAGGGAGGTGTAAGGCTATGAAAAACAGAATACGGGATGTGTGCGCAAGCCGCAGGGGAGAGGGCTATATTGACACCGCTGTGGGCGTTTTCTGCCTGATGCTTGTGGTGGCGCTGGCTATGGTGCTGTTTCCGGTATTTATGAAGAAACAACAGCTTGATTCCTTTGCGGACGAGATTGTCAGGCAGGCGGAGATTGTGGGGAGTACAGACGTATCCGGCAGGATTGCCCAGATGAAACAGAAAACAGGGCTTGACCCGCAGATACAGTGGGAATGCGATTATTACAGCGGGAACAGGGTGCAGCTAAACGGGGACATCCAGGTGACGCTGACCCAGAGGGTGGATATTCGTTTTTTCACATTTGGTTCTTTTCCCATAGAGCTGAAGGCGAGGGCAAGCGGCAAGAGCGAGGTTTATTATAAGTGAGGGGGCAGGCATGAAAAAACTGAAAAAAACAGTTGCGGATAGAAAAGGCATGTCCTATCCGCTTACGGTGGCGCTGGTGCTGGCTCTGCTGATCGTGCTGTGTGTGCTGGCAGAATTTTTCCGGCTTTCCGTCATTGCATACGGAGTGAGAAATTCTCTTCAGGAATCTGTCATATCCGTGGCGGTCACGAATTATGATGAGGTCTATGACGGGCTGCGGGAGGGGTACAGCGGCGGTTATTTTATGACGGGGGACTGCTGGGAGGAAACCATTGATTACGGGGATGTATATACCCAGCTTGACAGGCTGCTGGGAACAAACCCGGACGGCAGTTATCATGTGAAATGGCAGGGAAACGGATATGAGTATCGGATAACGGGCTTAAATGTATCAATCCGCAATGCGCCTTTTGCGCCGGGGAATGCCGGACAGAATTTTGAGGCGGATGTTTCGGTACAGCTGGAGATACCGTTATCCTTTGGATGGGAGGTCCTGCCGCCTGTCCGTATGTCGATCAGGACAAAAGCTGTCTATATGCCCAAGTTCTAAAAGCAATGGATGAAAGTGCGGACAATATGGCGGAGCAGGAAAAAGATCAGGTTTTGATTGAGTATCAGCGTCCCATATGCTATACTGGATTTGTATCATTGAAAAGAAGGTTGGATGCGATTTTCCGAGAACGGAAGTTCTTTCAGATGCCCTCTAGTCTGACGAAAGAGGGTGATGCCCTATGAGTATAATGGAAGTTCTTACATTATTACTTGTGTTGTTTGCGGCTCTGTCTTACATAGACAATCATAAAAAGAAATAGCATCCCGCCCTGACAAGTTGGATGCTATTCTTTATTAGTTTTCCTACTGAGGGCATATCGGAACTCGTGTCCGATTACCTTTCTGAGTAAATTATACACTAGAGCTGCTTGAATTTCAAGTAGCTCTTTTCAAAAAGAATACTGATCTGAGGGAACGCCGTCTCATGAACAAAGGGAGTTGCGAAGCAGCGGAAAGCGCGTAAGCGCGACTTTGTGAATGGCGTGGGCTGAACTGTAACGAAAATGTCTGGACGCACGGAAAGGTTTGTTGTATGATGAAGTTGGATAAAAGCAGGACAGCATTTGCCGTAAAAGTGATTTTTATGGAAAGTGAGGTCATGATATGAAAAAAGAACATGAAAGTAAAAAGAGGCTGGTAGTTTTTTCCCTTGCAGTGGCAGTCCTGTGCCTTGCGGGAGGGTTGTGCCTGTATCTGGCTAAGATCGGGAAGGCGGCGGAGCCTGACAGGGAAAACATGCAGGAGGCTATAGGGCAGACAGAAATAACCGTTCCTGAAATCCAGATTCCGGAGACAAAGGAGTCTCCTGAAGAAACAGAAAAACCGGAAGAGACGGAAGAGCCTCAAGAGACGGAGACCGGGGAAAACGGGGCTGGAGGGGAAGAAGCGGAAAGCAAAGAACCGGAAACAGCCGAGAGCCAGCTGGACGATAATCAGGGGAGCGGGAACAGTGAATCTCCTAAGACCAGAGAAGATGCAAAGGCACCGACAGAAACGCCGGAACCCGTAGACGAAAGTGCAGTGGAGAACCCGGAGCAGCCGCCCCAGTATGAGCCGGAGGTTACAGAGCCCGAAAAGAAACCGGAAGAACCGGCAGGCGGGAGTACTAACGAGAGCGGAAAAGTGTATGTGCCGGGATTTGGATATGTAGATCCGCCGGGTGCCCCACAGGGAGAGTCCGCAGGCTCTACCGGGGACTGGGATAAACAGATCGGTGATATGAACTAGGTACAATAGAACAGGAATCATGTTTGGGAGCATGGCGCAGGCTATGCTCCTTTTTGGGCGAATTCATTTTGAGGCAGGAGGAAATGTGAAAAGATCATGTATAACAATAGTTTTGATATTTATTATGTTGTTCTCCGGCACACTGACCGCTTATGCGGAGGGGAGCGGAAATGTGGACGGCGGCGGTGGCAGTCTGAACCATGGGACAAAGTCCTATAACTGGCCGGGCAATACCTATCAGGGAGTGCGCGTGACGGTGGTGGACGCCCAGACTGGGGGAATTGTGGCAGAACCGGTGGACTTTACGAATAAAAATCTGTCAACTGTGGCGGGCAATATGTTCCACTTTGGAAAAGTCAGCAAGCTGCAGTATCGGGATGGGGCGGCGCTGACATTACAGCTGTCAGACTATACCTATTATGTGCCGGACAACCCCATGCCCAAGGTCATATCCAGCAACAGCAGCAAGGCAAGTATAGCGCAGATCAAGCGGTATTTCTGTTCGGAAGGGGCGGCATCCATGGTGGCGGCAAAGACTGGGATGGATATGGAAAGGCTCACGGATGGCTCCTGTAAGCTGGTGATTGAGCCGATCATCTATCTGATCTACAATAATCTGTACTTTGCCATGACAGTTACGGAGGCAGGACTTTACAACAGGATGACAGGGGGAGATCTGGGGGCTCATTTTCCCACGGTAGTCATGAAGAATCTTGCCCTTGCCCTGTTTCTTGAGAAGGCAGATCTTGGCTTTTCCGCCTACACCGGTTCCAGGACCACGGCAAGAACTACGGACGAAATGGTGCAGACGCTGGGCATCGGCATCATTAGCTATAAAGGGGCGCCGCCCACGGAGGCGGTGTATGATGCCATATACCGGATTGATACGGATGTGATTACTTCCACCACTTTATCCACTACGGATGAGATTAACAATGATGCCAGAGCCACAGTAACCTTTTCCATGGGCGGCAAGAACTATCAGATGACGGGGGTGGTGCTCCCGAAGAACGGGAGCCAGCTTGTGTGGGTAAAGTGGCATACGCCGTCCGAGCCGGGCGAGATCACCATAAGCATATCAACGAATAAGGGGAGGCTTGCTACCACCATCGTCAGGGCAAATGTGGTAGATCTGAATGAGAATCCGCCGCCGGATCCCATGGCGGACGACCGCTATGACGGCTATATCAGGCCCTCCCTGCCATCGGGACAGAATGTGACCGGCTTAAGCTGGGGTGTCTGGCGGTGCTGGTGGCACGCAAGCTGGGTATGGGTGCCTGACTGGAAATGGGAGCGGGGAAATCATGGCGCAAGCTGTCCGGATGACTGCACATCCAGTCACGGACGCTGGGTAGACAAGGGGGAATGGAAGGATAAGGGCTGGTATGACTATGCCTGGGACAGCTATTCCGCAGCTCTGTCCGCAACCATGCGGATTATACCGGATGAAAAGAACCCTACCGCCGCAGGCACCGTCCTGAAATCGGGATATGGCATCAACATGACGGCATCGGCGCAAGTGGTCTCCGGTGCGCCCTCAGGCCATATCACAGAGCCCCAGACAGCGGTAGCCTATTTTCCGGAATTTCAATACACTGACTACTGGAGGCTGTTAGAGAGGACAAGTCCGGGATATTCGGCAGCATTTCAGTTCCGGGTGAATGAATACAGCACTTATGGCAGAAGAACGCATTTTACGCCGGTCTGGTTCCCGGACGGAAACTATACCGTGTATGCGCAGGTCATGGATGCGTGGACGCCGGCGGGGATGCTCCAGATACATTTAAGTGACACCCTCACGGTTCATGGTAATCTGTTTTCAGACTGGCATGTTCGCCCAATCAATTAAGAATCGGAGGAAAAAATGGAAAGTTTATTGTTTCCCATAATTATGCTTGCCGTCACCCTGGCCGGTGGCGGCATTTTGCTTTTGTTGTTAAAAACAGCCCGAAAATGCCCGCAGACAGACCCGGGCAGTGCGGCCATGCAGACTGCGCAGCAGTTTATTAATGTGAAGGACATCCGGGATAAGTACCTGTATACCCGTGACGGGATGGCCTTCGTCTATCTCAGGATTCATGCCGTCAGCATTGACCTTTACAGCAGGGCGGAGAAGAGTGCGCTGATCAAGACGCTGACGGCAGAGCTTTCCGACATCCAGTATCCGTTTAAATTCATGGCCCTATCCCGGCCTGTGGATATATCCCCGTTGATTGCGGAGATGGGGGAGATGTTAAAAGAGGCGGAGGACAAGCGGAAAGAGCTGTTACGGCAGGAGATTTTGCAGATGGGCGGTTTTGCACTGTCCGGGGAAATTGTGGAGCGGCAGTTCTATATTGCGCTCTGGGAGAAACAGGAAGAGGGAACAGAGCGGGAACTCTCCAAAAGGGCATCCCTGCTCTGTGAAAAATTTGCCGCCGGAGGCGTGGCCTGCGACATTCTTGTGGAAAAGGAGATCGTCAGGCTGCTCAACCTTGTAAACAACCCGTCCTATACTCATCTGGAAGATATGGAGACAGCGGCGAGCATACCCATGCTGAAGGGAGTGATAGAATGAAACGTACAGCGCAGACGGTGGAACAGGCGCCGGTGAACAATGCCCTGTTGAACGTAGTGACGCCTCTGGGATTGTCTTTTGAAAAGAACCGGCTTTCCATCGGGGAGAATATGGGAAAGATTTACGGCATAATACGCTATCCGCAGAAGGTGGAGGTGGAATGGCTCTCCAGGCTGACGAACATCCCCGATACATATGTTTCTATCGGTTTTAAACCGGTGGATAACGGAACCCTCATCAATGCCATCTCCAGAAGTGTGGTGCAGCAGAGAGGGCTGGCGGAGAGCGCAAAGGATCCTCTGTCAAGGCAGCGGGCGGAAAAGGCCGCCGAGGACGGGGAGAAAGTTATCATGCAGATTGACAGGGAGGGCGAGACGGTAGGATTGATGAGTGTGGAGGTTATGCCGGTGGCAGGTGAGGAAAAGGAGTTTAAAAAAGCCTGCCGCCGGGCGGAAAGTATCGCAAGCGTCATGAAATGCAGGATGCGGGCAATTCCCAATCTCCAGAAAGAGGCGTTCATGCACCTGTCCCCCAGCTTTTCCAACCATGGGAAGATAGAGAGCATCCTGCAGAAGGTAGTTCCCATTTCCACTTTTGTGGGAGGTTTCCCCTTTGCCAGCAGCGGTTTTAATGACGGGGAAGGATATTATCTTGCCAAGGACAGAAACGGCGGGCTGGTGATCGTGGATGTGTGGAGGCGCGGCGAGGACAGAACTAACAGCAATTTCTGTGTCATGGGTAATTCCGGCGTGGGAAAATCCACGGCTATCAAGCATATCATGCTGTCGGAATACATGAGAGGCACACGCATCATTGTCATCGATCCTGAATCCGAGTATAAAGATCTGTGTCAAAATTTAGGCGGCGATTGGATCAATGCGGCGGGCGGTTCCAGGGGCATGATAAACCCTCTTCAGGTCAGGCCGTCCCCCAGGGATGACGAGGACGAGAAAGAGGAACTGCGGCTGTATCGGGATGAGGGCTATGGCATGAACGATCTGGCATTGCATATGAAGAACCTGGAGATTTTCTTCAGCCTGTATATTCCCTCGCTGACGGATATGCAGAAAGCTGTCCTGAAAAAGTGTCTGGTGGAGCTGTACCAGAAGTTTGACATCACATGGGACACGGATGTGACCGGGCTAAGGCCGCAGGATTTTCCTATTTTTTCAGACCTCTATGCCTTGGTGCAGGAAAAGGCAGGGGTGGAGAAAGGAGCCGGTGTCTATACCGACCTTGCGATGCTTTTATACGATATAGCAAAGGGAGCGGACAGCTTTATATGGAACGGCCATACCACCGTGTCCGGCGGCTCCTGTTTCACAGTTATGGATACCCATGCCTTGCAGGAAACCAGCGACAATGTGAAGAGAACCCAGTATTTTAATATTCTTACCTATGACTGGGAACAGATGAGCCGGAACCGGGAGGAACGGGTGCTGCTTGTCTGTGATGAGGCATACTTAATGATCGATCAGAAAGTGCCGCAGTCCCTTGTCTATCTCAGGAATGTGATGAAACGTGCCAGAAAATATGAGGCGGCGTTAGGCATCATTTCCCACAGCCTTGTGGACTTCCTGCATGAGAGTGTCAAGCAGTACGGACAGGCCCTGCTTGACATCCCCTGCTATAAGATTCTGATGGGGACGGACGGAAAGAACTTGAAAGAAACGGCAGACCTGTATGATCTGACGGAGGCGGAGCAGGAGCTGCTCCTGGCCAGAAAGAGGGGACATGCCCTGTTTATGGCGGGGGCGAAACGGCTCCATATCCAGTTCGACATACCGGAGTACAAATTTAACTATATGGGCAAGGCAGGCGGGCGTTAAGCGCCTGCCTCTTTTTCGGAGGTGATAAATTGGCAGATCCAATCATAGCAAAACTGCTGGCAGAGGCAGCTTTACAGGCGGCAAAAGACAAGGAGGGCAGGAAAAGGCTGCTTGCGGTCATTTTAGGCCCGGTGATTTTTCTGCTGCTCCTGATCGCTCTGGTGCTGTATCTCGTTACAAGCCCTTTTTCGGCCTTGGCCGCCTGGCTTACAGGGGGAGAAACCGCTGCTGTGGATGCTTTCCAGAAAGATTACGGTTACAGTAATGATTCCGGTATCTTTGACAGGGATTTCCGGGAGGCGGACGGGCAGGAGTATGACGAGGACATTCTGCTCGGCAGGGACGGAGAAATCCAGGTGGTTTATTATAATCAACTGGATGAGCGGTGGAAGGAGGAACCATATGGGGAGGATAAGATCGGCACCCATGGGTGCGGCCCCACAAGCATGAGCATTGTAGTATCTACCTTTACGGATAGAAATGTGGATCCGATAGAAATGGCAGCGTGGTCTTATGAGAACGGCTATTACTGTCCGGGAGGCGGCTCCTACCACAGCCTGATACCAAAGGCAGCGGAACACTGGGGGCTTTCGGTGGATAGGAACCTTGCGCCGGAGAATGTGGCGGATGCCCTTGGGGAAGGAAAGCTGGTGGTTGCCATTATGTCAAAGGGGCATTTTACAAAGAGCGGGCATTTCATTGTATTGCGGGGAATTACGCCGGAAGGGAAGGTACTTGTGGCGGATCCCGCCAGTTTAAAGCGGAGTAATCAGGAATGGGACTTGTCGTTCATTTTAAAGGAGGCGAAAAGGAGGGTGGGGGCAGGCGGCCCGTTCTGGGCTATATCCAGATGAATGATGCAGACGAATGCCGTTTCGCTTTGCAGAAAAGTGTAAGGTATCGGAATTTTATGGTTGACAGGGAGAGAATGTCCGCTCAGGGCATTCTCCCGGAAAGGAGACAGTGAGATTATGATTTTATACTTGTCCTCCCAGCAGCACACCAATCTGCTGGATTTTCTGGCGGAGCATGAGGACGCCCTGCCGGTTAAGAAGATGACGGGGAATTTCATGTTAAAGCAGTTTGTGGTCTATGATATGCGTAATTTCTCCCATTGTACGGAACTTGTGCTGGACCGTATCGCTTTTGGGGATGAGGATGAAGATTTTGCTCATGCCATTGAGGAATTTCTGACAATGTATAACGCCAGAGTCACGGTAATCTGCGAGGGGTTGAAAGAAAGTGATCCGCTTTGCCGGGCATTGCTGGCTGCCGGGGTAGGCAATATCGTTGCCAGCGTGGAGATAAGGGAGATGCAGGATGAGATCAGGCAGTCTCTGAGCAGCCGGGGCATGACAAAGTTTTCCCCCAGAGAAAGGGAAAAGGGTAAAATGCAGGAGGAACAGTATCGGTTTACGGCGGACAGGGTCAGGATCGCCATGGTAAGTTCCCAGAGCCGTATCGGGACAACGACCACGGCTCTAGGGTTTGCCGCATGGCTGGGCAGCGTGGGGGCAAGCGTGGCTTATGTGGAGAAAAATGGCAGCGGCATTATTCCCTATCTGAAGGATGCCTATGAGATGGAGGATGAGGCGGGGGGCTTTCGGCTGGAGAAGATGTGGTATGGCACACAGGCACCGGAGGCGGGATTTCACTTTTTGATTGAGGATTACGGGACAGGCAGACCGGAAGTGGATGCAGATATTTTGCTGCTAGTCTGTGGGATGAAACCGTATGAGATGGAGCATACCATGAGGCTGCTGGGGCAGTATGAAACCAGGGCTGCTATCATACTGTGCCCCTTTGTGGAAAGGTCATTACGGGGAACCTATGCGGAGGCTTTTCAGACAGAATATCACAAGGTGCTTTTTCTGGAATACCAGCCGGACTGCATGGATGGTAGCCCAAACGCAAAGATTTATAAAAACATCATAGAGAGATATATCGCCGGGGAATGATTCTCCGGCGCTGCTGGGAAATGAAAACACAAGTAATGATTAAAATAGGAGATTGCGAGGTAACGAATATGAATCAGTTTGAAATGAAGAAGTTGGCATATCAGTCACAGTTAAGGAACAGGGCGCTGCAGGTGCTTTTATACCTGATCGACCGGTCCAATACGGAACAGACCTGTTTTCCGGCTGTACCGACTATCAGCAGGGAACTGCATATCAGCATATCCACAGTAAAGCGAGCTATGCGCGAGTTGGTAGAGGCGGGATATGTGGCAAAGGAAAGCCGGTTTCGTGAGGGGAACAGAGGGCAGACTTCAAATCTCTATATTTTACATTTTCCAGTGGCGGAAGAGGTATCGGAAGAAACAGCGGTATCAGATAAAATTGTACAAACAGAGCAGGCGGAGCAGACGGATCAGGCGGGCATGGAAACAGAGCCCGCCCTTAAAATGGCGGGAGAAATTAAAGCGGCGGAAGAATATAAGGAATCTCTGTCCGAAGAAAAAGATATAGATAAAGCGAAAAGCGTAAGCGTAGCAGAAAATAATGACGGCATAGATGCACTGGATGCTGTCCTGAATAGATATGGGATGGTGGAACAGCCGGATTGTCGTATAAATCAAGGGAACGGTGTGAATACAGATAATTTTGCCATCGCAGGACGGAACGGAATGCGGGGTTATAGGAAAATAGCAGAAATAGCCGAAATTTTGCTGCGGAAAAGCAACATGATTGTCTGCGGCTTTCAGTGGCCGGGGGCGGGGGTCAATCTGATACCGCCTTGAGCTTTCAATTTAACAAAATGCTAAAGAGCGGAAAAGAAGTATTTATTTAGGTGAACACCTGAGCATATCATGATACGGCCTGAATGCTGAGCCTATGATTTTGGGTGCGGATCCAGAATGCGCTTAAGTACTGTGGAAAGCAGCAGGAGGTCGCTCTCCGGCAGTTTTTCAATATCGTTCATTATGCTCCTTACAAGGCTCGGATTGTTGATCGTGGGGTTAAAAAATTCAGCGGGCGTAATATCAAAATAGGCGCAGATGTCGAGAAATGCGCCCATGGAAGGCAAATTGCGGCCGGATGTAATTGACTGGATATAGCCCTGGCTATGTCCAAGATCCAGGCTGAGTTGATATTCGGAAATATTCTTTTTCATGCGTAATTCATTGATACGCTCCTGAATAAATTTTTCGTACATATCCCACCTCCATAAAATTAGTTTATACTATTTCAAATATCTGTAATATATTTGAAATATTTGTATTTACAAAAAAATGAAAAAAGAGCATACTTAAAATATCTAAATGCTAATTATAGAAGGATTGGAATAAAATATGATGCAAAGCGGAGGGTTGAATTATAAACATGAAGGATGGATTATTTTGCAAAACTAATATTGCGGGAGGCAGTATGTATAATATAGGGATATGTGATGACGGCAAAAATATTTGCGCATTACTTGAGGAAATGGTGATACAGTATGCGGATAAGAACAAACTGAAAATAGACACTCAGGTATGGTATACCGGCGAGGATTTGTGTAAGTATCTTGAACAGGGCGGTCATCTGGATATATTGTTTCTTGATATTGAGCTGATAAAACTGACAGGAATTGAGGTGGGCGATTTTATCAGAAACAAGCTGGAGGACAGAGGGATGCAGATTGTTTATATATCCGGAGAATCCTCCTATGCGCAGAAATTGTTCAAGACCCAGCCCATGGATTTTCTGGTAAAGCCAATAACCATGCAGCAGATAGAGGATGCGCTTAAACTGGCCATCAAGCTGCTTGAGAAAAATGCAGAACGGTTTGAATTTCAGAATGGCAGGGATTATTACTATATCTCATACCATGAAATCATATACTTCGAGAGTGAAGGGCGGAAGATAAAGATAGTGGCAATGGATGAGGAAAGAGAGTTTTACGGGGCGATAAGGGAATTGGAGAAAAAGCTGCCCAAGGAGTTTTTTACGATTCATCAGTCCTATGTGATAAACAAGATACATGTAGTGCGGTATACTTATGAAACGGTGGAGATGGATAATAACACGATACTGTCGATCAGCAAAGCATATCGGAAACAAGTTAGGGAAAGGCTGCTAAGGGGATAATATGACGGATTTTATTATTTGTGTTACAACAAACTTGTTTAGGATTTATCTAATCAGCAGATTTATCCATATATTTTTAGAGGATGAGGAAAAGGAAACTTGTGGTAGCCGGATGAGGCATATGCTGGTATATGGGGGATTTTTTATAATCAATACGGCTGCTTATCTGATTTTTCATACAGTATGGGTTAATATTGCCTGTAATCTGGTGGGGATTGGACTTATTGTTCTGACATACACAAGATCAATAAAGATGATTTTGTTTGTGACCTGTTCTGTTTATATGATTAACATGGGCTGTAATACGATTGCTGTTCTGCCTTTTGTAAATTATAAGGATGGTGTGGGGTTCAATCAGATTTATGAGGTTGTTACTGTATTTCTGGTATTGGTCTGTGAGTTGCTTACGGAAAAAATCGTAGATGCCCGGCGGAAAATGAGGGGTGTTGGAAATATATCCTTAGGTTTGGTGCCATTATGTAGTATTGGAATGCTTTGTATGATGATATACACGAAGAGCAGCACCGAAACGGGGCTTGTTATCACCAGTGTAGGGCTTATAATTGTTAATTTTTTTACCTTTTATCTGTACAATATACTTTCCGATGCCCTTTTTCATCAATATGAGAATGAGGTGCTGCGGAAAGAGATACAGGGTTATGCAAACCAGTTGGATGTAATGCTGCAGGGAGAAGAAAAAGTAAAGGCGTTGCGGCATGATATGAAACATCATATGAATGAGTTGAAGATATTGGCGGCAAAAGGAGAGGATAGGGCGATTGAAGAATATATAGGCGATATGGAGGAATTTATAACAAATCCCAACGAGATTGTGTCCTCTGGCAACCTTGAAATAGACAGTGTGATGAACTATTTGATCCGCAGGGCAAAGGAAGAGCTACGCACCGTCAATGTCAATGTACGACTTCCGAAACAGGTAAGCCATTCCTTTGACATCAACGTAATCTTGGGGAATCTGCTGGAGAACGGCATTGAGGCGGCTAGGCAGACAGAAAGTAAGAGGATGGATATAAACATTGAATTGCAACAGGGATTTCTTAGAATTCAAGTTGAAAACAGCTACAATGGGAAACTGGAAAAAAGACATCAGCGGTTGTTTACAACGAAAAAGACAAGTGGACTCCATGGCATTGGTCTGGAGAATGTAAGGAAAATGGTAGAGAAATATGATGGGATTATGGAAGTATGTCCTGAAGGAGACATGTTTCGTGTCATATTAATTTTATATATGTCAGAAGTAAAAAAATAAGATTGCACTACTATTAGGGCATGACTGATAACAGATTTAGTCATGCTTTTTTATTGCCTATTTGGAGCTTTTTAATGCCGCATTTTGATGAAAATTCCAATTATTACATAAATATAGCCCAATTAATACAAGAAACGGCACAGTAAGTTTTTTTGTGCTAATATCATCTGCGAAGGAGGTGAAAGCAATGAAAATGAAGGAACGTGCCAAAAAGGGAGTTGAACAGGCTATTGCGAGAATTGCAAAGAAGTCTGCAAGCGTGGAGGCCAACACCACATGTCCGTGCTGGGGTTATCAGCCCCAAGAGCCCAAGCAAGTCAAGGCATTGCGGAAGTTTTGAAGACTGAAAAAGCCTTAGCAGGAGTGCTCCTGAGGGATGGGATTATCTCACCAGACGAAGTAGGGATTGTAGAATATGGTTTGGAAAACATCGGGAGCAGTATGCTTGGGATGCTGATTACTTTGGTGATTGGATTTTGCTTTGATTACCTCTTTGAGAGTTTTCTGTTATGGTTGTTGATTTTTCCGTTAAGGAAGAACGCAGGAGGATTCCACGCAAGGACCAAGGGGAGATGCCTGCTGTTTTCAACGGCCATGCTGCTGGTATCTATTATTTGTTTTGTGCAGATAGAGTGGCCAGTTACGGGGCATATATTGATTGTGGCAATCTCCACTGTAGTTATTTTTACAACGGCGCCAGTTGAGAACAATAATAAGCATCTGGATCAAGCAGAACAAAAAGTGTACCGGAAAAGAACTAGAATGATTTTGACGTTGGAATGTATGCTGTTTATATTCGCATTGGCACTGGACTTGAAAGGGCTGGTTGTTGTAATAACAATAGATTTTTTTATTGTCAGCATATCTCTGTTGGCAGGAAAAATAAAATTACAAATGCATATAAAATAGTTGGTTGTGTAAGTATTATCAGCTTTCAAGCAGGAAATGAAGAACAGCATTCATTACAAAGATAAGTTTCATATTTAAATACACAGGAGGAATACAAAATGGGATATTACACAATTACTTCACATTCGGGAAATGGTCTTCGTTTAAATGTTGCGGCATCAGCAGCGCTTAACGCTCGCACTAATGTTAACATCTCAAGTGCTGCCAAAAATAATAATCAGATATGGGTTATTAGTTCATTGGGGAGCAATGTGGAGGTTAAAAGTGCCAGCAATATCAGGTATATGTTAAATGCGGCGACCGCATCTAACTGTGATGTCTATACGTCAAATGCTGACACATATATCAACTTTGTAAAAGTAAGTACCGGTATATATCGGTTACAATTACAATCCAACACCAAAAAGTATTTAACGGTCGATGCACAGACCAACGGTACTACGGCAAAATGGGCCGAACTGGACACAAATAATGCCGGCCAGAAGTGGAAGGTGGCTACTACTACCTGTGAATATATTATGGGAACTTCATGGCTTAAAATGTATACAAGCCCGACAGGAACCGATGGCCGCACTGTCAGTATGCCGACAGTTGATTCTTTTAAGGGCACAGATGGATACACTTATAAGTTTACTGATAAGAATTATTGGTATTCTTATGAGAATCCATATGGTACAAAAAGGATTAACCCTTATGCAATTACACAGATTAAAGCTGTAACAGGTAGCGATCCGGTAATTAATGTAGGTGACGAAGGTGATTACACGGATCCTAATGGAAATTACTGGATGGCTGTCGGCCCCAATGTTGTGAATCCTGATCATAAATCAAATGCGTCAATTACTCCGAGTGAGATGTATGCAAAGGGCAAACTTGATGTTGTTGTAAAGGACAGCGCCGGTACCCTGTTTTACATTCCTGGTGTAGTTGGGGATGCAAAAGCACATACCTGGAGTAATGGAATCATACAGACATTCAGGAGTTATCCCAATGGAGTTTTAGAATCAGCTAAAGGAAATTTTAATGGCCTTGTCTGTGCAGAGTTTATTGGCTCGTTGTCCGGCAAGCTCAAAGGATTGGGTGACTTTTCTATAGAAGAGATTATTTTTTATGAGACTTAATGGCATTGAGATTTTTTCCTGCCTTTTGTGATGTATGGATAAGGCCAGTATAGTGTGTTTCCGTTACTCAATAGAGAAACGGGAACACACTGAGAGTGAAACTACTTGTATCTGCACATGATAAAGAGAGATGCAAACACCATATCATCTTTACTTCAAATCATATAAGGAATAAATGAATAATAAAATTGATATAATCAACTAAAAGTTTCCCAATTTTCAGGACTATAGATTTTTACAAGAAAATGCCCATTTTAAGCCATTTGCAGATTCCTACATATATATTGATGGGGCTTTCGGGACAAAAACATTCCTCTTTACAAATAAAATCAGCTATTAAACCAGATATTGGTTGCAAAATTGCATCAAAATTCGCATAATATATAGTCCTATTTTAATATAAATGAACTATATATTTTACGCGCTTTTCATAAAAACGGAGTCTAAAACTGCCAATTTATCAAAGTTATTTGTACATCTGGCAAGATATAGTCCGACAGATTGGGAAACTTTTAATCAACAAAAGGAATTTTTATAACAAAGGTGCATAGCAGATTTTCTATGATAAAATGAGGTCGGCTTTGTGCTCCGAAAATTTTTATTTATGGAGGAAGATGGATATGAGAGAAAAGATGTCAATAGAAAAGATGGCAAGAGTTATCTTTATATTGATTATGATTGTTTTAGTTATTTTTATTTGTGCGAAAATGAAAGAAAGGTACTCTATTGAAGATAAAGGTGCGTCAGATTCTGAGCAAACGGTATTAGGTAGCTCTGTTCAAGATAAGGTTGATGTGGAACCTTCTGCTTCTGGCAAGCCAAATACAGATACGAATATGAGTGCTGATGAGATATATAAGGCGGTTCTTTTGGGGGAGACCTCATTTCGCTATCCAACCGATGGGAAAATGGAGACTATCACTATAACAGATGTACCCGCTCTCTTTGATCCAGATGATTCTTTCATGAAAATATGGGAGTTTGCGGTAGCGGATCTAAATGGAGACGGGGAAGATGAAGTCATTCTTTTTGTAGTTGGTGCGGCGGGTGACGCAGGTGGAAAGGTAATTCTTCATCAATCAGATGATAAGGTTTATGGTTATTTAACTGATAACAGAACTTTAGTGGATTTGAAGATCGACGGAACTTTTAATTTTTCGGATCCTACAGGAGTTACGGAGTCAGGTATTGCGGCTATTACCAACTTTACAAAAGAGGGCTATACAGTAGATAAAATATCCTATGAAACCGGAACATATAAAGGCTGGGATTCTTTTGTAGTAGACCATCATTCTGCCACAGAGGAAGAATATTTGGATGTGGTATCTAAGCAGGAAAAAAAGCAAAATGCAGAATGGTATGATTTTAACAATGAAAACATTAATACCATGTTTTGAATCATGATCAATATGTTGGTAATAGATGATTCGCAGGGCAAAGGAAGAACTACGCACCGTCAATGTCAATGTACGACTTTCGAAACAGGTAAGCCATTCCTTTGGCATCAACGTAATCTTGGGGAATCTGCTGGAGAACAGCATTGAGGCGGCAAGGCAGACAGAAAGTAAGAGGATGGAGATAAACATTGAATTGCAGCAGGGATTTCTTAGAATTCAAGTTGAAAACAGCTACAATGGGAAACTGGAAAAAAGACATCAGCGGTTGTTTACAACGAAAAAGACAAGTGGACTCCATGGCATTGGTCTGGAGAATGTAAGGAAAATGGTAGAGAAATATGATGGGATTATGGAGATATGTCCTGAGGGAGACAAAAAAATAAGATTGCATTACTATTAGGGCATGACTGATAACAGATTTAGTCATGCTTTTTTATTGCCCATTTGGAGCTTTTTGACGTCGTATTTTGATGAAGGTTCCAATTATTACATAAATATAGCCCAATTAATACAAGAAACGGCACAGTAAGTT